>LDXN01000089.1 GCA_001443445.1 Candidatus Dadabacteria bacterium CSP1-2 | reverse complement strand
CAGTCATAGGAATCGCAGGGATCAGGGTTTTGTAATCCGACCAGAAAATGCTATCGAACATCTTAAGCAAATCCTGGGGTTCAGCATATGCGGGGTTTTCTAACCCCGCTAGTCCGTACTCTTTGTCATGCCAGAGTGTTACCCAATAAATTCATTTGGGCATACGCTTAACCCCAGATTAAATCGGGGGGTATCCATACCATCTCATTCCGAGGTTAGAAAACCTCGGCTATCCCCCACCTTTGCGAACGGGGACATAGGTTACACTTTAATCCGAGTACATAGGTTACACTTTTTCTCCTTTCTTCACATTATTCTCATGCACTCCTACCATGGGTCTGAGTCCTTTATAATCAATGTCATATAGATCTCCCAAGAATATGTAATCAAAATACACTTGGTTGTGACCCTCTTCAAACTGTTTTATTCCTACCCATTCTCCTTTTAAAGCCGCTCCTACAAATCTCATTTTCCCTTTCCATCTAATCTCTCCGCTCCTCCTTACTCGTCTTACTTTATATCCCTCAGGATACTTAATCTGTTTTTTATTATTTATCCCTCTTTGACACACTCTTGTGGATCGACGATACCTTTTAGCTGGAACCTTCATCTTTAGTGCTTCGTGTGGACGATTCTCATTAAATTCCTCCCTCCATATGTCAAATCTCCCTTGCTGTTCTCTTAAGTTCCTTGATGCAGGAACTGTCGCTTCCTTCTTAAGCGTCAGATGCATCCTCTCATGTACCCCATTCTGCTCAGGATGCCCCTTTGCTATAAACCCAACAATACCCACCACACACTAAGCCTGGATAAACCCCCAGCTCCCCTTGATGCAAATGGCCCACCATTATCACTCCTTATTATCTCCGGCAATCCATACTCCTCAAATACCCTCTCAAATACCCCTCGTGCCTGCTCATAGCTCTGATCGGGTAATGCCCTAACCTCCACTACATACCTGCTATAAAGATCACTTATGGTCAAAGGCTCACAACGCTTCCCATCCCCAGTCCTAAACCACCCCTTGTAATCCACTGCCCATACATGATTCGGATACATAGCTTCTGTCAATGGACCACTATAATAGGTCTTCCTACTTCGACGCCTATGTCTGCTTACCAATCCAGCGCGTCTTAAAATGTCTCCTATAGTACTTGCAGCAGGAACTTTCTCCTCCAAACTACTCCTAAAAAGTAATTCTCTTGTCTTCTTGGGGCCCCAGCTGGAATGCTTAACTCGCTCTGTTATGATTCTCGTTTCCCAATCTTGGTTTGTCTTATGTGGACAAGTATGAGGTCGAGAACTCCTCTCCCTTATGCCATCAAGACCTTCTGCCCAATAACGCCTTATCCACTTGTATCCTGTCTTCCGACTTACTCCATACCTTCTACATAACTCAGCAACAGACATCTCTGCCTTTTCTACTTCCAAAACAAACCGAGCTCTTTCTTCCATAGGTAACACCTTCTTCCATGCCATAGATCCTGAACCTATTTCAGGATAGATCACCTCCATGACATGTAATATTGTTAACCTATGTTCCCGGTCTATTCTGTTACCTAGGTGCCCGGTTTAGACCCGGCCTGCTAGATCTTCTACGAGCGGGAGGATGATTGCTACATATGTGTCTGACTGGCC
>LDXN01000088.1 GCA_001443445.1 Candidatus Dadabacteria bacterium CSP1-2 | reverse complement strand
TTTGTTTAATATCCTTTCGAGTCTCCCCATCATGTTGTGCTCCGAAAACTGTTACAGGCTTCGTTAAAGCATAGTTACTTCAGAAAGAGTTGTCAACATGCAAACAGTTTTTTGTTGTTGCAAAATGATAATGTCACTAGTTAAGTGCAAAATGAAAATGTCACCCCCCCGGGTTTCGGGATAATTTCTCTTTTGAGTAGAAATTACCCATCAGGAGGTAGAAATCCCTATGGAGGTGATAACCTTGAGCCAGAAAGAGATTACAAGATATCAAGTAATAAAGAACTCTTTGGATAGAAAAATCTCTAACAACCAGGCAGCATCATTACTCGGCTTATCCAAAAGACAGATAATAAGGCTTAAGAACAAGGTTAGAGAAGCCGATCTTAGGGGGATTGTACATGGTAATAGAGGGAAACCCCCCAAGACCACTATAGGAAAGGAAACAAAAGAAACCATCCTTAATCTCTACCTTAATACGTACAATGGCTTTAATGTCTCACATTTTGGGGAATTCCTAGAGGAAGAGCATGGGATTCAGGTATCCAGAGAGACTATAAGAAGGCTTCTACTTGTCTCAGGTCTCAGGGCAAAGAGCAAATCTCCACCAGGACACCGTACAAGGAGAGCAAGGATGCCTAAGAGTGGACTTTTAGTTCAGATGGATTCTTCTGAGCACAAGTGGTTGGTGGAAAACACTATCTGGCTTATAGCCACTATAGATGATGCTACAGGAGAGGTTCCCTATGCTCTATTTGTGGATAGTGACTCCACAGAGAACAATATGAGGGTTATAAAGAGACTTATAGAGAAAAAGGGGATACCGGCTGCCCTATACACTGATGGAGCAAGCCCTGAACCTATTTCAGGGCAAGTCATTTCATAACTCAAAGGCACTACTCTTACAGGGTAAATCTCAGGTATGACTATGGCCCTACAGAGATTCAAAGGGCGTTAAATGAGCTTGGTGTAAGGCTTATTATTGCAGGTAGCCCTCAGGCTAAGGGTAGAATAGAGAGATTATTTGGAACCTTCCAGGATAGGCTCCTTAAGGAATTAAAACTCTATAAAATATCCTCTATAGAGAAGGCTAACAATTATCTCCACAATAAGTTCCTACCAGGATTTAATAAGAAATTCTCTAACCCTCCCAAAGATAAAGAGGGTGCTTGGAGGGTTTTACCAAAGGAATTAAACCTTGAGTCAGTCTTCTCTATAAAAGAACAAAGAACCGTTATGTCTGATAATACTATCTCCTTCAGGAATCGTATATTCCAGATACTTCCTGATAAGTATAGAATATCATTTGCTAAGGCTAAGGTAGTGGTAGAGAAGAGATTAGATGGTTCTATAAAGATAAAATACAAGGGCCGGTATCTGGATTTTAAGGAAATTACATCTTATGAAACTAAAAGGAATAAAACTAACACTCTACCTATTGAGAATCTACTTACAGGTGACATTTTCTCTTTGTATTGACAGTCTAACTTAGCATTAAACCATCAATCTCCAAAATATCCTTTAGGATCTGCATAAGGTGACTAAGCTCTAGTCTACGATATAACTTAACTCCAGTTTAAAATCAAATCATACTTTAATCAGTAAAAATTTGCTAATATAAAACAAAAATAATCAGATCTTTACAGATAATATACGATAAAACAGACTTCTACAGCATAAGTAAGCATTAAGTAATGCTATTAAGTCGTCAGAAAAGCATATTTCCTCATCAACCTCAATCAAACTAAAAAGAAAGGTTCCGAAATCCTCCCCTCAGAATATTCCTTTAAATGAATTGTTAAAGCACACGAGATTGTGTTACACATACCAAACACACCCCCTTTTTTGTTGATCGCTAGCCTGCGTGTTTAAAACGTAAAATAGTGCCTGCATCAGTATTAGGCCCGAAATCAGATCGGTACTTTGTTCCTTTCCATCCA
>LDXN01000087.1 GCA_001443445.1 Candidatus Dadabacteria bacterium CSP1-2 | reverse complement strand
ATAGTCAATCTCCGTTTGCCCGTTGAATATCCAGTTTATGTATTTACGTTGAACATCGGTTAGTGGATAATCGTTGGGTAATTGCTCAAGTAAGACTATTCCCCTTTCTCTTAAGTCGTATTTTTTATTATTACCAAGTTTGGGTATATCGAAGACAGTTCTGTTGCCCACGTTCTGCCAGCAGTACTCCATAAAAGGACATGCGTATGGCTTATTACAATGTGGGCCGATAAGTATTTCCGGTTCATTCTGCAGTAGAATCAAATTCTTAAAGGTGTTTATATTTCTTGACACTTCATGGATTATGTTTTCTACCCTATCGCTTACATCCTTAATCACAAACAAATTTGAAAGGTCAGGATAGACACATTTTCTGTTTATGTACATAATCCAGGTTCCATTTATCTTTAACCCCGATCCTTCTAAAACATATTTTTGCACCGCTAAGTCCGGTATATACTCGTCTTTAATACCCGTTGCTGACTTAACTTCAATAAAATCCCATGATTCATCTTCATTCTTTTTTATTATGTCAGACATTATATAGGTATTGTCATAAAAGAAAGTACCTTCAAAGATTATTGACTCTCCTCTAGCAATTGCATCACGGGTTTCCTCGACGCATTCATAAATTTTTAAACGATCCTTATCAATTAAATAACCCTCCTCGAAATATCTCCGAGCACGAATTCCAACTTCCTTACCCTGATCAAAAAGCCTTTGCTGATATTCCGGTGTCTTCGAAGCTTTATCTGGATCGTTGATCTCAAGCCATAGACGCTTCTCGCACTGAAGACCCGAGAGGTATTTTGATTTTGAAAGATTTTTTGACATATTTTTACCCTACCTTAAACGTTAAAATTGATAAACCTTTTTAATGAGAAAGAATACAATCTTCTTAATCCCCTCCCACCACTTTACTCTCATCTACCGATTGTAGAACAGCCATAAATTCTGCTTATTTCTTTATCTCTACGGGAAGAGCAGTGGGAATAGTGGTAGTAAAGGTGCGCCCATTTATTCTCTCTATGTTTACATCGAGAATTTTTTCACTGACCGTCCGACCACCTATTTCTTTTATATTGACATCCAATACCTGACTTGATGCACCAACGCTTTCCGAGACAAAAATCGGTTTAAACAAAAATCCCCAAAGAGCTATGGCAATAATTGTAAGGACTACTTTTGTATAAAGATCGGTCATCATATTTGATACCTCCTTTAGACACACATTACTTTTTTCTTAGTTTCATATTACTAATCATTTTATTTCTTAGAGATTAATTCTCTTACACTAACCCCATCCTCCTTTCTCCATTTTCTAAACCACCGACAACTTTTGCTTCCTTCCAAGTCCTTATCAACCTTGTAACTTCTTGTATAGATGGAAAATCCCCCGTGATTACATGAGTTCTCAATACGTGCTGAACTGCTCCCTTCATTTCAGCAAATGTATCAGCATTATTTATGAGTGTTTCTCTCAGAGGTAGTGGTAGATTAAGGTCTAGGCCGTCAAGATATCTAGACAGCACTAACTCTTTTGCAGTTTTAGAAGGCTTTCCAATCTCTACCAGGTAGTCAATTCTCCCAGGACGCAGCAGGGCTTTTTCTATAACGTCTACATTGTTTGATGTGGCGATAAGTGCGACCTTCTCTACCTGTGATAACCCTTCAAATGTCTCAAGCAAGAATCCGGCTAAGCTCATCGCTGATTCTTGCCGGTCTTTAAACTTAATGTCTATATCTTCTAAGAGTAAGATGCAAGGGAACAAAGCCTTACAACTGTTTAAAAGGACTGATATATTGAAATGCTCAAGGCATTCCTGATAAACCTGGACTATTGTAAATTTTCTCTCACGGAGAAGCTTGTTAAGATAGCTCCTTAGGACGAAAGTCTTTCCTACTCCAGGAGGGCCATAGAATAGTATCCCGAGCGTATTGGAAAGATTGTTTTTTGAAAATTTATTGCAAAAGTCTTCAAAGTTCCATAAGGAGTTTTCTAATATAGTTAGAACTTCTTGAGGTAAGGTATCTTTTATCTCATCAAAGTTTGGACTGCTTAGGCTGTCTTGAGTTCTATATGACTCAGTTCCCTCAATAAGTACGTGTTTATTTTTATACTCTTCAAGAAATGCCTGAGAGAAAAGGTTCTCCAATTCATCCAAATCAAGCGTAGTTATAACTTTAAATGTATAAGGGCTGTAGAATCTACCTAGTTCTGTTTCGACGTAAATAAGCTCTCGACTGGGACGATGGAAAAATATCCCTTCAGGATGAGCAATTTCGTATCCATTCTTTCCTAAAACTTCTTTAAGTCTTCCTAAGGCAAAGAAATGGAGTGGACAGCAAATTTTATATGTCTTTATAGATTCATCTAAAACTGGCGATATAAACTCTTTAATATCTCGCTCCATAATTAAAACCTCCCTTTCTTCAATGAAATTAGGTGGATACATTGTAGGTTCAAAAAACGTGCCAAAAGGTGTGAAATCGGTAGAACTTTATACGATTAACCCACATAATAGGCACATAGGCTTATCTCTACGAATTCCCTGTATCACTTAATAGAAACCACCTTTTGATAACCTTTCTTTAAGTTCAACTAAATCCAACTTTAAAAGTTCAGCTAGTTTTTCGAAAGAAATCGTTCGTTCTGTATAAGCTTGGACTGCCAGCTTGCAGTATCTCTCAGGTAGACGCTCAGGGTCTTTCACGCTCTCTTCTGTAAATCCAAATAGAGCTATCTCTACTGTCGCGGGGTCTGTCTCCAGAAGTTCCTGAAGCTTGGGTCTTCTAATGAATCTTAAATCCTTTAGTCTGTAGAGCATTGCTTGGTAGCTCACACCAAAGTATCTTTTGAGCTGCACAACCTCTTCAGCTACAAGCCTGTTTTGTGCATAAAGACTTACAAGTTTTGAGACACTTGCCTCTGGCATAAGGAA
>LDXN01000086.1 GCA_001443445.1 Candidatus Dadabacteria bacterium CSP1-2 | reverse complement strand
GTAGCCTATCACATTATATTATCTAGTACCCCTTCCTTTTTCTCACAATCTTTTGTATAAATGATTTACTTTATCAGATTAGATTAACCAGAAAGGAAGAGGATAACTAAGGGGCCCTTTAGCCAGGAATGTCTCTCAGTTATCCTCCCAACAACTCTATATTGATAATATATTTTGCTGTAAGAGTAAAGGATTTATTTGAGACAGGTAAGGAATACCCGTGGTCAAGACCCAAAAGGTGTCCGAGGTGTAAGGGGATAAGACTCTGGGGACATGGGTTTGCCGGAAGGTATTTTCAAGGGTTTGTACAAAGGCTATGGGTAAAGAAGTATCTCTGCCCTGATTGTAAGTCTGTTCATACTATGAGGCCGTCTACCCATTGGAGGCGGTTTCAGTCCTCAAGGTTTGTTATTTTACGCTCCCTTCTATACAAGATAAGACGTAATAAATGGCGCAGGTCTCTTCCACGACAGAATCAGCAGTACTGGTTTTCCGGGTTGATATTTCAGGCATCACGTCAGAAGAACATAAAACTCCCTACGGTTGAGGTTATCGGAGAGCTTCTAAGAGGTTCAATCATACCAGTGAGTCATTCAATACATTGTGAGTGTCTTCGACTTTGAGTACGACCCCACCTTCTTTTTGCGGCGACAAATGGGGATATCCGGTTTAGGATTGTCCAAAATAACAAAAAGGAGGTGTGTGTTATGGATGAGGAAGTAAAAAAGAGGATAGCGCAGTTTCGGTTTGGTGTTATAGCCGACCTGGTGGGAGCAAGAAGGCTCACGAGGGGAGAGAAGGAGAGGCTTATAAGGGAGAAGTCCGCCTCCCAGTGGGATATTCCCTTCACAGGCAGGAGCTACATAAGCCCATCAACGATAAAGAGATGGGTAAGGCTTTATGATGCATCCGGCAGCAGGCTTGAGAGTCTTTATCCCGGAGACAGGGCTGACAGAGGCAGACCCCGTGCAATAGATGAGGAGACAGCCCTTGCCCTTGTGGAACTTAGGAGACAGTTAAGGAGTACTACCCTTCCTGTGCTCTTAAAAGAGGCACAGCGAAAGGGGATTGTCTCCATAGACCTTAAGGCAAGCCATGCCACGATATACAGACTATTTAAGACACACGGGGTTATGGATGAAGAGGTTAGTGTGGTTGACAGGAGGAAATTTGAGGCTGAACTGCCAAATGACATGTGGCAGGCTGACTGCCTGCACGGGCCGAAGGTAGATGTGGATGGGAGGCAGAGGAAGTCATATCTGTTTGCCTTCATAGATGACATGAGCCGCCTGATCCCCCATGCGGAGTTTTATCTTAAAGAGAACATTGAGAGTTTTCTTGATTGTCTTAATAAGGCTTTTAGCAAGAGGGGTTTACCCAGAAAACTCTATGTAGATAATGGCCCCACCTTCAGATCCTATCATCTTGAACATATTACTGCATCCCTTGGGATAGCCCTCATACACTCAAAACCATATCAACCTGAAGGGAGGGGCAAAATAGAGAGGCTTTTTAAAACAATACGGATGCAGGTTCTCTCTACAATACCGGACGGATTAAGCCTTGAGGAGTTAAACAAAAGACTCACACAATGGGTAGACAAGGAATATCACCATCATGAGCATTCAAGCACAAAGCAGACCCCGCTTAAGAGATACATTGATCATATCCATCTTGTAAGAGAGGCGCCAGGGGATTTAGAAAGGCATTTCAGGAAGAAGGTGAATAGAAAGGTGTCCAAAGACAGGAGCATATCTCTTATGGAAAGGCTTTACGAGGCGCCTGTTGAACTAATTGGAAGAACCGTAGCGCTGCTCTATCATGAGAATGATCCTGCAAGGATAGAGGCGCTCTATAACAATAAATCCTATGGCATGCTCATACCCATAGATCTAAATGTCAATTGCAGAGTAAAAAGGCAGAGGGAGAAGACAGAGATTATTGTTGAGGACGGCAATCAGGCAGACACCATGCCGGAGGATCATTACAGAGGCGGCAGCCTGTTTGGAGGAGGGAGCAAAGATGATGTCGAACTATAAGAGTTTTTTTGCTCTCAGCAGAGAGCCCTTTGCACAAGATATAAGGACAGATGACCTATACACTACAGCCCCCCTTCAGGGGACAGCAGAGAGAATCTCCTATGCAATAAGCATCGGAGCAGTCTGTGTTATCACAGGAGAGGTAGGAGCGGGCAAATCTACAGCATTAAGATATGCACAAAACAAACTTCACCCATCAGTATACAGGGCTATCCCGATTATAGCATCCACTGGTTCAGTGCTGGAGATATTAAGAGGGATATGCATGGCCCTTGATGCAGAAAACAGTGGTAATTCCATTGCTAAATTGTTAAAGCGCATAAGAGATTCTCTTATAGAAATATCTCAGAGAAAGCAGACCCCTGTGCTGATTATAGACGAGGCACACCTTATGAGGTTTGAGGTGTTTGCACAACTCCACACTATAGGGCAATTTGAGATGGATTCAAGACCCCTGATGCCGGTAATACTGTCAGGACAGAATAACCTGGTAGATAAGCTTATGTATCACTCATCCCGGCCGTTAGCGTCAAGGGTTGTAGGCAGAGGACATATGGAGGGATTAAAGTTAAAAGAGATGGCAGGGTATCTTAAACACCATCTTGAAATAGCAGGAATCAGAGAACAGTTGTTCTCTGATGAAGCAATACTTGCAATACATCAAGGCTCCGGAGGATTACTTAGACGAGCCAATATACTTGCCAGAGGGGCTCTTATTGCAGCAGCTACTGAGAAATGCAATGTGGTGGCCGGAGAACATGTGAGAATAGCATCAACAGAGATTATTTAAAGGTTCGATCTTACCGGAGGGATATTGCCATATATCCTTCCGGTTAATAATTATGAGAATGGTCAATTTAATGCGAAACTTTTAGTCAAAATAATGTGCAAGTTAACACCCAGTTTCCAGATTACCCCGGGTTCTATTGTCAGCCTCACACCGGTCGCCACGGTCGCTGTCCCCCCGGCCTGATAGTACA
>LDXN01000085.1 GCA_001443445.1 Candidatus Dadabacteria bacterium CSP1-2 | reverse complement strand
AATTTCCTCAATCTTTACTTTCTTAGAAACCCCACCCTTTCTAAGCTTTATCTCTACAGCACCTTCCTTGAGAGTTTTTGGTCCGACTGTAACATGTAGGGGGATTCCAATTAGGTCTGCATCCTTGAACTTAACCCCTGCGCTCTCCTCTCTATCATCAATAAGTACTTCAACTCCAAGGTCACTCAGTTTTCTATAAACATCCTCCGCTACACTTTTTATTTGTGTGTCTTTCATATTTAGCGGCAAAACCACAACTTCATAGGGCGCAAGAGAAAGTGGAAGAACGATCCCATTCTCGTCATAATTTTGTTCAATTGCGGCTGCAACTGTGCGCCCGATTCCAATCCCGTAGCATCCCATTATGAAAAATCTTTCCTTACCATTTGCATCAACAAATGTTGCGTTCATACTTTCACTATATTTTGTGCCGAGTTTGAACACATGCCCTACTTCGATTCCTCTGCTAGAACGAAGAACTTCTTCTAGGCATCTCGGGCACGGATCTCCATCTGATGCCACCCGAATATCAGCGAATTGATTTACCTGAAAGTCTTTCCCGAGGTTTACATTAATTAAGTGATAGTCCCCTTTATTCGCGCCTGTAACTGCATTTTTTATGTTTTTAATTGACCTATCAGCAATGATATTTAGCTTGATTCCTACAGGGCCACTAAATCCTAAAGGGCCATCAGTGATCTCTTCTATTCTTTTTGGTGTAGCAAATTCAACTGTGTCTGCACCGGTTGCTTTTTTAAGTTTGACTAAACTCAGTTCATGATCACCTCTTACAAGCGCAGCAACAGGTTCGTTATCAGTCTCGATTATCAGGGTTTTTATTAGGCTTTTAGGTTCAACTTTTAAGAAAGAAGCCACTTGCTCTACCGTTTTTAGGTTTGGAGTGTGAACTTCCTGAACCGTTTTCTCTTCCTTATCTCCTTCCATAGCTCCTTCACGTTCTTCTCCATCTCCTATCTCAGCAAACTCGAGGTTTGCTGCATATTCACACCTGTTGCAGCTCATAATCACATCTTCTCCAGTAGGAGCAAGAACCATGAATTCATGTGAGGAGCTTCCACCAATGTTCCCTGTATCTGCAAGTACGGAACGAAACTCCAACCCACATCTTTCAAAAATTCGATAGTATGTGTTATACATCGCCCAATAGGATTTATCTGCCCCTTCGTCATCGGCATCAAAGCTATATGCATCCTTCATAGTAAATTCCCTTGCACGCATAACTCCGAAGCGGGGGCGAATTTCATCCCTGAATTTTGTCTGAATCTGATATAGCGTAAGAGGAAGCTGTTTATAAGACCTAACCTCTCTACGAACTATATCAGTGATAATTTCTTCATGCGTGGGACCAAGACAGAATTCCCTTTCTGCCCTATCTTTAAATCTTAAAAGCTCTCTTCCATACTTATCCCACCTTCCGCTTTCCTTCCACATTTCACCTGGAAGAACAAATGGCATAAGAAGCTCTATAGCCCCTGCCCTATTCATCTCTTCCCTGACTATCTTTTCAAACTTTCTTATTGAACGAAGCCCAAGGGGAAGGTAATTATAAATCCCGGCCGCGAGCTTTCTTATCATCCCGGCACGGATCATAAGCTTATGGCTAATAACCTCGGCATCGGCAGGATCTTCTTTGAGAGTTGGCAGAAAAAGCTTAGAGTATCTCAAGTCTTAATATCTCAGGAGAATAAATTACCGATTTTAGAGTTAAAAGCAACAGTGACTACACGGAAATATCCGGTATAATAAGCAGCGAGTGCTGTTTAAGCTTTATTGCAATCAAAAGCCGAGAGGTAAACGAAAATGAATCGAATTTGGAAATGCTTTGCTTTGGGCGTAGCCATGGTAGTTCTTGGTTTGTGGACAGTTTCAGCGTTTTCTAAGTCTCCGTCTGATGTCACTACCATGACGGTTTACAAAACACCTACCTGTGGCTGTTGCACAAAGTGGGTTAATCACCTCCGCGAGCAAGGTTTTCAGGTGACCGCTTACGACATATCCGATCTTACACCAATTAAGAAGAAGCATGGGGTTCCCGATGCTCTAGCTACATGCCATACTGCGATCGTTGACGGTTACGTGGTTGAAGGGCATGTACCTGCTGATGTGATTCAACGACTCCTAACAGAACGGCCTAAGGTGGTAGGCATCACTGTGCCAGGGATGCCTATGGGTTCACCAGGCATGGAGGGTGCCTACAGCGAGCCTTACGATGTTCTCACCTTTGATCAGGATGGGAAAACACAAGTTTATACCAGCCGCTGATCATAAGGAATCCAAAGCTTGACACGCGGATGACATACAAACGTAATTGTTCGTAGAGGCATATGTTAAAAGACAATTAGGTTGTTTTGAAAAACTCAATCTTCCGAGTTTCGTCAGCGACCTTGCCGTAACAATCACTAAAACTGAAAACTATATTGGCCGTAGTATAGGCTACTAGAAGTTTGTTTCACCTAATCCTAGTGCTCTGGACAAAACTCAAGCTCTTATTGTAAAGCATCATCAACAAAATCAAATGAACTACAAAAAAGTTATATGGTTTAAGAAAAACAACAACTAAGTGGATTATATTTATAGCAATTTGTAAAATAGACTAAAATTGCGGAGAACTCGCTAATTGACTAAGCATAACCAACCGTGCGATAATATAATTAATGAATTTAAAGATATATTCACTACTGTTAGCTTTAAGTTTAATACCCATATTATGCTTTTCCAGCTTTGCTTCCGATAAAGAGTTGCAAACCATCGAGGGACAAATTTTTTGTGTGGAGCAAGATGATGAAGGAAAAGTCAATTCTTTAGTCCAGTATGCAAATTGTAAAGGAGTGCTTTTAGTTATTGATAAAAATGGCAAGCCCTATACCCTTTCCGGGCCAAAGCAAGAAATACAAAAGTTAGCAAATAATCCTCAAAGGATAAAAAGAATTACCGGAAATGTTAGTGGAAATAATAGAGCTTGGCTTTTTAGCATGTTTTCTTTAGAACCTCTTAAACCCCAAGAGACGGCAAAAAAGATCATAGAAGGAGACATAGTCTGCCTGATTTCTTCACCCGACGGGGAAAAAGTGCTGGCCGTTATTAGTACAGAGCCCTGCAGTGAAAACGAACCACATGCACATGTGATTAAAACCCCCGAAGGTACAATCTACTCCATACACGGACCAGAAGAAAAGATCGTCGAAATTGAAAAAAGCTCTAATAGAAAAAATGTATCTCTCTCTGGGACTGTGAAAAATACAGACAGCGGCCCGATACTGTTAATAGAATGAATTGTTTGTTTAATTGAAAAGGTGTGAATCGAGCAGTGCTGAAGCTAGACAGTAGTAATCTAGGGGTCGTAGTAATCTAGGGGTCGCGTCTCAACATTTAACAAATCTAAGAATTGGGATAATAAATGTTGAATGTTGACAGGCTGTTGCTCAAATAGCTTTTTAGGACATTTATGGGAAAAACATCAACTTTTCATCTTTCTAAGTTATTGATTTTATTGTCTCTTCATTTCGATTGTTAATCAACTTTGTATCAAGTTAGGATTTGGGCAACAGCCCGTCAACATTCAACATTTA
>LDXN01000084.1 GCA_001443445.1 Candidatus Dadabacteria bacterium CSP1-2 | reverse complement strand
CACCGATGAGGCGGGTGACGTAGAGGATGATGATGGGGATGAAGCCAACGTCCCACCAGACCAAACCGGCATCACTGCCGACGAGGCTCGGGCAGCCGCCGAAGCAGCCAATCCCGGAACCAAAGCTCTAGAGGTAGAGTTGGAAAATGAAAACGGTACGCTTGTCTACGAGGTGGAACTGGACAATGGCTTGGAGGTCATTCTGGACGCTGCTAACGGCAACATCCTTGGCACCGAACGAGATGAGTTGGACTAATTGCTGGCCTGTTAAACTTTAAACTACCAACGAGAGCCTCTTTTGAGAAAGCTCGTTAACTACCTCATAAGGTGTTGGGTAAGTGGTTCTTGAGGTAAGTATCTGTATCGAGAGAATTTTTTAAATTTGAAAATTATCTCTTCACATTTTGTAAACCTTTCCAAGTAACTGTTTAGCCACAAAGACACAAAGGCACTAAGTTAGAAGTTAGAATTCAGTGGTCAGAAGAACGGGGTTTCTCTGTTTTATTCCGACTCCTGACTCCTTTTTAAACATATTCTTTCTTTGTGTCCTAGTGCCTTAGTGGCTGGATAATTACCTTTCCAAGATGTAATGTTCAGGAAAGGTTCCCGTAATTGTCTTCGTGATATTGTGTACATAAAATCAATTCAGGAGGTGCAGTATGAAACGTATAAAAATATTTGCAGTGCTTATTGTAGGACTTGTAGTCGCGTTCGCGGTGGGATGCGATGGCAGCGGAGGAGCAAATGGTGGGGGTGGAGCGTGCCCACAGACCAACGTGAGCATTGCGGTTTGCGACCCGGATGCCGGTCAGTTCTCGCTAAACATCAACAACCCTTTCTTCCCGGTGGTGGTGGACAGTCAGAGCATGCTTGAGGGCGTGGATGACGAGGGCGCAACGATCCTATTGATAATTACTGTGTTGGATGAAACTGAAGTGGTCGCAGACGTAACCACACGAGTTTTAGAGGAAATGGAACTCGTGGACGATGAGCTTATTGAGGTCTCCCGGAACTTCTTCGCCCAGGCGCCGGATGGTACTGTCTGCTACTTCGGCGAGGAGGTTGACATATTCGAGGACGGCGTGATAGTTTCTCACGAAGGCGCATGGCGAGCAGATGAGCCCGGTAATCAACCGGGGATCATTATGCTAGCCAACCCTGTAGTCGGGGATATTTACAGTCAAGAAGACGCACCTGAGGTGGCGGAAGACCAAGCGGAAGTGCAAGCGTTAGGCGAGACTATAGTAGTTCCGGCTGGAACCTTCAACGATACGTTAAGAACTGAGGACTGCAATCGACTCGACGGTACAACGGACACCAAGGTCTTCGTGCGTGACATCGGCCTGGCAATCGATCAAGATGTGCAATTGCTCCCTTAGGGGAAAAAATAGGACAGTTACAGCTTAATATAAACTGAATAAATGAAATAGGGTCATAATTAGAAGAGGGGATATTTCTGAAAAAATCTTCAGTAAATATTTATACAAGTTTTTGTCACGAAATTGAACCTAAACTCACACTCCTTCAAATGTAAAATAAAACGTTGATTTGTTAATCCCTCTGAATCTAGCTAACCTCATTTTAGCATAACCCCAAAACCCTTCAATCCCATTAATATGTGATGATCACTTTAGAAATTCATTTCTCTCGTGATCTATTCTCATGTGTTTCTTATATCCTAAACCAACTAATCCATTATATCCCCTCCACTTATCAGAATGTATAACAAAATCTAAAGATACTTTCCCTCTTATAACCCTTTGTACTGTGGGTTTTGAGCAATCAAGTACTATCTCCGTATACACTGCACCATTCCTCTTTAATACCCCAAACACAACGGTTTTATCCCCCGATCTTCTACCTCTCTTCCCCTTTAATCTCTTTGCTCCAAAATAGGACCCGTCTATTTCCACTTCACCACTAAGTGGCGATTCTGATTCACAAATATAAGCTATCCTTTCTCTTATGGCCCTTAAATATCTGTTAACTGTATTTCTATTCAACCCTGTTATCTGAGCAATCTGGATAGCGCTCAAATTAATACACAACAACCTCAATAATTCACGGAATTTTGACTCTGAAATTTTTGCAATTTTTGAATACTTATTTTTTCTAGTCATAACTAGTAGTTATAACACTATTTCTGTGTTATCCTAGTCATGACCCAAGAAAAATTAAGGACTATTTTTTAAGGAGTGCTTTCTCTTTAGAATCTGGTTGATTAAACAGTAGGTTATTATTCCTTTGAATCCATTCTCATCGTCTCTTAGAGATTGTATATAATCTATATTGTCTTTAATTGATTCGTCCTCAGGGGCATACTCAAGAGCCACCCTTAAAACATCCAGAGCTTCATCGTACCACCCCTTCTCAGCCAAAGAAAGAGCAAGGGAGTTATAAGCAGGTACGAAATCGGGACAAGCACTAACGATTTCTTTGTATTTGTTTATTGATTCATCAACCCATCCGCAATCTAAGTAGCAGTTTCCGATTGAAAGATGAGCCCAAATATCGTCTGGGAAAAGTTCAACCTGTTTGTTGAATTCTCTAAGTGCTTCAGGTGTCCATCCCATATCAAAGTAACATAAGCCTAGTTGATAGTGAACCTCGCTCTTTATGTAATCAGAGTCCATATCAGTTCTTATACATTGCATAAATTCAGAGAGTGCGTCCTCGTAACATCCAATAGCCCTCAAGGTTAAAGCCAGGTTCCATTTTGCAACGACATAGCTTGGTTCAATTGTTAGGGCGCCTTCAAAAACCGTGAGGGCATCACTATAGCGACCCATTCTTCCTAGAGTAATTCCAAATTGCGTTAGGATGTAGCAATCTTTTGGACCAAGCTCAAGGGCTTTTTTGAAATAAGCAACGGCTGTTTCAAATTCCTCCATCGCATCATAAGTGAGAGCAAAGGATAGATAGACATCAGGATCGTGAGGGGCGATTTTTAGTGCTTTAATAAGTTCCCTGATTGCTTCCTCAAATCTTTCAGATTCTTTAAAGTTATCCGCTTTGTTTAATATCCTTTCGAGTCTCCCCATCATGTTGTGCTCCGAAAACTGTTACAGGCTTCGTTAAAGCATAGTTACTTCAGAAAGAGTTGTCAACAGTAAACAGTTTTTACTCTTGACAATAGATGTCAAATTAAATAAATTGGATTTAAATCCTTATAGTAAAGAGAGGTCTTGAGATGAAAAGATCAGAACTTGAAA
Organism: Candidatus Dadabacteria bacterium CSP1-2; assembly: GCA_001443445.1. Taxonomy (GTDB): domain Bacteria; phylum Desulfobacterota_D; class UBA1144; order Nemesobacterales; family CSP1-2; genus CSP1-2. Next base: position 577 of record LDXN01000084.1, on the reverse strand, counting down.
GGGAATTATCCGCTAAATTTGGTCTTCAGCCCCAACAATCGGAGCAGATAATTGATACGGTTATCAATCACATGACCGATGTGCTTCAAGGCGGTGGCAGGATTGAAATAAGGGGTTTCGGCAGTTTCTTTACAAAAGTTTATAAACCCTACAGCGGCAGAAACCCTAGAACAGGGGAAACCGTACAAGTTCCATCAAAGAAGCTTCCTCACTTTAGACCTAGCAAAGAGCTCAGAAAGAAGATGAATGAAGGCTAAACCTAGGTGCAGGGGCAATCACCCGTTTGCCCTTACTTAATTCATTGACAACTATATTCTTTTGGTTAGGATTTTAGCCTGCTATGGCTATTTTAAAAATCCTCACTTATCCAGATCCTAGGCTTAAAAAGAAATCCACTCCAGTAGAAAAGATAGATAAAGAGATTGAAAAACTCCTTGATGATATGGCTGAAACTATGTACGATGCCCCTGGAGTAGGACTCGCTGCTCCACAGGTAGGCATAAACCTAAGAGTTATTGTAATTGACATCTCTGCAAGACAGGAGGATTCACCCGGATTAATCGAGCTTATAAATCCG
>LDXN01000083.1 GCA_001443445.1 Candidatus Dadabacteria bacterium CSP1-2 | reverse complement strand
TCAATTAAAATTAGGATTCCTACAGGAATAGATATAATCCACAAATATATATTGCTTAACTTTAGCAACCCATATTTTTTGGATAAAAATAATGCTGCTAAACCATACATCAATCCAAGTGAAATAGAAGAAGGAAGAAATCGGCTTTGAGCCCCGATAGACCATCCCTTGAGGGTGCCAATAATGGGTATACATGCCAAAGTGAAAAAAATAGAGAAGAAAATAAGCACCTTAAGCAGTCTTTTTCTCTCTTCAATTGAAGAAAAGAACAGGCTTATATACAAAGGTGAAATTAGAATGAAGTAGCGATACCGAAACTCGCCAGGCGCTGAACGTCCATATTCATTTATATTCCTTAAAATCTCAAAAAATAACCAAATGGCAAAAAGGATAATGTAAATTGATAACCCTAAAGAATTTTGCTTAGAAGTTTTTCTTTTGATTATGATTGATTCCAAGATGATTGCACCAGCCATCGAAAGCAAAACAATATCATAAGCATTAATACCCCAGCCTATTACAGTAAAACCCTCGGGAAGATAGCCAGTCATCTGAAAAACATTAGGCAGTACACCAGTGATAATTAAAGCAACAACGGTAGCCAATGGAAATAACATGGCAATCAGAACAGCAATTCCGAGACCCATTGTCATTGCCATCAAGTAAAAATAATCGTGGCGCACGAGGTAGAACAACCAAAGAATAGCAAAGATCCCAAGAATTATGAACCAGAAGGTTTGTCCCAGATAAATTGAGCTATTCGGTTTTGAGATCAACATTTCTTATATACCCTGTTGAATGCAAATTGATTCAGAATTTCTTTTACTTTTCTCGAATGAAAAGCCCATCAATTTGTAATACTTCGGTTGATTCAGGATGTTGGACTTCTCCAATGTGTCCACGGAATTGAAAACCAGCATCGATTAGTAGACGGTACACTTCTTCAAATAATGCCTGTCCTTTGTATAAAGAGTGGAACGACATCTCGCACACAATGTAATCAGTCTGTTTAAGAGTTTCAGAGGCACCTCTAAGCACGAATTTCTCATAACCTTGTACATCAATTTTCATCAATAGGGGTCTTTCTATACGCTTACCAGCTAAAACTGCGTCCAGTGTTTGGATCTGTACCTTTTCCAATCGCTCGCCTGCTGTATATGGAAACGCTTGTTTGTGCAAATCATCCATCTCCAATAACGAGCTTGAGTAATCATAAATGCTTCTGTGAATGAAAACCTCGCTCGGTTTATCACCAAGCGCAATGTTGTAGCATTCAAGTTTAATGACCGTGCCTTTCAAATCGCAGAGTTCTTCGTAACAATCCTTTAAAGGTTCAAAAGCATAAATGGAAGCATCAGGAAAGATATAGTAAGCACACTTTGAAAACATTCCTCGATTTGCCCCGATGTCTAGAATAGTATTTGGTCTTAACCCCATTGCATATAGACGATGCACCATTTTGTATAGCTCAAAATAACATCCTTCTATACGAGCTTTAAATGCTCCGGGTGTGTTGAGTAAGATTTCCAATTTTCTTAACTTTTCACCTATGATTTTCTTACTATTTGCAATCATTGAGATATATCTAAAATATCTCGATAGTAATTTATATAAGCCTTGACAACTATATCTTCAGAGAACTTATCTCTTGAAAACTTTCTTGCATTTCCGACGAGTGAAATAGCAAAATAATCATCTGATAAAATCTTCAAAACTCCTTTTGCGATTTCCTCTGGAGAATCAATATTGCAAAGAACTCCAAGACGCCCGTTATCCAAAAGATAAGGTATATTCCCACTACAGTAACCACCAACAACGGGTGTTCCTACTACCATCGCTTCTAACACACTCATTCCAAAAGATTCTTCTCTCGAAGGATGCAAAAAAACTAAAGCCTTCTTAACCTTATTGATTAACTCCTCATAAGAGAGCCTTCCTATAAAACGAACTCCATCAGTTACCTTATTTTTTATGGCGTATTGATAAGCCGGACCACCTATTTCCATGCTATCACCAACTAAATGATACTCCACATCTGGTTTCTTTAGTCTTATTATAGAAAATGCCCTTAAGGCAGTAGAAATATTCTTGCGTCGCCCAAAACCATTACTAACAGAAATGATAAAATTTGATTTTTCCTCAGGTTTTGAACAGTATTCTTCAAGATTCCTTGCATAAAAGTTAGGAATTACACGCGTCTTCCTTTTATTTTTTTTACTTAAAAGATTGAATAAATATTGAGAATTTGCGCTCAGGTACTGCGCTTCTTTTAATACAATGTAATTCGTTATCAAACGCATAAATCTGTAGCCATCGAATTGATATTTTAGGATTGTTAGTGCATAATCGTGCAAAGTCACGAGTGTTGGAATTCCAGAATCAAGAGCTGCCCACGCAAATTCATACGACCATTGTGCGTTTATGATGTCTACAGGACAGCTACGCATCAGCTCAACAAGGTCTTTACGCTCAGATTTGAATAAATCCCGCGCTGCATAACGTTCTCTTCTCCTAGCGATACAAATAATCAGATTTTCCCCCCGATAGACAATCGAATGACCTATTCCGGCCGAGGTAGTATAGGCAACTACTTCATGACCACGTTTCAACAACGCATTGATGAGCATTGAAATCATAGGAAAGTCATAGCCGATCGGGATCTCGTTTGCATTCCGAAAGTTGCAATTTAACAATCTAAGGGTCATCGGACCTGCTATGCCGATTTTCATAGGTAGTTCGCTACTGGAGATTTATTTATGATTCTTGATACCACGAAATAAATTTACAAAGATATAAACTTCTTTCTTTTAAAAAGGAAAGATTCAAAAGTACTGCCTTAATTTCTCTTTTTAATGTTTGGTGTGGTTTGATAAACGTTAGAAAAACAAGTAAAAGAAAGCCAACAGATAGTTGTGCTGAAAATATCAACCAGACAGGGCTGCCCGCACGATGCAAAAATAATGAAGCTAAAAAAATTGTTCCCCCAACAATAAATCCGTTTATCAATCCTGGTTGATAAGCACTAAACATTTCCTTGTAACTAGTCTTTAATACTCGTTTCATTAAATAGAGGTATGCCGAGTTTCGTAATAACTCACCAACAACAATCGCAGTTGCAAAACCAGTAAGTCCAAAACGTCTAAAGAAGAAAAATAAAATCACAAGCAATATTACATAAGTAACTTGCATAATAAACTTGGAGTTTAGGTTTGCAGTCGCATCGCAAACAATTCCCCCAAAGTGCGATAGCATGCTAATTGGAACAGCAATTGCTAAAATCTGAAGAACCGGGATCGCGGCACTCCATTTTTCACCTAAAATGAGTAAGACAATCTCCCTTGAAGCAACCATTATTCCTATGCACACAGGAATTATTAAAGCCGCAATCAACGTAATTGCGGATAAATATGCCTTTTTTAATCGTTGAATTTCTAACTGAATTCTGCTGAATGATGGGAAAAGAACCCTGGAGAAACTGGTAGTTAAATAATATATGGGCAAATTGACTAGCATAAAAGCTCGATTGTAAATACCCAGAAGATTTGCTCCTAAAAAATGTCCAATTGCAAGCGTATCTAAGTTTGAACCAATAAACTCAAAAAAACTTATAATTGAGACACGGCTTCCAAAGGAATAAAGTTGTTTGTAATATTTCCAGAAAAAAATAAAAGAGACAGCATGTCGGCTAAAAAGATAGGAAAGAATAGCTGAAAGTGCACTTTGGCTTAAAGCGGCTACTACAAGGCTCCATACACCAAAACCGCTATACGCTAAACTCACTCCAACTCCGCCATAACCTAGTGCGTATGAACTGATCTCGATGATTGCTAAACTCCGAAATTCTAAATTGCGCCGTAATAGACTTAATGCAGTTGTAGAAAGCCCTGTCAATACAAATGAAAACGCCATTACCCTTATGACGGGTATAACCTCTGAATTATCAAAAATATATATTGCAAATGGGGCAATAGCCCAAGCTAAAGCAAAAAACAACAGGCCTAAAATTAAAGTTGAAGTGAACGCAGCACGAATATCTTCATTAGAAATATCCTTTTTTTGAATCAATGCCTGTGCTACACCCATCTGAGCAAAATAACTTCCAAAACGGAGAACCACTCCAGCCATTGCAACTAAACCAAATGCTCTCGGCTCCAATAAACGAGCCA
>LDXN01000082.1 GCA_001443445.1 Candidatus Dadabacteria bacterium CSP1-2 | reverse complement strand
AACTTCGGGTGCAACCCGGTGTTGGGCGGCCTGTGTTGTGTGATAGCGCGTTCCACCAGTCGGGCAACTTACTTTTTTCCGAAGATGGCCCAGCCGAGTAGAATGCCGATGCCGAGGGTAAGCAAAGTGGGTATCCACATCCAACTGATACCGCCCATCATCCCGCTCCCCATCATGCCGCCACTCATCGTTCCTCCTGTCATCGCCCCGCCGCCGAAGAGAAGGAAAAGCACTACGACGATGACAAAGGCGATGACGAGGGCTGTTTTGTTTGTTGCGTTCATGAGATTAATCTCCTTGCCAAAAAGCCGCTCATCTGGATCACTTGAGGCTTGCAATCACACGCTGCAGCCTGGTTCTGGCTTCCACGGCAACCTCATGCGCCACCGAATCTTCTTTGAGGACGCCGAGCGTTTCCACCGGGTCTACGGTGGTGACGACAGAACCGTCGCCTTCTTCGTACACGGTGACATTGCAAGGCAGCAACAGTCCCACGTTCAGGTTGGCCGAGAGGGCGCGGTGAGCGAGCGCGGGATTGCACGCACCGAGGATCACATAGCGGCGAAAGTCAGCGTTGATTTTCTGCTTCAACGTGGCCTTCACGTCAATCTGCGTCAGCACGCCAAAGCCTTCTGCCTTGAGCGCGTCCGTGGTTTTCTGGACGGCTTGCTCGTAAGGCAGGTTCAATGTAGCGCGCATACCAATGTCAGTTGCCATAAGTGTTACCTCCTGAATGAGTGGGTGAGTGGCTACTCGCCGTTGACATGACGTTCTCTCCGGTGCTGTTCATAGGGCGTGGTGAGGAAGCGCCGATGTCTTGCAACGTCCAGCCGTCGGTGAAATAGCCGCGTTCACCGTTCGAATCGATCGTCCCCACGCCCCATGTGGTTCCACCCGGCCCCACCGACTGCGAGCGTGATGATTTCCCGGGTTCATGGTTCGTTCTCCTTTTCAGCCGCTTGTTCGACGGCGCGAAGCGCCAAGAACAAGCGGTGATAACCGCCGCTCCGTTCGTTCAGCGCGAGGCGTCTCCGAACGAACTATTAATTAGACAGCAAAAATGCAGTATAATTTCCTATTAGAGGTGTTATTCTACAAATTGCTATTTACTATGGTATAACAAGCCTAATTTCATGTCAAGAGAAAAATCACCCTAGGGTCTAAACCAATTAGATGTTGGAAGATTCTATTGAATTGTAGAAAAATCTATTACAATTTGTTTGTTCCCCTCATTAAAAAGTTTTTATTTACCTAATATATATTAACTCAGAAAATTATTGGTAAGAAGGCAACGCTACTTTATGTAGTAAGTTGGTTTGTATTTGCTATAGGTTCCGGATGGTTGCTGAGTCTTTTACTTACTTAGCAGTTCACAGTATATGAGTAAGACAGAGGCAACTATAACCGCTACGCCTAAACTAAGCATTTTTGATCAATTATGCCGCGTCCGTGCTTTTCGCCATGCGATTACTAAACGAAAGGTAGCGACGGGCAAAATAAGCATCTGAGCTACAGGTGTGACACCAACATTCAATCCGGGTATCAGGGGCATTTGTGTTGTGTAAGTCCAACGCTCTAATTTGTAAACGGCTATCAATTCAATGCCGATTCCTATTATCAGCCCCATGATTAAAATTAAAGCATAACCGCGCACACCCGTTTTTTCATACCAATCTTGACGACCTAATATGAGCCAGCCAACTGTATAAATAATTAACACATCTAGGCCATCGCCCAAGCTTGATAAGAAGCAATGCCACCATGCCTTATTGAAATCCATTCCGACATAGAGAGGTGAGTGCGCTAGTTCCCATGCATAGTTGAGAAGCACGGCCACAACAAATATAGCACAAAGCCTCCACCACAGTGACCCAAGTTGTGATTTAAAATTTTGCAAATTCATTAATCTTTCCGAAGCGAGGATAACATTGGCAGAAGATACACTAACCGGGTGGAGTAACTAAACACCCCACTTCTTAGCCCAATCTGTATATCCCACAGATTTAATGTAACTAGCCCCTTCTGTTAGCTAGTTTTTGATAAGCTGGCAATAGTCAGCAGGAATAAGAGATTTATGATCTCCTATTATGACGAAGGAGAAGAGCAAAATAGTTGCTACTAATGGTAATAGCTTTTTCATATTTGTTTCACCTCCTTTTTATAAAGTATTTTACTAATCTCAATGATGTTCCTCGTGTTCACCCGAATCTTCTTTTTTCTCTTGCGCTGGTTTTTCTTCCATCATTTCTTCTTTCTCTTCCTCACCCATCATCATTCCACCGCTCATCATAGGCATCATCACATTCGCCTTTTTGAAGTTTTCTACACCTATAGCATTTCTTATAGCAGCAAGTGCATCTACGGACATATTTGCCATCTCAAGATTAATGTCATTCGACACTTTAATCTCTGCCTTTACTTTAGCGGAATCAAAGTTAGGGTCTTGTAACATATCCATAATCTTCATGTGAGAGATTTTAAAATCCGCTTCCTTACGAACCGTCGGATAAAGATATTTCTCCCGAACATTTACTAGATCTTGCTTCTGAGTATCCGTGAGATCAAGAGTGTTTGCTTTCATCAGAACGTGGTGAACCATCATGCTATACATCATGGAATGCATCCCACCCATCATTCCTTGCCCCTTCATTCCCATCTGTCCTTGCTTCTTCTGCATCATGCCCTGAGCAAAAGAAAGACTTGTAAAAGATATTAAAATAATTAATGAAACTAGTAGCCTTCTCATCTGTAAGACCTCCTCTATTTATTTAATTTACTCTTTCATTTTGTTGAATTCTTCTTCGCTTATCTCACCTTTTGCGTATCGCTTTTATAGAATCTCAAGAGCGGATTCTGGAGACTGTGTTTTAGAGCTTGTTACCCATTTAAAAATGGCTGCTCCTCCTAAGATAATTAGAATCCAAATAATTATCATGAATATCCACATTACCCAGTGCCCTCCCCACACATAGTCGAAGTGCATAGTTTGCTCTTTCTCCTTATATTCATTTACTGCAGCATGTGTACCAGAAAAAATTTTCTTAACTTTTCAGATACCTTACTTATAACCATAATTGTCTGATTCCCTGACATCCGACACCGTTTCACTCGCCCTATTAGTGTCTGATCCGTCAGCTAAATCTTTAATTGATAATAACCTTGCCCTTCATCTTAGCCTCGTAGCGGCCTGGTACGAAGCAGGCCATCTGCCATTCACCCTTCCGGTCAGCCGGTACTTTGAAGGTGAGCGTAGCTTTTCCTTCCGGCTTATGTGTTACCATAGTCCCATGGCCTGGAACCCTCGTAAGTTCGGCTCCATCCCCAGTTTCTGCTACTATCTTAACCCCTTCAAAAAAATCTTTTTCAAAGCCTCTGGACATTCCTATATGTGCATTATCCCATTTTATGCACAACCTACTTATATCACAAAAAACATTCTAATTTCAACAAGAATTTCTTTCCACTTGCCCATTCTCTTCTTGTCCCTTTGTCCTAATACAAGCTCCTTAAATAAGTTCATCAGGTTATATGCAAGCATAACCAAATGAAAGTGACCTACATTTGCCCCATAAAAATGGGAGATGTTCACATCTAGGGAATAAGACCGTATTCCTTCTTTTATCATATTCTCCACATTTGCTCTCCCATTATAGAACCGCCATACTTCCTCTGGTGACATCCCCTCAATATTAGTCACTATGACCTGATAGCTGTAGCCCATGAGTTCAAAGAGTGTAGGCTGCTTCTTAGTTCTTTGGGTTTTCTCTTCTTCTCTTATAACCACCATTCGCCTCGGCTCTTTCCATCCTATTCCTCTATACTGCATCTCACCGACAGATACCCCTCCACCTATATCTCTATATTTAAGCCCAACAAGTTCCATCTGAATCCAAGGATAGAGCTTTACTACTATGGCATACAGAGTCCTTTTCATCTCAAGATAATACAGAAAATCACCTTCATAGAATCCGCTGTCTGCTCGAAGATAAATTACTCTAATCCCCTCTGGAATCTTCTTCAGACAGTCATCAATAAAACTTTTTACCCCACGACAACTATGGGCCTTCCCAGTCCTAAAAAGTCCGTGGAGAAAATCTCTTGTCTCTCCTATGAAGCAAAACAGGGGGTGAAAACTTGGTCTGCCTGGTTTCTTTGGATTGTACCCTACTGATGCCCTCTGTTGGTGTCCATAAGCCGTTCTCACATGCGAATCTAAGTCAAGTGTAATCTTATGCCAACCCTCAAAGTCTCTCCTTCCTCTCATTATCAGAGAGTGGTTTACTTTAGCTATCCCCTTAGCCGTTCCTACCGTGAATCTCTTTAGAAATCTGCTGATTGTGCTCTGTGCTGGATAATCATCTAGTCCACCTATCTTTTGGAATACCTTATCCAGCCTGAGCATCAAGGTGTCACTCTGTCTCTTCACATCGAGGATTACAGCGTAAAGAAGGCATACAAGCATCCCACCCACTGAAAACTTTCCATCTCTCTTTTCAATCCCAACAGCACTTTCAAGTTCTTCTTTAACCTTTAGACCTCTTAAGAATTTCCTCGCAAGTTGAATACCACCGAACTTGGTTAGGTTTTTCCCTGTAAACTCAACTCGAATATCTTTATGATATCCTACTTTCTGTAAAGAGGAATAAGCAGATTGAGATTTCACTTTTTGGGTGACCTCCTCGTATTGTTATTCTTGCTGCTTTATACCAGTAAGTGCCAATAAATTCAAGGAAATTTTGGATGTATTCCAATCATTGCTATTCTCTTACGCGTTATTTGGGATTAAAACTACTACCCAAATCATAATCATGGTGTTATTA
>LDXN01000081.1 GCA_001443445.1 Candidatus Dadabacteria bacterium CSP1-2 | reverse complement strand
GCAGAGCTTGACCCTCTCCTTAATAATGCGTCTATTTTCCAGATAAAATTTCTATCACAGCGAGCGGTTCCAGATGATGAAAGAGGACTTTGCATGTGGTGAGAATGAAGAACCCCGCAGCAAGCTGCAAGGAATTACCAAGTAGCGGAAGGCTTTAGCCTTCCATCAATTTCTTTATGGAGACCTGAAGGTCTCCGCTACATTTCAAATGAGCGTTCACGAGACTGGAAAGCAATATAGCATGCGGGGTTGGAAAACCCCGCCTATAGTCATCGCAAGAGCCGAAGGCGAAGCATAATGGCGATTACGATTGCATATAAGCCTCAATTTAGATAACCTTAACTATTGCAACACGATATTATTTGAGAATTGAGAAAATCTTGAGTAAAATTCTAGCCCTTATGAAACGAAGCCGTTTGCTCATTATTATTCTGCCTTTAATTTATCTTTTATCCTTTTCTCCAAATCCACAAGAAACTGAACAAAATCAGACTGGAGATCCACTAAAGGTGCTTCCTTCGGTGATGCGACATATAAAAAGATACTACGCTAACAAATCGGATATAGACCCTAAAGCCATGTTGATCGCAGGGCTCGGGAGGCTTGAGAGAAGCCTGGACGAAGTGCTTGTCGTGTTTCCAGATGGAGAAAACAGCACATCATTCAGGGTTCAGGTAATGAATGATAAAAGAACATTCGATTTGATCGGGGTTAATAATCTAGACAGCGTGACAGGAAAGATAGAAGAGGTTTTTAACTTTGTTAAACCGAGACTAGTTTCAAAAGAGCCTACTACTGATGAGATCGAATACGCTGTGATAGACGAGATGCTTAATACACTTGATCGCCACTCAGGGATTATAACACCACAGATCTACCGTGAATTCATGATTGAGACAGAGGGGAGCTTTGGCGGGCTTGGGATAGTAATAGGAATAAGAGACGGTCAGCTAACGGTGATTGCTCCTATTGAGGGAACGCCTGCCTATAAAGCTGGTGTAAAACCGAATGATAAGATCGTTCAGATTGAATATGAGTCCACAGTAAACATGTCACTAATAGAGGCGGTAGGAAAACTAAGAGGACCGAAGGGAACAACCGTTAATATGTACATTATGAGAGAGGGTTTTCCAGAACCAAAGAAATTCTCACTTGTAAGGGATACAATTAAGATTGAAAGCGTTGAGGCTTATAGCCTAGGAGATGGAATCGGATATATAAGGATAAGGGACTTTCAGAGAAACACCCTTGACAGTATTAAGGCTAGCCTAAGAAGCCTTAAGAAAAATGGAAGCCTTAAAGGGCTTATATTAGACCTTAGGGGAAACCCAGGCGGGCTTCTAGATCAGGCGGAAAGGATTTCAAACCTTTTTTTAAAAAGCGGGGTTATAGTTACTACAAGCACTGGAGATTCTAAAAAGCCTTACCGGGCAACCCCAGAGGATTATGAATATAGCGGAAGGGTAGTTGTGCTAGTAGACTCAGGAAGCGCAAGCGCATCAGAAATCGTCGCAGGGGCTTTAAAGAACAACGAAAGGGCGATTGTGATAGGAGATACGACCTTCGGTAAGGGCTCCGTGCAGCAGATCTTTGACCTTAACGACGGCTCCGCTCTTAAACTCACTATTGCTCAGTATCTCACACCTGGGGATATATCTATTCAAGATATAGGGATTACCCCCGATATTCAAATTTCCCCTGTGATTATCTCTAAAGATGTTTACAGTTCATCTTCTCAAAATCATCTAAAAGATGAACTAGAGGATGAGAAAAATGTTAAATTAGAGAAAAAAGAGAAGCCGGTTTACACTATTTTCTACCTTGAGACCCCAAAAGATTCCGAGAGCGATAAGGAAGAAACCCCCGATGAAGCCCTAAGTCGTGAGGAAAAGCTTAAGAAGATTGGGAACGACTTCTCCGTAGCCGTTGCCAAAGACATTTTTCTGCAATCGAATTCCCATTCAAGGAAAGAAATGCTAAATCAGGTCCAAAGTGGAATCAAAGAAATATCAGAAAACGAGGAAAGGAAGATTGTCGGGAAATGGCAGAGTGCTGGGATTGATTGGTCCATTGGTAAAAAGGCTTCTGGAGTGCCGGGTCTATCTATAAAAATAGTCCCCTCTCCCATAAAGGGTAAAGCTGGAGAAAAGCTCGAGGTAAAAGCTGAAGTAGAAAACACAGGACAAACACCTCTATACAGGTTAAAGGCAGTAACAGAATCGGATAATACGGTGTTTGATGGAAAGGAATTTGTCTTTGGGAAGTTAAGCCCAGGTGAAAAAAGGGAGTCTAGTGTGACTTTTGAAGTCCCAAAGGGGATCCTTCAAAGGGAGGATGCAATCACTTTGAGTTTTGTTGACTTTTATAAAACCGATCTACCAAGATTTACATTTAATGCACAAATAGAGGAGCTTCCAAGACCGGCATTCGCCTTTAATTACGAAATTGTTGACGACGGAAGAATGGATTCATCCGGTAACGGAAACGGTATTCCTGAAACAGGAGAATCAATAGGGCTTCTTGTAAAGGTAAAAAACATAGGAAGTGGATCATCTGAAAAGGGCATCTTCACACTTAAGAATCTCTCTGGTGATTCTATATTTTTACAAAAGGGAAGATTCGAATTTAAAGACCTGCATCCAGGTGAAGTGAAAGAGGCCCCGTTTATATTCGAAGTTAAAAAGCCAGTACAGCAAATCGAGATGGAATTTGGGATTTTGGACGATGTGTTCAGGGAAGAGCTTAGAGACAAAATTCGTTTGACGCAAAAGGAAGGAAATAGAAATCAGGTTTTCAAAGAACCTCCATCCATAAGCTTCTCGAACCTGCCTCATTCAACCAAATCACAAGAGATTGCTCTAAATGGACTTGTAAAGGACCAAGATGGTCTAGAACTCGTAAGTGTCTTCGTAGGAGATGATAAAGTAATCCTGCTCCCTTCATCTAACAAAGAGGTTCCTTTATCTATGAACGTAAAACTCAATAAGGGAGCTAACTTGATAACCGTCCTTGCAAGGGATAAAGATGGACTGACTTCTAGGGAAAGCGTTGTGGTAAGATTTGGTGAATGACAAAATTCATCCTGGGTCGAGTCCTAAGCGGGGCATTTGTTGTATTAATAGTTGCTACGCTGACCTTTTTTCTACTAAGGCTCCTTCCCGGCGGTCCCTTTGATACAGAAAAAAAGGTACCCCCCGAGATTCGAAAGAATATCGAAGAGAAATATAGGCTTAATGAGCCGCTATGGAAGCAATACTATATATATATAAGGGACCTAGCACACGGAGATTTTGGCCCATCATATAAGTATATTGATCGCACTGTTAGGGACATAATTAAGGATACCCTCCCTGTTTCGGTAAAACTTGGAACTGTGGCTCTTTTAATCTCTATAATTATTGGTACCGGCATAGGTATATTTTCAGCCGCTCGTCCAAGAGGCGTATTTGACATCCTTTCACTCTCCTTTGCTACAGCTCTTGTGTCAGTGCCAAGCTTTGTGGTGGGTGCGGCGTTGATTTACATATTTTCCGTTGAGCTTGACTGGTTTCCAGCCGCTCTATGGGGGAGGCCTGAGAATTATGTGCTTCCTGCATTTACACTGGCGGCAGGGCCTACTGCCTATCTTGCCCGTCTTACAAGGGCAAGCATGCTTGAGGTTTCTCAAGCTACATTCGTGAGAACAGCATGGGCAAAGGGCCTAGGTGAATTCAAAGTGACTTTAAAACACATCTTTAGAAATGCGCTTATCCCCATTGTTACAGTTTTAGGTCCCATCACAGCCTTTTTAGTTACAGGATCATTTGTAGTGGAGCATATCTTTTCAATCCCTGGCATGGGAAGATTCTTTGTATTTGCAGTGTCAAACAGGGATTACCCATTAGTTATGGGGATTACGATTGTATACGCAGTGATCCTTGTAATCGCTAATCTATTGGTTGATATATGCTATGTAATATTAGATCCGCGGATAAAGTTTGGAAAGTAGGGGCACGTTGCAACGTGCCCCTACTTAATGCGGGACAAGAATGTCCCGCCTATCTTGGGTAGGATTTTAACATATACCGATAGGTGGGATTTTCCAATCCCACCTATGAGAGTAAAGGCGTATGGCTATACGCTCCTATAGCTTGCTGATTCCTTGTTTGTTTGAACTAAAATAAATGGTAAACCTAAAACTCATCATCGAATACGACGGCACGAATTACCTTGGGTGGCAGAGGCAACCCCAAGGAATAACGATTCAAGAGGTTATAGAAGATACATTAAATAAGATTACTAGTGAGACAATCACCGTGATTGGATCAGGAAGAACCGATTCTGGTGTTCATGCGCTTGCCCAGGTGGCTAACTTTAAGACCGAAGGTAGAATGACGCTTCTACAATTCCAAAAAGCGCTTAACTCAGTTCTTCCAAAGGACATTGTTGTAAAAGAGGTCAGTGAGGTTGATATAAACTTCCATGCGCAACTTGACGTTAAGAGCAAAACATATCTATATAAAATACTTAACCGCCCATACCCCTCAGCCCTTGAGAGAAACAAGGTATGGTTTCTCCCTGAATCATTAGATGTACCTAAGATGGCTGAGGCCGCTAGGATGCTCGGTGGCGAACATGACTTTCGCGGATTCGCTTTATCTAATACAACAAAAACGACTGTACGAGAGGTCGTAAATGTAAGCCTCGAAAAGAAACCTGACGGACTAGTTGAATTTGAAATTGAATCAACGGGATTCTTAAGGGGAATGGTTCGCCTGATTGTCGGGACGCTTGTCCAGGTAGGAAAGGGAAAAATCGCACACGAGGATTTTAGAGAAATTTTAGAATCCGGAGAGAAAACAAATCTCGTATTTTCTGCCCCACCATGGGGATTGTATCTTAAGGAAGTAAAATATTAAACGAACCTCCCTGCTGCAAGGAGAATTATTTCG
>LDXN01000080.1 GCA_001443445.1 Candidatus Dadabacteria bacterium CSP1-2 | reverse complement strand
AACGTAACTTAATAAGTTTCAACCCAGAAGTTCTCGTTATTTTTGATAAACCATGCTATATTAACCATATAAGTATTTGTAATAATTCAACATTATTAAGTAGGAGAGGCTTCCAGCTCGAAAAAATCGGTGTTTCGTGATTATCGCGGCAGGGCCTGTCCTGAGCCTGCCGAAGGGATGCTGCTCCTACGTATCCGGGTAATTGCACTCTCATGCCCGAATGTTCCCCATTTCATACATATGGGGACAAGAATTAATTGTGCATCAATACCATAACTACTTTATCCGAGGTTAGAAAACCTCGGCTATCGTGGTGTGATACTGTGAAAATTAACCTTCGATAGCTGCGACTTTCCAGTCGCAGATTTGTATATGGTGGCAATTTATCGCACCAAGACGAGACAAGAATGTCTCGTCTATCGTCACTATAATAAATAGGCAACGAGCAAGACTCGTTGCCTACCCAGCAGGGTTATCTATTACTAGATTAATATTTGAATGACCGTAACTATAATACGTTTTTCGAGTGCAACGGAAGCTTCCACTAAAGTGGTTTTTCATTGCTCCGAAATCAGCACAAGCACCCCTGTATAAGTAAAGAGACGGTTAATTCCCTTTAATGGCGCAAGTTCTGAGTTGCCAAAAAAACCAATAATCGGAATCTCACCTAGAGCATGGGTGATATAGGCTGTATCAATTCCTTCATAACCATAAAGCGACGAACCTCTCGCACAGCAATTAAAATAAAAACCAAATTTAAATGGCTTTTGAGAATCCTTTAAAGATGCCAAACGATCAAGCATCTGTTTTAGGTCTTCACGCGCCATTATTGGATGACGTACAGTAAACGTCATAATCTGCCCTTCCCTTACATTCTCAGCAACTCCTATAACACCGGTATCTGGATTTATCCCAATTAGGTTTCGTACTAGATATTCTCCGTCAATTATCTCTGTATCCTTGGGATCAGGAGTAAATCCCACGAACAAAAGACGCAATAAATCCCTTGGATTCTCCCGTATTCTTTTAGGAACCTGCTTCTTTAAAACCTCAAATGCAGGCTGACCATCGAGTTCGAAGATAAGGTTGTGTTCAGATTTTGTAATTATGCACGGAACCCCTACTGGCTGGCACCCTTGTGTGATTCCTATTCTATGGGTGAAAGAACCCTGAATCATAAATCCTGAGATAGCTCCTGAAACAACTGATTCTCCGTAGAACTCGTATGTTTCATGCAAAGCTGGGTGTTCAGAAGCCGATGCACCAACTATTGGTATTTCTCCAATACGAGATTCAATTCCTCTCAAGAGAAGCTCAGGATGAATATGATACGGGTCTGGAAGAATAGTAAGAAGTGCGTTTTCACCCTTTATAGGAATCAAACGCCCTCCGATTTCCAAACCGGCTTTCATGCCGCCGTCATCTGTGTGGTTTACAAGAAAGGAGGTAGTCTGCATCTCGTCTGACGAAACAGCGAGAACTGCAATACCAGGTTTTGCTTCTACTTCTCCATAATTAGTAAGTACGCCTATACCACTGCAGCCAGCAACATTCATAGTACCTGTGATCTGGCACACAGACTTTAATATTTCTTTATAACCCCCTCTGTGCGGGAACGTGCAAAAAACTACTGCGAAGTCTGCTTTGGCTATATTCCCAGTCTCGATAGCTTGCGTAGCAGCTTCTTTTGCAGCCTGCCCACTGTTCTCACTAAGAGAATATCCTACTCCAGCTTTTATCATTACTTAGCTCCAGGTATGACCCAAGTAGTTGGGCAACCAATCTTATTTTATAGAAATTTTAACATAATAAGTACAAACTTCGGATTTTGTAAATAGAGAACCCTTCGACAAGCTACAGGGTATCGGCACATAAAGACATTCCTTTTGTGATTGCAATGACGGCTCCTCTTTCTGTCATTCCGAGCGACCGATAGGAGCGAGGAATCTCATTTTTGTTTTTGTTTTACAGAGCTTAGCCGAGTTATTCGAAGTGCTCGCAAATGATAGCATATCGATAGGCGGGGTTTTCAAACCCCGCATGCCTTCGGATTTTGTAATTAAAAGGTATACCTTTATTACAGATGCAAAAAAATCAATAATCACTGCGCATTGATCCTTATCCAAATTTAAACGTCAACATAAATTGAAACCTCACGCCTAATTCGTGTGTTTATAGATAGTAGAGAAAGCAATTCCTTAAAAAGGTGGTTATAACTATGAAAAAGAAATTGGCAATAATCCTCTTAGTCCTAGCAATAATCTTTAGTGTTGAGAGTAAAAATACAAGCGAAGCTCACATAAATGTTGGGTTCAATTTGTTTTTCAATGCGCTTTCGCCTTATGGCAATTGGGTATCAGTGCCAAGATATGGAAATGTATGGTATCCCACAGCCGTTGGACCTCACTGGAGACCATATACCGATGGGCGCTGGGTATTGTCAGACTATGGATGGACATGGGTATCTTACGAGCCTTGGGGCTGGGCTCCATACCACTATGGGAGATGGGTGTTTCTTGATTATTACGGATGGGGATGGATACCTGGTACAGTTTGGGCACCAGCATGGGTTACATGGTATACAAACCCTGGGTACATAGGTTGGGCACCTCTCGCTCCTGATTATTATTTCTCTCTAGAAATAGGAATTGGATTTAATAATTATCACAAATATAGTAATTATAATTACTATGTACCTCCAACCCACTGCGTTTTTGTACCCTCACACGGGTTTTTACATCATAACGTTAATTCAGTAGTTGTTCCTCAATCACATAACGTTAAAATTTTCCAAGAAGCGACGCATATAAATAATGTAAAAATCGTAAATAATAATGTCGTAAACCGTGGTCCTGATGTTGGTTTTGTTGAGAGGGTATCAAGAACAAAGGTTGAAAAGATAAATCTAGTTGATAAAGATATAGATACTGATCGAATTGTTACAACTCGCGCCAATGTAAACAAATTAGATGGGAAAAACTACTATGTATTTAGGCCTGATGTTGTTAGAAAAGACAAAGGGATGGCTCAACCCAATGGTGAAGCCCCAAAGAAAACATTGCAAATCGAAAACACAGAGGACAGATTCTCAGGTGACAATAATCTTCGAAACTTACCCAATCGTAACTACCCTAAAGTTAAAAAAGAGTCTTTAAAGAACTCCTTAAGAATCGGGAACGATAATGACCATAGCTACTCAAATAATAAAACAGGAATTAACAATGATGAAAGATATCAAAAACAAGAGAATATTAAGGACGCGCCTGATAAACGATATAATATGTACTCGGAGAATAAAAAAAGGAATTCTTTAAAAAGAACCTACAACACACAGACTGAAAATCAGGAAGAGGATGAACCAAACTACTCAAATATAAAAAAGGCAAACAACAATGATAAGGGATTCCCATACCAAAATAACGCTGATAAGTCAAAGCAGAAAGACTATCCGATTAACTCGAACAAAAGATGGATTTCGCCCCAGGAGGATAATACTAATCAATCTCAAAACCTAGATAGACAACCGAGTAGAAGTTATGCAGAGAAAAAAAATCAAGGAAGAAAATCTCCAAAAGAATCAAGAAGAAGCAAACATAACGCATTAAATTGACCTTTCATATTTATTGTGGAAGTAAATAGAAATTGTAAAAGCCATAGTATGTAAGATCGCCGCCTCACTTCAGTGCAAGTTGTGATTCACTACTTGATTTGGTAAATTAAGTTCGCCAAACAAACCCACTAAAAAATCAAGGGTTCTTTCAAGAATGCCTAAAGGCACACCTAACAACCGCCTATCATCCATGTTACTCCTATTCATTATCTTAATAGGAACATTCCTTCGTCTTTATCAACTGGGATCAAATAGTTTATGGTTTGATGAAGCCATTAGTGTCTGGTTTGCTAATGAATCTCTGGGAAACATAATAATAAAACAAACGAGCGCAGATGTTCATCCACCATTTTATTATATTCTCCTTAGCCTATGGATAAATGTACTTGGGAATGGGGAATTTGAAGTAAGGCTTCTATCTGCGATATTTGGAATTCTTAGTATTCCTCTACTTTATCTTATCGTGAAAAACCTATTTGGTAATCAACCCGCTCTAATTTCAGCCTTAATTCTTGCAATGTCTCCCTTCCATATCTACTACTCCCAGGAAGCAAGGATGTATAGCATTCTGACATTCTGTGTCCTTCTCTCAATTTTTTTCATGGTCAAGATGCTTTGTATAGGTGAAGAGCCAACACAAACAAAAAAAACTATCTTCTACTCCATTGGTTATGTTATTTCCACTTTAGCATCCCTTTACTGCCATAACGTTGCTTTATTACTGCCGATAGCCCAGAATTTCTTTTTCATAATATTCTGGAATCGTCATAGACCATTTTTGAAATTCTGGATCCCGTCTTTATTAACCATAATAATCCTCTGGGCTCCTTGGACTTCTTTTTTCCTTGAACAGAGCTCATCAGTAGGAAAAAGTTTCTATACGCCTTCGCTTACTCTTGATAGCGTAATTAATCTTTTTGCCACCTTTAACAATGGACCCACATACTGGCTATTTAATTGGATAGATGTCGGTAATTTTAGCCTCATTCATGGAAGATTGGTTTTGTTATCCATCATATTCTTTGGTTTTCTATTTCTAATAGGAATTTTTTACGCTAGGCAGAATCCTCGGTCGTTAGTATTACTCTTACTTATCTTTTCCGTTCCTATCGGAACTCAGCTTTTAATAAGCTTAAAGCATTCGATTCTGACATCGCAAACCCTAATCTGGGCATCAATGCCTTATTTTGTTCTAATAGCAATGGGAATTACGTCAATAAAGAACAAGCGGATTCTTACTTTGGCGCTCGTTCTTCTTTTTATTCTAAACCTTGCTTCTTTATACAAATACTATAACGAATTTGAAAAAGAGCGATGGGATTTAGCAGCAGAGTACGTTGCACAAAATTCAGACATTCGTGAGCCTCAGTCGAACGATAAAGAGGATTTGGTTCTTTTTAGCTCAGCTCTCGGGCAAATTCCATTTGAATATTATTTTGATAAATACGACTTAATGCTTGAAAAACACGGTCTTCCAAAAGATTATAGTGAGAGAAAAATGGCATTTGAGGACGTACCAGCATTAGAAAACTTATTACGAAATCACAAAAGGATATGGCTAATATATAGCCATGAATGGTTTACCGATCCGGATAAGCTTTCTATAGCAACTTTGGAGAAAAACTACTGCCTTTCAAAAAGTAAAGATTTTAAAAGTGGACAAAGTAATGTTAGTTGCTATTTATTTGAGACGTGCAAATAACCTTATAAGAATGCTTTAGATTTGATGTGAGTAGCAATGTAGGGGAGATCCTCAGACCCCCACGGGGGATAGCCGAGGTTTTCTAACCTCGGATAAAGGAGTATGTCATGGATGCCCGATAACCTTGTCCCCATATGTATGAAATGGGGAACTTTCGGGTATGACAGTAGCGGAGGACTTTAGTCCTCCACATTATTATTTTATGGCGATCTAAAGGTCGCCGCTACATATTTAATGAACCGGGAAATTACTTCAGAGAATGTAGTGCCCGTTCCCCGAACGGGCAATGATATTTGGACTGATTGGGAATCAGTCCCTACAATTTTATTTGCACAGGATGTAGGGCTCGTTCCCCGAACGAGCTTTTTAGGGCTGATGAGGGCATCAGCCACTACTTTGGGAGGATGGAATGTAGGCTAATACTTTTGATTTTTAGATACCCCGTGGCTCTGCCGCGGGGAGTTTCACTCAGGGGTAGGAGATTTGTCACATGGACATAGGAAGCTTAGAAGAAAAAAAGATTCACATAACCAACCTGGATGAATTTCTTGCAGAAACTCTTCTTGAGAGTAAAGAAAAACCCATTAAGCTTTTGATTCGCAAAGAGGGGACCGAGGGTTACATATACTTATTTCTAGAAAAATGCAAAGAAGATATGGA
>LDXN01000079.1 GCA_001443445.1 Candidatus Dadabacteria bacterium CSP1-2 | reverse complement strand
AGTGAAACCCTCTGAAGGGGATCTAATTTTATTGCGTGATTCATGAAAATGACTCCGGTCGTATTTTTAAAGTTTATGAATTCTACCGAACTAATAAGGATATTCCAATAGTAAGAAATAAAGAGTGTGTACCATATTTCGTATTTCTGAAACACTTGTATATTTACGGACTTTGTTTGAATGTCTTAAAATCCGAGAGTCATAATTTAAAGTCTAAGCTAATAACAATTTTTGACTGATGATAACAAAAGTAGGCTATTTTATTAAAGCATTTCAAATTTAAATATGTCATCAACTGTCTCAGCTCTTCTTAGAACCTTTACTGATTCGTTTTCTATAAGAAGAACACAAGGACGGGGGAATATAAATGAACTAGATTGAGAAATATTATATGCCCCAACGTTTGTTATCACAAGTTTATCTCCCGCTTTTAATTCCTGGAGCTTAGTTTTCGCTAATATGTCAGTCTGGAGGCATAGTGGTCCATAAACAGTAGTTTCCCGTAAATCACCTTCTACTTTTGCTGCCGGTTCAATTTCCTGCCATCTCCAGAAAGAGGTAGGAAGAAGATTAATGCCAGCATCAACTATGATTCCTCTCTCGTCGTTTGGAAATTCCTTTACACCAACAACAGTTGCAATAAGATGCACTGCGTTATTAACAATTGCCCTTCCTGGCTCTAAAATAAGAATAGGTAACTCTGACTTAAATCCGTTAAGAATGGAGTAAACAATGGCATCAACGTACGAATCCAATAAATCAATAGATGGAAATCCACCTCCCATATCTATGTACCTTATATTCACTGCAAATTTTTCTCTGATTTCATTTGCAAACCGAACAACCTTTTCCGCAGCTGTTCTATATAAGTTAGGGCTCTTAGGCCAGATGAGGTTTATTCGTCTTGCAGGAATGGTGTTTTCTTCATGATCTGGCTCAATAATGTAACTTGTAAGGTGAATGTGAAGCCCTATGATTCTAAGGAGCTTATTCTCGACACATCTTCTTACAATTTGAATTGCCTCACCAGAATCTAGATTAAAACCAAACCTATCGGGCAATTGATGGACTCCAACATTAATGTTAATTCTAATTCCTATCTCGAGTGTTCTTTCAAGCTCAGAAGCGATTTCTTCAAGCTGCTTAAGTTCGTCAAGATGGTCTACATTTATCAACGCCCCTTCTTCAGATGCCTTCTTGAGTTCCTCCTTCTTTTTATATGGACCATTAAAAACAATTGAATTCCCAGGCACGCCCAGCAATCTTGCTAGATCATATTCAAAACCCGATGCTACTTCAGCCCAAGCTCCCTCTTTATGTATAATATCAAGAATCCCTGAGAGATAGTTGGTCTTGTATGAATAAGCAACTACTACCTGTGGATACTTTTTAGAAAATTCTTCTCGGAATACTCTAAGATTAGTTTTAAGCGTCTTCGCGGAAACAACAAAGATAGGTGAACCGTACTCGTGAACTATCTTATCAGTAGAAATGCCATCAATATTGTTCATCAGCCAATACTATTGCCACTGAGATCACCGAGGACACAGAGAAAATTGTTTAGTGTTAAAATTTTTCTGTGAACTCTGTGTACTCTGTGGCTTATAGCCAAGCTCATCTCTCATCAGCCAAGTGCATATCTTTCATCTGCTGGAGAATTCTTTTTGCCCGTTCCGTTTTCTTTTCTTTAAAGAACTGGATGACACCCTTACGATAAATTCCAGATTTTGCTTCTTTGATTGCTAGTGGGAGTACCTTTCGAAAATGCCTAAAAGCCCAGAGGTCAGGACGAGAGATATTTAACCGTATGTAGTCGGTTGCTCCGACATCGCCTAACCCATCTCCAGGATAGACAGCTACATTGTGTTTAAAAAGAGACACAGTTAATTCCTGAGCTGTTACACCGGTACCAGAAACATCCATAACCATAGAGAAGCCATATTTAGGTTCAACAGGAATCGAGACACCTTTTGTTTGTCTGATTGTTTCTTTTATGTGGATGTAATTGCGTCTGATTATTTCTTCCGATTTCCTTACATAATCGTCGTCTTTAAGCGCTGCTAAGGCTCCATACTGAGCAATGAGATTCGTGTTAAGCCTTGTCAAAGAGACCTTTGTTATTAAACAAGCCCTCATAAGCTCGGTATGGCCAGCGAGAAAACCAATTCTAACTCCAGCCATACCATAGCCATGAGAAACACTAAAGGTAGAAATCACGTTATCAACATTTGTTTCCCTCCAAAGAGAACTCATAGGATAATGAGTAGCATCCAGGTCAATACGCTGGGCGTTGTGAGTAATATCGTCAATGATGATAATGTCATGTCTTCTTGCAATCTCGATAAGGGCGATTACTTCATCCTTTAGCTGCACAGTTCCAAAGGGATTAATAGGGTCACAAACGATTATTACCTTAGTTCTTGGCGTAATATACTCTTTTACTTCATCTGGATTCAGGCGGTATCCGTTTTTGGAATTAAGAGGAATCCTGACAGGTACGCCTCTTGCCATCAAGATCGCAGATTCAAAATGGAAATATCCTGGGTCTGTAATAATTACCTCATCTCCAGGATTTATAAATGTCTGAAGCGCATAAGAAATCCCAGCCTGTCCGCCTTCTGTTCCTATAACCTCAAATTCCTTGCTCCTTTCACGCTTTAGCTTTATCTCAGCACATGCGTCTCTAAGGGGATTTATAAGGTCTGGAGAATAAGGATTAATATTAGATGCCTTCGTCTGCTCCCTCATTGCTTTTACAGCACTCTTAGGCGGCCCCACATAACATGTCATCCATCCGAAGTCAGCCCATTTTTTGGGGTCCAAATCAATTCTTCCCTTTTTATAAATCTCTTCAGTATCCAACCCCAAGATTTTTATTGCATCACGGTATGTCATATAGTTCCACATTCCCTGATGGCTTTCCATTACTGATTTAACCCTGTTCGATAAAATACCTTTTATAAACGTCGACTTTTCACTATCAGTTCCCCATCCGAGAACAAATCTTTCTTTTTTCAATTTGACATCTCCTTTATACCAATTCTAACGGATATTAATTCACTCAAAAAGAGTTGTCATTGCGAGCGTAGCGAAGCAATCTTGTCTTAAGATTAATTATCCGAATTGGCTATTGAGATTGCTTCGTCGCTTCACTCCTCGCAATGACAGACTTCTTTATACACTATAAACCTAGAAAAAGCGTATTAGGTTAATTTCTCATCATTACCACTGCATAAATACCATAAGGGTCCATAGTTACTTGTGGCTCAATAAATCCCGCTTTCTCAGCCCACTCTATTACAAGTTCCACAGGACGAAGATGCCACACACAACGTTCGCCATCACGGTTTTTAAGCACCCTTGCGATTAACTCTATCTGCGGATTATAAGTCTGAACGTTAAAAAGAATCGCCCCTGGGTTAAGTATGTCTTTGAGCTCAAAAAAATGTCTGCGTAATAACTCATCATCATGAATAATCCCGTAAAGTCCCACTTCGATAACGAGATTTGGCTTAGGATAAATTCTTTTCAAACTCTCAATATCAAGTGCATTACCTTGCTCATAGCTAACTTTATTTAGTAAATTCAACTTTTCAGCTATAGCCCTGCTTTCTTTAAGCGCAGTCTCATCAAGATCACGAAGCAGCACCTTAACATTACCATTCGTTTCTCTGAGAGCATCGTAAATGTAGTCAGCTTTACCCGAAGCCAGGTCAACGATAAAGGTAGGATCTCCATTTCTCTCTTGTAGATAATTCTTAATTACATTCTTTTGAATTTCTTTTATTGCCCTGAACGCCTTACATGTAACCTGATTAAGAAAAATTCTATCCAGAACCTTTCCAATATAGAACCTTCCACTAGGGGTATTCTGGCAGACATAGTTCATAATCATCCCTGAGTCGAAGCCATGTGTGAAGCCTATTCTCATTCCTTCTGAGAACATACCGATGGTTCTGAGGAAAAGTGAATAGAATTTATAATAGATATTTTTTGGATAGTATGCAGGAGGTGGTTTTAGCAACTCCTCAAAACTAGGCATTCTACTAAGATGCATACCATTTTATCTCCTCATCTTCTCTATCTGCGTAAAACTTGTCAGCTACCATCTTCACCTCTTCAGCGCGCTTTTTCTTCTCAGATGTATTTGCATTTACTTCAAAATATTTTTCCAAGAGCTTTAGATGTTCCTTGACATCCCTTTGAACCTCCTCAATTACTGCCCTGCTCTTTGAATCCGCCACGCTATGATATAGGTCGAGCAATGATGAGAAATGTATGAGAGATCCCCAGGCATAAGCAAACTCCTCAAAAGGGTTATCGTATGCGTCGAGAAAATCATAAATCTTCTGTCCAATCAGTGGCGGTTTATAGGTCTCAGCTTTTTCCCCAAGTTCGTTAGCCCTATCTGCAAAGAGTTTAGCATGTTTCGCATTATCGGCGATTATTCGTGCAATAATGACTTTAGTTTCAATGTTTCTAATCGATTTCAACTTACCTCCAAATAAATCCACCCAAGCAAGCATTCCATAAGTATGCCTACTGAATGCCCTTGCGAGTCGCTTGGGATTAGAAAGCACCTCTTTTAATCTTTCAGGATTACGTATGCTCATTATACTTTCCTTATAACCACAACGACACTAAGATACAAAGATTTATTTTATTATTTCCTTTTCGTGGTTTCGTTGTGCCGTCGTGGTCTTAAACTCAAAGAATAATTCGTTTTTAAAATCATCCTAAACCGTTGTGTCGTTGTGCCGTCGTGGTTCAAACATCAATACATCTTCTTCAAAATATTTATCAGTTTCATATCACCTTTTGCAGGGACCTGCCAGTTGACATGAACCACTTTTACGCCCTGAGCTTCGAGGGCTTCCTTAAAACTTTCAAGTCCAATATTTATTACCTGAATTTCCTGATGGAGAATATCTGGAGCCTCCTTCTTGCCTTGAGAAGCACCGGCTGAAACTAATTCTTCCATCTTAGCAAGTGCTTGATTTGTCATTTCTTCCGACTCAGATTCAACCAACATTACTAAATCGCTTCCACTGGCGTTTTTTATCTCAGGAATCATAAGCCCGGCATCTTCGAGCGCAAATTTAGCCTTATCTGTTGCCATTACCGCAACAGCCTTTTTCACCCCTTCAATTTCTAGT
Source organism: Candidatus Dadabacteria bacterium CSP1-2 (assembly GCA_001443445.1). Lineage (GTDB taxonomy): Bacteria > Desulfobacterota_D > UBA1144 > Nemesobacterales > CSP1-2 > CSP1-2. The sequence goes on along the minus strand of LDXN01000079.1, from coordinate 1,062 downwards.
ATGCTTTTTGATATGCGCATTAAACGCAATGCATCCTGGAAGTAATTTTTTTTAATCTTGAATTTTATCGTCAAATTGCTTGTCTCCTTCAAAGAGTTCTTAAAATAATACCACGACGACACTACGAGAATAAAAACGTTGTAACTTAGTGTCGTAGTGGTTAAATCAACTTCTTGACTGAACCGCTATGTATTCTATCGGGCATGACTTTGAAACTGTATTACTTACAAAGCAGTATTTTTTTGCAAGACTTATAACACCCTCCAAGGTTTGAGGTGAAAGAGAACTTTCAACCTCAACAATAAGACTTGAAAAGAGAAAGTTTTTAAGGTCTTTTTTTCCTTTTACATTTACACACATGTCATTAACTTCGATTCTTTTCTTTTTAGCAACAAAAACAAGCGCAAGGCAGAAACACGAAGCTAAAGAGCAGAGAAAAAGCTCCGTTGGCATCATGCCAGTATCTTCTCCGTGGAACTCAGGTGCTTCATCAATTGGAACCTGAAATTGCCTTGCCTTAACTTCAACTTGATAACTCTTCTTCCAGACAGCCTGAACTTCCATGATTTCGCCTTATTCCATTTCTATCTGCAAATAAAGCATTATACCGAATTGTAGGGGCAATCCTTGCGATTGCCCTCCCATTGTGGGCGAACGCAAGGTTCGCCCACTACAAATATTGATCTAGATTTATACCACATTTCTATAGAGAATTGGTATCAGGCATTTAATTTTAACTCAGATAATGCGTTAAGAACAGCAGTTATCAGAATATATCTCCTTATGAGACACTGCTTTTTATTTATTAACCAAGTCCTCTAAGTTAGTCTTTGGTTCAAGAAAGTCTGAAAACCTAAAGTATTCTCAAAGCCATGTCTTGCTTGAGCAACTAACGATAGAGCAACTGCAAAGCGCTGAGGGCTTGATTTAGATTGGGGGATTCATGGCATTTGAACTTTCACTCTGTCAAGTTTATTTTGGTATGATGTTGTAATCATACAGCTTTTTTGCCGTATAATAAACCTATTAGGGGTGATTAAATAGAAAAAATCGTAAGTCTAA
>LDXN01000078.1 GCA_001443445.1 Candidatus Dadabacteria bacterium CSP1-2 | reverse complement strand
AGGCCAGTGGTGTTTACGCTCATCGCACTGGCAATTTTCCTTCCTGTGTTGCTTGTTCAGGCTCAGCAGGAAAAGAAAGGATCGACAACAGACGATTCGTTCAGGAAGTACGGGCAGGAGTTTAAAGGAAAGATTGGCAAATCCTACGAGGAATCAAAAGAATGGTGGCCGGAAGCTCCGAAACCAAAACCGGGCACACCAAACGTTTTGATAATTTTGCTGGATGACGTTGGATTTGCTCATATAGGTAGCTACGGCGGGTTAATTGAAACACCAAATATTGATAAGCTGGCAGCCAATGGCCTGCGCTATAATAATTTCCATACAACGGCCTTGTGTTCGCCTTCCCGTGCAGCCCTTATGGCAGGGCGCAATCCGCATAAGATAGGTTTGGGTTCACACTCGCTTACCGCCATGGGCTTCCCCGGCTATAATGCCTTTCCTCCAGAAACCGGAAAGTCCTTTGCAAAGGATATGCAGCATGTTGGCTCCGTGACCTATGCTCTAGGCAAATGGGATCATACGCCGTTGAATGAAGTTTCGCAGAGCGGACCCTTTAATCACTGGGCAAGCGGCGAGGGCTTTGACCATTTTTATGGCTTCATGGCTGCCGATGCCGATGACTACCGCTCATTGGTATGGGATGATCATAACCCTACAGAAAATTGGGTTGGCAAAGAGGGCTATCACCTCACTACCGATCTGGCAGATAAAGCCATTGACTATATCACATCCAACGTTTCTGTTTCTCCTGACAGACCTTTCTTCATGTTTTGGGCGCCAAGCGCCATGCACTCTCCGCACCAGGTGGAGAAGAAATACATTGACATGTACAAAGGCAAGTTTGATATGGGATGGGATAAAGCAAGAGAAGAAATCTATCAAAATCAAATGAAAACGGGACTTCTTCCCAAAGGCACCAAACTTTCACCACGTAATCCTGAAATTCCGGCATGGGACAGCTTGAGTGCTGATCAGAAAAAACTGTATGCACGCCAGATGGAAGTATTTGCTGGCATGCTCACGCAAACCGATGAACAGATCGGGCGAATCATTGCCACATTAAAACGAACGGGGCAGTATGACAACACCCTGATTATTCTCACCTCCGATAATGGCGCGAGTGGTGAAGGAGGATTGAACGGCACCTTTAACGAATCAATTGTGCTTAATGGCATGCAAACTCCTTTTGAGGAGAATATGAAGCATTATGATGAATGGGGAGATCCGAGCACCTATCCGCATTATCATGCGGGCTGGGCGCTGGCAGGTAATACGCCATTCAAATACTTTAAGCAGATCGTTCACAACGGCGGCATAGCCGACCCGTTGATTATTTCCTGGCCCAAAGGAATTCAGAGCAAAGGAGAGATCAGGAATCAATATTCCTTTATCACTGATATTGCTCCTACCATTCTCGAAGCTACCGGCACACCTTTCCTCAAAGAAATAGATGGTGTTCAGCAAATGGCTCTGGATGGCATCAGCTTGGTGTATTCCTTCAATAATGGCTCTGCTCCTTCGCAGCGAACAGAGCAGTATTATGAGCAATTCGGCAACAGGGCTGTTTATAAAGATGGATGGAAGGCAGTAACCATTCACGGCAACCGTATGCCCTGGGTTATCACCGGAACATTTCCATTCGACAAGGATGTGTGGGAATTGTATCACATTGATTCGGATTTCTCCGAAACCGATAATCTGGCAGCCAAGCATCCTGATAAATTGGAAGCATTGAAAAAACGATGGGATGAGCTGGCGTGGAAAAACAATGTCTATCCGCTTTATGATGATCCTGTTGCCCGTGTTGCTAAACAGCAGGGCCGCATGTTCGGCGACAGGAAGGTATTCACGTACTACTGGCCTGGCGCGCAGCGCATTGCAGAAGCTGCCTCTGCCCCGGTAAAAAACAAATCTCACACGATTGAAACTACCCTTAATCTAAAAGGCGATGAAGAAGGAGTGATTGTCGCCTGCGGTGGTTTGAACGGCGGTTACACCCTGTATATCCAGGATCAGAAGCTGCACTATGATTACAACTTCTTCAACATGGAGCGCTATTCCATTGTATCACCCACTCTTCCTACCGGAACGGTAAATTTGAAATTCAATTTCATAAAAACCGGACTCTTCAAAGGAACAGGTGAACTGTATGTGAATGGTAAAAAGGTAGCCGAAGGCGATATACCTCAAATGGCTCGATCTACTTTCTCATTAAGTGAAACATTTGATGTGGGAGTGGATAATGGTACTCCGGTTTCAAACACTTACAAAATGAAAAACCATTTCCCTTATACCGCTGAATTGGATAAAGTGGTTATAACCCTTACCGGGGAAGATACGGATAAGGATAAGGAAACAAATATGAGCGGGGAGGTGGATTGAAATATGCTTTAAAGAAAAAAGGCGTGTAGTTGTTAATTCACCTATCATGCTCAATGATTAAACCAATAGTGATAAAAAACACTAAAACAACAATGAAAGGAGAACAACCATGAAACACAACATTCTGAGAACATTAAGCCAAGCCTCTGTGGCTGCTGCCCTGATGGCGATCACCATGGGGCTGGCGTTAGCACAAACGCACAAACGAAAGGAGACAATCAAGCGTAACATCGTTCGAACACTTCTAGGAATACTGCTACTGACTCTCACCCTTTTACCACTGCGTTCCGCGCTGGCGGCGAGCGCAAGCGAGATCGACCGCAATGCCACAGCGGCGTTGCAAACGCTATACAAAACGACGCCAGGGGCGAAAACGCTGGCAAACAACGCAAAGGGCATCCTTGTCTTCCCGAACATCGTGAAGGCAGGCTTCATCATCGGGGGTCAATATGGTGACGGTGCCCTGCGCGAAAAGGGCAAGACGGTCGGATACTATCGGTCGCTCGCGGCTTCATATGGCTTACAGGCAGGTGTGCAGTCTTTCGGCTACGCGTTGCTGTTCATGGACGATGCATCGTTGCGATATCTAGAAAACAGTAAGGGGTGGGAGATCGGTACCGGGCCTAGCGTTGTCGTCTTGGACAAGGGCTTTGGCAAGAATATGTCGTCGACGACGCTTCGGAAAGGCGTTTACGCCTTTATCTTCAGCCAGAAGGGACTCATGGCAGGTATCGGGTTACAGGGTTCAAAAATAACCAAGATCACGCCGGACGAGTAGGGTGGGACCCGTGCGCAGAAAAAAATCCCGGAACCCCTGCATGAAGAATGACTTCAAGCGGGTCTTCCCTTTGAAAAGAAAGGAATGTCACAATGAGCTCTCTTAATCGCATTCTCATCAGTGGAGCAAGTATCGTCATCATAGTAGCGGGGATGAAAGCCGCATCTTCTATTCTCGGCTTTGTCCTTTTTGCAGTTTTGCTCTCTACCTGTATTTCTCCTCTAGTCACCCTAATTGCCAGAAAGGGCGTCCCCCGAAATCTCGCCCTTGCTATAACTATTCTGTTTGTAATCCTGGGTGGTTTCCTTCTGGCTTCGCTTATAGGTACATCAATTTCACGTCTTGTTCAGACCTTGCCCGGATATGAGTCTCGTTTAGGGGAGCTTCAAAGGGCTTTTGTGAGTTTGTTTGATCGATTAAATATCGATATTTCTGATTTGTTCTCAAAAGACAAGTTTGATCCTCAAAGGATAATCAGGATTTCAACGGCTATACTGGGCGTCGTCCTCAACGCCATAAGCACTTCTCTATTCCTTTTTATACTGGTGGCTTTGATGTTGGTAGAGGTTGTCGGATTTGAAGCAAGAATTCAAGAAGACATTAGTTTTAGAAACTCCTTAAGGGCACGGCTTTTTGAAGTCCGTAAGGAGATCAGAAAGTTTGTATCCATTACAGCCCTGACTGGTCTGGTCACAGCTATTGCCAATGTAATCTTACTCGTAATACTTGGAGTTGACTTCCCCGTGCTTTGGGGGGGTCTGTCATTTCTCCTAAGTTTTATTCCTGCCATTGGTGGGATTCTTTCATTCATACTACCCGCTTTGCTGGCGTTTCTTGAATTTGGATGGACAAAATCCATCATAGTCATTGTCGGTTTTGTCGTCATCAACAATCTTGTTGACAACGTTCTTAAACCCAAGTTGATGAAGCAGGGGCTGGATATCTCAATACTATTGATATTTCTTTCGCTAATGTTCTGGAGCTGGGTACTTGGCCCAATCGGAGCAATATTGGCAATACCGCTAACTCTCTTCATCAAAAGGTTTCTCGCTGAAATACGCATAGAAAATCAAAATGGGTCTACTTAATTTAAAATGTTATAATCAACGGCATCGCTTATTTTTAAAAGAGATGCTTGAGAAAGGGAACTCAAATGGATCGAGTTTTGGAGCGGAGTGCTGTAGAGGCTTCAGGTAAAGAGACTTGGAAGGAGTTAGTTCGAGAACAATTAGCCCAACTGGAACTTCTATATCGTACAGCTCTAATCGGGTTGTGTCTGATAGACCGAAACCTACGTTACATCCGTATTAATGAAATGCTAGCATCAATTAACGGAAAGCCGGTTGAAGACCATATCGGGCGTTCCATTTATGAGGTAATTCCTGAAGTCGCATCTAAGGTAGAATCCATTTACCGTAGGGTAATTGAAACAGGTGAGCCGATGCTCAACCTTGAAGTTCGAGGCTCAACGCCTGCCAAGCCTAAGGAAGAAAGGTGCTGGCTTGTGAGCTATTACCCGCTTAAGGATGATTATGGAACAGTGCAGGCGGTTAGTACTGTTGTCCAGGATATAACTGATCTACAGTATGCAAGGTTAGCTTTGCGTCATAGCGGTGAGCGTCTCCAAGCATTGGTTGAGGGCACCAGGGCTGTACCATGGGAGGCGAATGCCAAAACTTGGCAGTTTACTTATTTAGGCCCTCAAATAGTAGAGCTTCTCGGCTATCCGATTGATCAGTGGTTCGAGAAAAATTTCTGGGCCGACCACATTCATCCAGAAGACAGGGAGTTTGCGGTTAACTACTGCATGCAATCATCCGCCAGTTTAAAAGATTATGAATTTGAATATCGAATGATCGCATCGGACAGAAGCATCGTCTGGATTCACGACATTAAGAATAAAAGTACGTCCTGAAAAACGAGATGAATTTTTAAAAACAGTCCGAGGTATATTGGAACCGACAAGAGTTGAACCAGGCTGCATTCGTTATCAGTTCTACCAAGATATTGAAAACGAAAACGCTTTTATTCTTGTAGAGGAATGGGAAACGAAGGAGGATTTGGATAGGAATATTCACAGAGAGAGTTATAAGAGGTTGCTTGTGCTAATGGATCTCTTAAGTGAGCCCCCTGAGATTAAAATCAACACAGTTTCACACAGGGCGGGAATAGAGTATCTAGAAGAAGTTCTTTCGAATCCCAAGAGATTATTATTGGATAGAGTTAAGTAAATATAAAAGAATCTTAACTTGAAAAATATATTAAGGAGGTAATTCACCATGAAAAAATCCAAACAAATCTTTACGGCACTTAAGCTCCTAGAAACTTTATTCGGAGAGGCTTTGATACGGCAAAGCATAACGAGGCTTATGGTAATCTGCCTTGTTTTCTTGATTGCGTCTGTAGCGTCGGCTGAGGGGAAAATCCCTTCAGGAACAATTGAAATTGACGAAACACAACTAGGATTTATTATAGGCGGCGATATAGGCAAGGGAGTCTTACACTACAAAGGAGTAGACTTCTACTTTAAAACGGGTGGCATTAAGGTTGGTGGCATGGGTATAGCCAAGATATCCGCAGTTGGAGAAGTCTACGACTTATTCGACATAGACCAGTTTCCGGGCATATACGTGACGGGGGATTACGGCATCGCACTGGGTGGCGGCGTTGGAGGCTTGGTGTTGAAAAACGAGAATGGTGTTTATCTGCGCTTGCGGTCTACGCTTGAAGGCGTTGCACTTGCAGTGGGTTTGGAAGGTATTACAATCAAGTTGGAGGATGCTGTTGAACAACCGGTTGAGCAAGGCGGGGTGCAACAACAAGCTGGACAAACCTATACTGTTCAAAGTGGGGACACCTTGTATGAGATTGCTACAAAGTTCGGAACTACAGTTTCAGAGTTAAAAAGCACAAATAACCTGACCTCCGATGTGATCCGTGTGGGGCAGGTTCTTTATGTTCAGTAGGATGTGTAAAGTAAGATTCATTAGTGAGATAAAACTAAGAAACAAAGCGAGAATAATAATAAAAAACAGGAGCAAGGCAAATATGGATGTATTTCAAAACTAAGTGATTAAACCGACAATGACAAAAATTAATTATAGCAGTTTACACTTGTGTGCAATACAGTCGATTGAATAATACGAGATTGCTTCGCTATGCTCGCAGCAACTGTGTTAAAAGTCAAC
>LDXN01000077.1 GCA_001443445.1 Candidatus Dadabacteria bacterium CSP1-2 | reverse complement strand
ACTTTAGGACTGAATCGCGTGCCCCTTTAAATGCACGTAGTGCCAATTCAATATGCTCCTCTTCGTGTGTCGCCATGAGAGTGGCGCGGATACGGCACTTGCCGGGTGGAACTGAAGGCGGACGAACAGCAGGTGTAAATACCCCATTTTCACGAAGCAGACGTGCAAAATCAAGTGTTGGCTGAGCTTCACCAATCAAAACCGGAATAACAGCAGAATGGGAAGTAAGCAATTCCAGTCCAATATTTTTAAGTCCTGATTTAAATTTCTCTATGAGATACCACAGATACTTCCTTCTCTCAGGTTCAAACTCGATAATATCAATTGCAGCTTGAGAGGCTGCAAGGGAACTTGCTGGAAGAGATGTATCAAAGATATAAGTCCGTGCTCGGTTTCTTAGAAAGTCAATCAGCGTTCTGCTTCCTGCAACATAACCGCCTAGAGACCCAACGGCTTTAGAAAGCGTTCCCATAACTATCGGAACTCTGTCTTCTACACTAAAGTATTCTGTGGCACCGCTTCCCCTTTTCCCCAAAACCCCTGTTGCGTGCGCTTCATCAATCATTAGCATGCAGCCATATTTTTCAGCGAGTTCAACTAACTCAGGAAGAGGCGCTAAGTCCCCATCCATACTAAAAACGGTATCCGTCACTATCAGTTTTTTATTTCTGGACTTATCCGAAGATATAAGAGAACCTAGAAGCTCCACATCACAATGTTTATATATCTTTATTTCGGCATGAGAAAGTCGGCATCCGTCAATGATGGATGCGTGATTAAGTTCATCGCTGTAAATCACATCTCCTGGACCAACCAGAGCAGAAATAGCCCCTACATTTGCCAGATAGCCAGAGCTAAAAAGTATTGCCGCCTCGGTTTTCTTGAAATCGGCAATCCTGTCCTCTAGCTCTCTATGAAGATCAGAGCTTCCGCTTACAAGACGTGAGCCTCCAGAGCCTGTTCCGTACTTTTCTAAAGCTCTTTGTGCTGCATCTTTAACCTTGGGATCAGTTGTGAGTCCTAGGTAGCTATTTGAAGCAAGCAGTATGTAACGCTTCCCTGCGATAATGATCTCTGGTGACTGCCCGCTTTGGAGTTCTGTTAATATACGAAACAGATTTTTATCTTTGATCTGTTTTAATTCCTCGTCAATCCAGGAAATAGTATCTTGCATGTTTACTTCGCTTTAAATAGGTATTCTCGGCTATTTTGTTATGAATTTATGCATAACAATAATAAACGATATTTAGGTTACGACGAATAAATTGTAGCGCCCATTCCCCAGAATGGGCATTTATAATTTGGACTGATGAGGGCATCAGTCCCTACCATAGAAATTGGATGAAATAGTTTAATGTAGGAGCGCCATCTTGGCGCGAATATAGAATTTCTTTTAAAAAGGAATACGAAAGATCTCTCACACTCGTTCGAGATGACAAGAGAGTGTGTCATTTCGACCACTTCGATTCACTCAGTGCAGGCTCCAGGAGAAATTTTTCTTATACTAAGCTGAATCGCGGCTGGAAGCCGCTCCTACGACAAACTCTTAGGATTCGGTGGCTTTCTTAATGGCATTGTATGTAACACTAAGGAGCTTTTTTAAATCTTCCATCGAAATCCCAATAGGGGGCATAAGAACAACTACATTTCCAAGAGGACGTATTAGCACCTCTTCCTCTTTTGCAAGATCGGCAACCTTCCATCCCACTTCCATCTTAAGTGGATAAGGTTTTTTCGTGTCCTTATCCTCCACAAGTTCAATACCTACCATTAATCCTTTGTTTCTAGCATCCCCGACGTGCATAAGACCCCTAAATTCCTGGAGCTCCTGTTCCAAGAACTCTATTTTTTCCTGTAATTTCTCAAGCGTATTACCCTTCCTAAAAACCTCAAGGTTCCCTAAAGCTGCAGCGCAAGAAATAGGATTACCTGAATAACTATGACCGTGAAAGAATGTTTTAAATTCATCATATTCACCAAGAAAAGCATCATAGACCTCTTGAGTTGTAATCGTTGCAGAAAGGGGGAGATAACCGCCTGTCATTCCTTTACCAAGAACCATAATATCAGGTGTTACGTGTTCATGTTCACAGGCAAACATCTTCCCAGTTCTTCCAAACCCAGTAGCAACCTCATCGAGAATCATAAGCACATCATACTTATCACAATATCCTCTTACTTGCTTAATATATCCTGGAGGAGAAATTATCATTCCCCCAGCCGCCTGAACGTAAGGTTCAAAGATCACCGCTGCAATCTCTTCATGGTGTCCCTCAAGTATATTCTCAACCTCTTTTGCACAAGCCATCTCACACGATGGGTAAGTCTTTCCAAGAGGGCATCGGTAGCAATAATACGATGGGGCTTTAAAAGTTTCAAAAAGAAGAGGTTTAAAAATAGCATGAAATAAATCAATTCCACCTACAGATACCGCGCCAAGTGTATCTCCGTGATAACCATTTTCTAAAGAAACGAATTTTGTCTTTTTTGGTTTTCCTCTGTACTGCCAATATTGAAAAGCCATCTTGAGTGCAACCTCAACTGCGCTTGCGCCATCGCCTGAATAAAAAACCTTCTTTAGCCCCGGAGGACAAATATCAATCAGCTCTTTTGCAAGCTCCACCGCTGTAGGGTTTGTTATTCCAAGAAGAGTGGTATGACCAATTTTATCTATCTGCTCTTTAATTGCCTTATCAATTTCAGGAACCTTATGACCATGGATATTAACCCATAGTGATGATACGCCATCTATGTATCTTCGCCCTTCTGTATCAACAAGATATACTCCATCGCCTTCTTCTATAACGATCGGCTCTTCTTTTTCGTAATCCTTCATCTGGGTAAAGGGATGCCAGATGAAATTTCGGTCATCCTCCCCAAGCTTTTTTGTACGATCGGTCATTTTAATTGCGGATTTCGGAACTTTTAGCCACAGAGCTCACGGAGTTCACAGAGAGATTTGTTTTAATTAAAATTCTCTGTGTTCTCTGTGGCAAGAAAAATTTCTTTCATCTAGACCTAAACATCCCTTCTCACAGGCATTTGGAGGTCGTCTAGCATCCGTAAATCCTCCTCGGGAGGACGGCCAGGCGTTGTAAGATAGTTGCCAAGGATCATAGCATTTGCACCAGCTAAGAGTCCCATTGCCTGAAGATCGCGAAGGGTAACTTCTCTTCCACCTGCAGTCATAAGAATCTTATCCGGAAGTATTAATCTGAATATTGCAATTGTCTTTACTGCCTCAAACGGTGATACCAATGGAAAATCCGCGAAGGGTGTACCCGGTCTTGGGTTAAGAAAGTTAATTGGTACCCAACTTGGATCCAGTTCTCTAATTTCAAAAGCAAGTTCAATCCTCTGCCTTACAGATTCACCCATACCCAAAATACCACCTGAGCAAAGGTTCATACCAGCCTTTTTTACTAACTTAGCAGTTCTTACCCTATCATCATATGTATGTGTAGTGCAAACGTGAGGGAAATAACTGCGGCAGGTCTCTAGATTATGATTGTAACGCCAAACTCCATGTTCTTTGAGTGCAAAAGCCTGTTCTTCTGTGAGTTCCCCTAGAGAGCATCCAATTTTAAGATTTGTTTCTCTTCTAAGTAGTTCTACTGTCTCAAGAACCATTTTAAAAATTTTCGGTGTTGGTCCTTTAGCGCTAACAACTATGCAAAAATCCATTGCGCCTAATTTTTCAGATTGTTTTGCAGCCTTCAATATTCTTTCAGCAGCCATCAAAGGGTGAGCATTTATTTCTGTGTCATAATAGGATGACTGGGAACAAAATGCACAGTCCTCAGGACAGTTACCTGTCTGCGCACTTATAATAGAGCGCAAAAATACACCATCTCCTTTATATTTCAGCGTAACTTTTCTAGCGAGTGAAATAAGATCAGGAACCTGGTCTTTAGAAATTTCAGTTAATTCAAGGGCTTCATCAAAACTGATAGGCTCTTCTCTATCTAATAGTCTTTCTCTTACTATCTCTAAGGTATTAATCTTGCCCCTCCGGAATTTAGCCAGTAAATCTTTTTAACTGATAGCACCATCGTTGTCAATGATTGACAAAGTAAGTTGTGAGATATGAGCCTAAGAATATAAAACATTTAGTTGGTTCAAGTATACCAATATAAACTAGACTTGTAGTTTACACAGTTGTATTATCTATTAATAGTTTTGAAAATTTAAAACATATCTCATATCACATAACAGGGAGAGAACAAATATGGAAAAATTACTAAGAAAATATGGTCTCTTCATTGACGGTAAAGAAAACAATTCGATTAGTGGGAAAACCTATATAAGAGAGAATCCTGCTACTGAGGAACCCTTTGCAGAGATTGCAGAGGCGCAGAAAGAGGACGTAGATAAGGCTGTAAAGGCTGCCAAGCGTGCATTTGAAAAATGGTCTCATGTCGCGCCAAGGGAACGCGCTAAATTCATATCTAGTCTTGCAGAACTTCTTGAAAAACATAAAGAGCATATAGCTATGACAAACACGCTAGAGACTGGAAAGCCAATTCGCGAAAGCCGACTCGTTGAGTTAGGAAACTCGATACGAACGCTTGAATACTACGCGGGGGCCGCCACCAAACTAAATGGCGAAAGCATTTCAGTATCAGATGACCAGCTCACAATTACTCTAAGAGAACCTGTAGGTGTTGCCGCACATATTATTCCATGGAATTTCCCCCTCCTTTTATCATTCTGGAAAATCGGAGCTGCTCTTGCCGCAGGTTGCACAATAGTATTAAAGCCTGCAACAGATACACCATGTGGCATCCTCGAGTTTGCACGAATAACGGCAGAGGCAGGGTTACCTGAAGGTGTTTTTAACGTAATCCCAGGAAGGGGAAGTGTAGCAGGCCAGGCTTTAATAGAACACCCTGATATAGGTAAGATAGCGTTTACAGGCTCTACCGAGGTTGGAAAAGGAGTGATGAACACAGCTTCACAACACATAAAAAGGGTTTCACTCGAGCTAGGTGGTAAAGCCCCGTGTATTGTATTTGATGATGCAGAAATAGAAGAAGCGGTTGAAGCAAATCTAAGAGGTGGCTTTTTCAACCAAGGTGAGAATTGTACGGCTGTAACCCGACTACTTCTTCACGAAGATATTTATGATAGGTTCCTCACATCGTACATAGATAGGGTAAAAAAGATTCGTTTAGGCGACCCTACTAAAGATGAAACTGAGATGGGGTCACTTGTCTCACGTTCTCAGTTTGAGTCAGTAAAATCATACTTTAATAAGGGAATAGAAGAGGGAGCCAAGGTTCTGCATGGTGGTGGACGTCCAAAGGAGTTTCCTAAAGGCTACTTTTTTGAGCCAACCGTTTTAGCCGATGTTAAGCCTTCTTCAACAGTCGCATGTGATGAAATATTTGGCCCTATTGTCGCTGTGATGCCATTTAAAACTGAAGAAGAAGCAATACGAATTTCAAATGACACCATCTATGGACTTGCTGGAGGAATTTGGACCCAGAATATAAAACGTGCCCTGAAAATGGCAAAGGCTATAAAAGCAGGGTACCTATGGGTGAATACATACGGCGGAATAATCCCTGAAACACCTTACGGTGGGTTTAAGCAGAGTGGTATCGGAAAGGAACTCGGAACTGAGGGACTTGATATGTATCTTGAGACAAAGGCTGTCAATATCTATCTTGGTGATAAGATTCCCAGGTGGTATCGGGGCTAAGGTTATTTACCTACAAACTTCGGACTTCTCTTCTCCAAAAACGCTTGCGTACCTTCTCTGCAATCTTGGGTTTTAAATACTTCTCCCTGAGAATTGCACTCTAGTTCCATGCTTTCTTTAAAAGTTAAATCGAAACTTTGATTAATACAGCTTTTAATTCTTCCAATTGCGAAGGTTGCCCCAATAGCGATTGATCGTGCATATTCCATTGCTTTTGCCATTACTTCTTCTTGAGGGTATATCTCATCAACAAGGCCAATCGCCTTAGCTTCCTCAGCATTTAAAAGTGCGCCTTTAACCATTAAATCCATAGCCTTAGATTTTCCAATAAGACCTGGAAGCCTATAAGTCGTTCCCCAGGCTGGCATTAGTCCAAGCTTTACCTCAGGAAGCCCGATTTTTGCTTCACCTATCGCCATAAATCTCCTCTCACATGCAAGGGCAAACTCCATCGCTCCTCCCATGCAATGACCTTCTATAACAACAATAAATATCTTCGGCATACTTTCCATTTTGTGAAAAGCTCTCTGTCCAACTTCAACCAATTCTTTAAGATAATTCCACTCACTGCTGCTGATCAATCCTATATCGGCACCTGCTGAAAATATCTTTTTATTTCCTGTAACAACTACGGCTCTTATGCTTTCACTTTTTG
>LDXN01000076.1 GCA_001443445.1 Candidatus Dadabacteria bacterium CSP1-2 | reverse complement strand
CAAATCCTCCAGGTATAAAAAAACTTGATACAAAAAAGTTCAAGAGTGCTATAATGGGAGAAAACATGAAGGAGGATAAATAATCCCAGCCATGATGAGTTATGAAGACCCACCACAGAGCAAATTATTTTATATGGGGATTAATATAGATAAGAGGATACGTAAGAACCATCCACTGAGGAAGATAGAAGAGTTAATAGATTTTGATTTTATATACAACGAGGTAAGGGATAAATACGGCTATAACGGGAACGAATCAATACCACCACCAGTGATACTAAAGTTGATGTTGCTTTTGGTTCTTTACAATGTGAGGTCTGAAAGAGAGTTAATGGACACCTTATCAGAGAGGTTGGACTGGCTTTGGTTTTTAGGGTTTGATCTGGATACAGAGATACCGAATCACAGTGTATTATCGAAGGCAAGGAGGAGATGGGGAGAAGAGGCATTCAGGAGTTTCTATGAGAGGGTGGTATGGCAGTGTGTTGAGAGTGGGTTGGTGGATGGGAGGAAGATATTTGTTGACTCAAGCCTAATACAAGCGGACGCATCTAATAACTCAGTAGTGGACAGGCAATCGCTTAAGAGGTACTTAAGCGAAAGTTATAAGGAATTGGAGAAGAGGTTGGAAGAAGAGAGGGAAGATGAAGAAGGTGATAACGACGACGAAGGAGGAGGAGTGAATAGTAGATATATATCCACAACAGATCCTGACGCAGCCATAGTAAGGACAAGTGGGAAGGCAAAGCTAAGGTATGAAACCCATAGGGCAGTGGATAGCGCCTATGAGGTAATAACAGCAGCAGAGGTAACACCTGGAGATGTGAATGAAGCGCATATGATGGTGGGGTTAATAGATTCACATCAACAAAACACAGAGACCAGTGTAGAAACAGTAGTAGCAGATAGCAAGTACGGGACGATTAGCAATTACTTGAGTTGTTTTGACAGAGGGATAAAGGCGCATGTACCGGATTTGAAGGATGTACAAAGTAAAAGTGGTTTGAGAGGAAAGATATTTTCAGATTATATGTTTAACTACGATAGTGAGACAGATACCTATACATGTCCAAGGGGAAAGAAACTCAGGCGCAAGTCATTACACATAAATAGAGAGAGCGTGGATTATGCGGCTTTAAGGAGTGATTGCAGGGTTTGTGAGTTAATGCCACGGTGTACGAAGAACAAAGCAGGCAGAACTATAAAGAGACATCTGAGGCAAGAGGAACTTGATTATATGAGAGCATTAGCGGGAACAGCAGTATCTAAGAACGACATAAAGACGAGGCAGCATTTAATGGAGAGGTCATTTGCCAGAGCAAAGAGGTACGGAGATGATAGGGCAAGGTGGAGGGGGTTATGGAGGGTGAGGATACAAGAGTATCTTATAGCTTCGATTCAGAATATTCAGATATTGTTAAAATATGGGACTGATCCAAGAATAGCATTGGCAGTTAAGAGGGTGAGAGAGGAATTCAATGGAAAATTAAAGAGTTTGTTTAAAAGTTCCAATCAATATTTATTGGGATTTTTCCAATTGCCGAAATCTGGATTCGAAAGAGACTTGTTAGTGAGAACAATTTGACTTATTAAAAAACTTTATTTGAGCAACAGCCCGTTTAGCGTTGACTCAACCGCTCAGGGTGACACAACATGTACAACTACGTGGTATCGTGTTTTCCTCGGTAATATTAGGTTTCGGGTAGGCATGGATGAAATCCAAAAAGGATGGATTTAAGGTATATAGATTAGGCATAATTGATTATCAAGATGCACTAAACCTCCAGCTCTCTCTTCTTGAAAAGAGAATGAAAGAAGAAATTGAGGATGTACTCTTACTTCTTCAGCACCCACCAACTTTCACAATGGGAAGAAGTGGTAAGACCGAACATCTTCTTTCAAACATAGAAGAACTAAAAAAAAGAGGTATCCACTTTGAGGAAATAAGTAGAGGGGGAGATATAACATATCACGGTCCAGGACAGTTGGTTGGATATCCAATTATAGATTTAAATAAATTCAAGCGTGATATTCACCAGTATCTTAGAAACATAGAAGAGATGCTTATTCTCACCTTAAACGATTTCAACATTAAGGCACAAAGAAGAGAAGGCCTTACAGGAGTATGGGTAAACGATGAAAAGGTCGCATCAATTGGAGTCGGAATAAAGAGATGGATTTCATATCACGGATTCGCTCTTAATGTAAATACCGACCTATCATATTTTGATATGATAATTCCATGTGGAATTCCGGGAGCAAAGATGACATCCATGAAGAAGATTTTGGCAGAAAAAGGGAATCTAGAAATGACAGAAGTAGAATCAAGCATTATAAATGCGTTTTCAAAGGTGTTTGATCGAGTGCTACTTACAGAGATAACTTCAGATGACCTATCCTTATCTACCTAAAAAACCTTCTATCCCACCTATACTTTTAACCCACTCTTCAAGACGCCTTAGCCCTTCTTCGAGGTTTAGATTTGGATGGTATCCCAGTTGCCTCTTCGCTTTCTCAATACTATAAGTCCTACTTCCTGCTAGAGACGCAACAGCAAATTTCGTTAAGAATGGAGGCTTGTTAGATCTTACTATCTTATACACTAGCTCAATTATAGAAGCTAACCCATAGGCTAAAGAATAAGGAACCGTTATTCCAGGTGACCAATCTATACCAACTGTCTTTAGAAGAAGTGATATAAAGTGTCTGTTGTCTATTCTTATGCCGTCGTTTATAAAATAAATATTTCCAGCTACATTCTCCTTCTCTCCTGCGAGTATGAGTGCTTCAACTAGGTTTTCTACATAGCATGGTATAACCCATTTATCACCCTTTCCTACAAAGATAAGAATCCCCTTTTTTGCAGCCCTCACTACCCTTGGAAGGATCACCGTATCTCCAGGACCCCACACAGCAGAAGACCTCAAAATAACTGTTTCTAATCCGGTCTCAACGAAATATTTACTCACTAGCTTTTCTGCTTCTGCTTTTGTTTCATTGTATGGGTCTTTATAACTAGCTGGATAATGGTAGCTCTCATCAACTTCATAGAGATCATGTATTTTCCAAAGATTGTAGCTCCATAACACGCTTGAGGCGCTTAAAAATACAAACCTCTTCACACCATTCTCTACCGATGCTTTTAGTAAATTTTCTGTTCCTTCTACATTAACCCTGTAAAATTCCTCTTTTGATCCCCAATCTGACACAACTGCCGCTAAGTGATAGACTACATCGCCACCTTTTGTAATCTCCTTTAATGCTCTAAGGTCTGAGAGGTCTCCGTAGTGAAGTTCAACACCTAAACTACTGAGTGCTTCTACCCTACTTGTGCTTCTCACCAAACATCTGACCTTGTAACTCCTAGCAATCAAGCTGCTTAGAAGGTTTTTCCCAATAAAACCTGTACCTCCCGTTAATATTGCTATCATTCTTTTAATCACAATCTTTCATGATAAAATTTCACCATACAAAAATTATTGCCTTCATTAAAATCTTAGTACCGTTAAAACTCTTAAAAGGTAAAAATAGCAAAAAGAGAATTAGTTAGAATCATTATTTTAGTGGCTTATGTAAATAAGCAGTTGATTAAATATCTAAGATAGATCATAGTAAATCATATTATTTTATGGAGGGGAAATGATTTCATACGCAGCTTACAAATTAATACACATCCTTGGCATCATGTTCTTGTTACTTTCATTAGGAGCATATTTGATTCTTTCTATGAATAAATCGGAAAAGGGTAAGAAGCTTGCAGCAATAACCCATGGCATATCGGTTCTTATAATCCTTGTTGCAGGCTTTGGTCTACTTGCTCGACTTGGTTACCTTAGTGTTGACCCCTGGCCTATTTGGGTATGGCTTAAGGTTATTATTTGGTTAATACTTACTCTAATTATTATACTCATAAAAAGAATGCCTGAGCTAATACCAGCTTTATGGTTTTTAATTCCAATTCTAGGTGGACTAGCAGCGTACTTTGCAATTTATAAGGTAAGCTTTTGATATAATAGCCACAGAGAACACAGAGAAGATAGAGAAAGAATAATAAATAAACTTTTTATTTCATCTTCTATCTGGGCCCTCTGGTTAAATAATTACTAGTTGAAATTCGTAACATAAGGTAAAGCATAATGAACAACCGAAAAACAGAAGAAGCCTGGAATTATCATAATAAAACCAAACACCCCGGAATGCCAACTCATTACTTAGACTGGGCGAACCAGCCTATTCCCTTTAAGATTTATACAACACTCGATCCAATTGAGATTCCTACCGACCTACCTCCTTCTAACGTTCCAGCCCTAACTGCAATATCAAACAATGTCCCAATTACAAGTGATGAATGTATACCAGATTTAAGAACCCTTGGACGCTTGCTTTACCTATCGGCTGGCATCACAAAAAAAGTAAACTATCCGGGGGGTGAAATTCATTTTCGCGCTGCTGCGTGTACCGGAGCCCTATATCATATTGATTTGTATATCGTAACTAGGGACATTGAAGGGCTTGAAGCTGGTGTTTATCATTTCGGTCCGCATGATTTTTCATTAAGAACGCTTCGTAAAGGGAATTTTCTAGGCGTTATCATGAGTGCCACTGGGGAAGAGTCGGCAATAACCAAAGCACCTATCACAATTATTACAACAAGCACATTTTGGCGAAATTCTTGGAAATATCAGTCCCGCGCATTCAGGCATACCTTTTGGGACAGTGGCACAATCCTGGCTAATTTATTAGCTGCGGCTTCAGCATACAAGATTCCTGCAAAAATTATCACGGGTTTTGTTGATTCAACAATAAATAATCTGCTCGGACTTGACACCAACCGCGAGGTAGCGGTTTCTCTTGTGCCGCTTGGAGATACAGAGAAATCCATTCAAGCAAAATCTGAAGAAATAGAGACAATAAGTTATGAAACCATGCCGTTATCTAAAAAGGAGATTGATTATCCTCTCATTAGATCTATACATCAGGCTTCTTCACTTACGAGTGAAGAGGAGGTAAAGGAGTGGAGAACTGGAACTCCAGAATCTACACTACCCGAGATTAGCGGCAGGCTCTTTCCACTTGATTACAATCAGGATAAAGAGATTGGTCAGATTTCAAAAACATTAGAAGAAACAATTCTAAAACGTGGGTCTACACGTCAATTCGCTCAGACCTCAATTACATTTAAACAACTATCTAACATACTATATCATTCAACTAGCGGAATTCATGCAGACTTCCTCATTCCATTTGGTTCAACTCTTAACTATATGTATCTAATTGTTAATGACGTTGAAGGAATCCCAAAAGGAGCCTATTTTTACCATCACAATGAGAACGCCCTTGAGTTGCTAAAGGAAGGTGATTTTAGAGGTGATGCTGGGTATCTAGGACTTGGCCAGGACATACCAGGGGATGCAAGTGTGGATGTTTTCTTTCTCAATGACTTAAACCAAGTGCTCGAAAAATTTGGCAACCGAGGCTACCGAGTAGCCGAGCTTGAAGCAGGCATTATCGGAGGAAAGCTCTACCTTGGGGCCTATGGCCAGGGTCTTGGTGCAAGTGGTCTCACATTTTTTGACGATGATGTAGTTCGATTTTTCTCCCCACATGCTGAGGGCAAAAGCGTTATGTTCCTCGTTGCACTCGGTAAATCAGTAAAAAGCAAGTCATCAAGATAAACAGATCAGCATTCTATTATAGATTGATATTCTTAGATTGCGAAGAACAAAATATTGGGAAGATCCGAAATCTCTATAATCCGTATAGTATTTATTTTTATAATAAAATAAGTTTAAATATTGTTCGGGTTAAAGAATCATGAAAGAGATAAGTTACGTCGTTTATCAAGAAGGAGAGTATTACGTAGCTCAGTGTTTAAATGTTGATGTATCCTCATTTGGTGAAACTATTGATGAGGCTATAAGTAATCTTAAAGAAGCTGTGGAATTATATGATGAATGTTAATACAACGTAGTTTCTCGCTCCTTCCCCACTCGTGGGGGAAGGTCGGGATGGGGGGTAATACCATAAGTATAATAAGTCTTCAATGCATTCGTTTATTACAATCGTTGTAACAGTATTATCGTTTATTTCCTCTTCTAAACCCGTCTTGCCATCACTTGATGGGTTCATTTATAGAATTAAAGTTGCTAAATAAACCCTCATTTTTTATCACAAACTTAATGTACTAATTTTTCTATCTATAGAATGCTCGAATTTTAAATTAAGCCTAATCATCTTAATGTGCTCTTAATTTAGTTAATATATAATATAAAAACCTCAAAATCGGAGACGCCGATGAGTAATTCAAAAATTGAAAACCTAAAAGCCCTTGTTGAAAAAAATCCGGATAATCCTCTGGGAAGATATGGGCTTGCG
>LDXN01000075.1 GCA_001443445.1 Candidatus Dadabacteria bacterium CSP1-2 | reverse complement strand
CAAACCTTACCACCCACAAATCTTCCCGGGGCCTGGATTTCATTTGATGAGGCTTTTTGGGTTGCATACTTGTCTGTGTGTTTTTGTTTTAATAGATTTTTAACAAGAAGCAAACTTATTAAAACGACTATTAAGATGGCTATTAATGAGTAAGTGATATAGCTTTTTCTATTTTTTCCTGCATGCGCTTTTCCCTTTTTATCCAGACTTTTTGATTTCTTAACCATGATTCCTAACTGACGTTACGCACATTTTACACTTTGTCCTGCCCGAATGTTCCCCGCTTAAACTTGTACCCGAAAGTTTTAATCGGGTAACCTGCGGGAATGATAGCTTTATACCCACCTTGGGTGCATGGGTGTGTAACATCAGTTCCTAAACAAGAATAAAAGTGAGTTCGATTCTATAACCTCTTTTCCTTCGGGAGAATTTCATATTCTCTTTGTGTAATACCAATTCTATCAAATATTAGTGCATTCAAAAAGGGTTGGTATTTCTCCAGCAATGATACGAAGAAGCTATAAAGTAGGGGCTGATACCCTCATCGGGATCTGAGGTAGCGACCAAGAGGAAGGGTTTTTAGGGAACCGTAACCCTAAAAGCTCGTTCGGGGAACGATCCCTACATTTCTTTATTGTAATGACGGGTTTCGTTATGCACTATTAACAAATCGAAATGATATAATACAGATACTGTACTCAAAAAGGAACGGCCCGCTCTGTACGGGGCGGGCCAGGTGGTTTCCATCATAGCTAGTTAATCCTATGCCATGTCTAGCGCGGCCTCATTCTCGTATAATTGCTTCTGATCTTCAGCACTGACTTGCTACGGCTTCACCTCAACCGTGACCTTCACGATCTTGCCGGTGAACTAGTTGTCGTGTTCCTTGTAATCCGCGGTCACCGGCGTGTTGGTTTCGTTTTCCCAACCCCACGATTACTCGACGCTCAGCACGGACTCTGCTTCTTTTTGCTCGATTGTCTTCTGATCCTCCTTGCCGAGCTTGGCTTCGCCGACTTGGACCGTCACCTTATTGATCCTCCCGTTGAACTTTGCCGATGCACCATAATTGGTTACCCAGGTGGCATCATCTGTTCCTACATCAGCCGTTTCATCGGCAGAGAAAGCATAAGGATTTGTGTTTTCAATCTTCCCTTCAGCAACCTTGCTGCCGTTCACAGTAATTGTTCCGGTACCGCCTGCACCCGGTTTGCCGCCATCTGATTTGAAATTAAAAACGATAGTGTATTTGCCGGGCTTGAGTGCCTGAGTTGCGCTTACGGAATATTGCTGCCATCCAACCCAGTTATAGGTAAAAGATGGCTTGCCATTTTTCAGATACAAAGCATATCCTCCAAATGCCCCACCCTGGCAAAGAATAACGCCATTGCTATTGGCTGGCACCTCCACGTCGGCTGTAATGGTGAACGAACTATTCTTCACGTTGATGAAAGCATTTTCCATCATCCCAACCATGCCTTCATAGAGGGTGAGCTTTGTTCTTCCGCCCATCAGGTCGGGACGTCCGGCTAATCTTGGATCGAACCGCTCAACGGCACGGTCATCAATGGGAAGCACATGATATTTCTCAGCTTCCTTCATAAACAAATCCTGAAGTTCTTTCAGCTTCTGCGGATTTTGTGCAGACAGGTCTGTTGACATACTGAAATCTTCATTCACATTATACAGCGCCCAAACATCATCTGTCAGCTGTTTGTCAGGTACAGGCACCCATGGAAATCTGTGAACCGTGCGTGCAAACCATCCATCGGAATAAATGCCGCGGTTGCCAAACATTTCGAAGTATTGAGTGGTATGCCTGTCTTTTGCATTGGCATCATCAAAACTGTGTAGCATGCTGATACCTTCCATGGGCCATTGCTCAATGCCATTCACGATTTTGGGCTGCGGGATTTTAGATGCTTCCAGAACGGTTGGTGCAATGTCAATAACATGAGAAAACTGTGAGCGGATTTCTCCTTTGGCTTTAATGCTATTGGGCCAATGAATAACCATTCCGTTACGGGTGCCACCAAAGTCGGAAGCCACCTGTTTGGTCCACGTGAATGGAGTATCGGTCGCCACCGCCCAGCCGGCGGCAAAATGCGGATAAGTGTTGGGACTGCCCCATTCGTCAATATATTTTAACTTTTGCTCCATGCCTTCTTGAAGACCGTTCAAAGCGGCAAGTTCATTATATGTGCCGTTCATGCCTCCTTCAGCGCTTGCTCCGTTATCGCCTACGATGTAGATGAATAAGGTGTTATCCATTTCACCCATGTCTTCAATAGCCGAAACAAGGCGCCCGATTTCATAATCGGTTTGTTCGGCAAAGCCGGCAAACACTTCCATCTGCCGGGCAAAAACTTTTTTCTCATCGGCAGAGAGATGATCCCAATCTTTGATGTCTTTAGGTTTGGGAGCCAGTTGCGTGTTTTGAGGCACGATGCCCATTTGTTTTTGCCGAGCCAAAGTTTCTTCGCGCAATTTGTCCCAGCCCTCATTGAATTTGCCTTTGTATTTATCAGCCCACTCTTTTGACACATGATGCGGAGCATGAGTAGCACCTGTGGCAAAATACACGAAGAATGGTTTATCGGGAGTTAAAGCTTGCTGGAACCGCATCCATGCGATTGCCTGGTTTGTCATGTCAGTGGTGAAATGATAATTAGGGTCATGCGGCACTTCTACCTTAGTAACACCGTCATAAATCAATGGAGCATATTGATTGGTTTCTCCCCCGATGAAACCGTAGAACTTATCGAAACCGGAATGAGTGGGCCAGCGGTTATAAGGACCGGAAACAGAAATTTCCCAGGGCGGAGTTTCGTGATATTTCCCGAAAGCAGCCGTGCTGAAACCATTTTGTCTCAGCACTTCTGCCACAGGCGTGATGGTTTGCGGACGAACACCTGTGTTTCCCGGAAATGCCGTCGCAAGTTCCATAATAGCTCCCGCATTGTTGCTATGGTGATTGTAGCCCGTCAGCAATGCTGTGCGTGTAGGTGAACACAATGCCGTTGTGTGAAAACGATTATACCTGATACCATTGGCTGCCACTTTATCCAATGTGGGCATGTTGATGGGTCCGCCAAAAGCGCTTGGCGCACCAAAGCCCATATCATCAATCAACACGATGACGACATTGGGTGCGCCTTTGGGTGCCTTCACTTCGAACCGCGGCGGGGCCTTAGCTTTGCGCGCATCGAGCTCGGTGATGGGTGGGTATTCTGGCTCACGAACGGGAAGAACCGTCCGGTCGATCCCGTCCGGCGTGACCTTCTCCTGCGCAGCGGCGAGGCCGGACAGACCGGCTGCCGCCAGGACCTGCATGCCTAAAATCACGACCAGTAGAAAACCGAAAAGTGATATAACGAGTTTTTGTTTCACTTCATTTTACCTCCTATGTTTTACTCTTCATGATTCAAGCTATTTTATTTAGAACCTAAATCCTATCCCAATTTGGGGTCCATACGTCCATGTGTTCCACTCAAAGCGATCATTACCACTTCCCTTATCGTAGTCATTGTATAGTGCTCGGTATCCGATTAATGGAGTTATTCTATACCATGGTAATTCATATCCGATCGAAGTAACAATATTCCATGTAAAGTCAGATGAAAAGCTAAAACCAAAGCCTCCTATATCACTTCTAAGAACAAAAGTCAGCTTTTTGATTAATTCTAATTCAATATGTCCACCAACAATAAAATCAACCCAATTCTGACTGTCGTCAACTTCTTTATAAAGTAAAACCTGAAAGCTTTCTTTTTACCCGATATAACGTGAGTTAAATCCAGTAAATTAGAAATAAGCTTGAAGCTGTGCCCTAAATATGTTTTCGTCAATATCACTAGCATTTGTGAAAGTGTTTTTAATGAAAGAATAATTAAGCTGAATCTTCCAATTGTGGCTTCTTGACATGTAGAAATTAAGTCCAGGTGTAATTTCATACTCCAGGTCTGGTCCGGGTACATCGTCATCAAAATCAATAAGTGCAAATCTCCCAGCAACCTCTATAAGGGTAGGAATCAAAAAGATACCACTTTGAATCCTAAATCCCTGGTCTGTTGGACTTGCAAACTGACTGGAAAGTGGGTCTATATTCCTTAAGTCGTATTCTGCCTCAAGACTAAAAATATAATATTTAAAGTTTATATCCGCTGTAAACTCGATGAAATTAGCTACTGGATTTGCAGCATCGGGACCGAATATATCTTCATATCTTTGCGTTATATCGTTATCAGGGCTTTTCCTATCTATATTAAGCCCTGGCATTCCCGCAACTGCAGCAGAGATAGCTATAAGGGGCGTCCCTTTCGGTCCAAAGTTCGGTACCATATTGTAACTCCCGCCTGTGGGAAACTGTCCCTGTTCATACCTTAGTTCACCGCAACAAGGAGTAAACTGTACTCTTCCAACATAAAGGAGATTCGAATCTGTGCTTATAGCGTTGCTTCCATCCCCATTAAATACCCCAGCACCATAAACAATATAGTTCCCAAGAACCCCATAAGTTCCTGCCCCTATATCTCGTGCAAGACGAAACTCTTCATCGAGAATCGACCTTTCTACAAACTGTAGTTCATGAGCTGAAGTGAGGTGCTCTCTAGTGAATGGAACCTTATATTGACCTCCCCTCGGAGCAATTTGCATGTCATAAGAAACGTCAAAAAACGCATCTCTCAGCTCTAAATCGCCACTATCAGCACTTACTTGAATGTAGTAAAGGAACCACGGTCTCAAGGCGTTTCCACTCCACTTTAGTCTAAGCCTTCTTATCTCGAAATCCGTGGCTGTAAGCTCATCAGTTGTATCATTTACAGAGAATTGAAACTGGGCAAGTATATTCATTTTCATTGAAAAGTTCCCATCTTTTGTTTTAAAGAAAAAACCATCTTTGTAGCCTGCCTCGAACTTACTCTGCCACCCTTCCTTTTCCTCGGCTTTTTGCTTGGTTAATTGTTCCTCCATTTGTTTCTCTACTGCTTCTCTATCGGCCTCTAGAGCCTCAATCTTTTTTTTAAGCCCTTCAATTTGCTCTTGGTTCTGCCTCTCTATTTCTTCAATCTGTCTTTTAAGCTCTTCAATTTGTTCACTGCGAGTTTGCGCCAGTACGTTTTCACTAAGAAATGGCAAAAGAAGAAATCCAACGACCAATGCTCTGATTGAAACCTTCATCACTTCATCTCCATTTGCATGAATGTTTGCGAGGGTGATTAACAAAGAAAAATTAATTTGATATGCGGAATGGCATATTCGAGCTTAACTGCCTACTGAACACTAAGAATTTCACCCTCGGCGAAAATAGGGATTCTGTGATTCGCACACATCTTAATGCCTTACTTAATCATCTTGTACCTTGGAAACTCACAACATGTCTAGAATATGAAAGCAATTCCAAGCACTGGGCCGTGCAACCAAAATTTGCTTTCAAAGCTATTACTTCCACTTTCAGTGGAGAAGTCATCGTATAGTGCTCGGTATCCGATAAGTGGGGTTATTCTGTACCAGGGTAATTCATAACCGATCGCTGAAACAATATTCCATGCAATTTTAGATGAAGAACCAAGCCCAAAACCTCCTATATCACTTCTAACTTCAAAAGTTAGTTTTTTATAAAAATTCAACCCAATCCGTCCTCCAACAATAAAATCAACCCATTTCCGACTCTTATCTATTTCCGAAGATAACATCCCTAAGGAGCCATGGATGTCTAACTCATTATTCAGATGCCAGTAACGTCCGCCGGCGAGGAAATCTAAGGTAACAGACGGCTTTGCTTTTTGTACAAAGCTATTGTACGGACTTCCGATGTCCCAGGTGCCTGCTCGGTATAACCCCCCAAATTCTAGGATGAATAACTTGCTAGTCAATCCAACGTTGACGGAATTCGAATTCGCTTATATCTCCACTGTCTGATAATTTCGAATACACCGTGTCCACAAAGCCTCCAAACTTGCCTTTCCACCATGCTTCGCCGTGAAACATGAATGCAAAATCGAGATCCTTAGCTAGATCAAGAAAGCTAGCATCTACATCGGCAGTCGCTCCATTAACTGTTATGTCTGCGTTAAGACCCGTAAACCATACATATGGTATTAATATAAATTCCCAATGTTTTGATTTAGAGGTTTGAGAGTAGGAATCAGCTCCAGCGTCATTAGCAGCGTAAAGCCTACTGCCCGTGTTTTCACCGACTGTGCCAGTTGAATCCATCTCATTAAGAGCAAATTCATCTGACAAGCCTTGAGATACACTGATTCTTTCGCTGGCAAAAATGCCGGAGTTTTTCTTACTTGATACTCCTTGGACATCGGATACTGACAGGTCTCGATTGGGTTCTTTTACCTCTTCAGATCCAAGATAAATGGTGTCTGATTCCCGATACCCTGCATTTAATCCTACGGGAGGGATTTTAGTTTGGGGAGTGTCCTGTTCATATAAGCATAATCCGGCACACTGACTGAAAGCGGACTGGCTGCCAAGACCGAAAATCAGTAAAGTGATTGTTAAGGTTACAAATATAATAGGTATCCTTACCCTTTTGAAAGAAAGCAGTGAATTGTAACAACTGGTCTCTCTTCCTATTTTCGTTTTACAATGTTTAATAACAATTC
>LDXN01000074.1 GCA_001443445.1 Candidatus Dadabacteria bacterium CSP1-2 | reverse complement strand
AGAAGAGTGCGGAATGTTCAACTAGGACGAAAGATTCCTCTTATTGGTATTGTTTCAGCAATTATGATAGTTGGTATGACGCTTGAAATTGTTCCAATTGCCTACCATATAAACATGAGTGTAATTGCGGGGATAGTTCTAGGTCCTGCTCTTGGGTTTATATCTGTTTTTATTGTTGATTTGATGATCGCAATGTTTGGTCATGGAGGGTTTACTGTTGTAGGACTTAATACTCTAGTCGTTGGAACTGAAGCTGCAGTGGGTTTCTATTTTTTTCATGCTTTCTTGGGTCTTTTAAGTAGTAGTAAGATATCCGCTGGCCTATCTGCAGCTCTGGCAACAATGCTTAGCCTTATTATAAGCACGTCTCTTATGATAGGTATTGTTTATCTATCTCAAGTCAATCCAGAGAAAATATTGCATGTTGATAAAGAAAACTTTATTGGAAAAGTATTCTCTCTTGGACCACACAGAGAAAACGAAAAACATGAAATGCAAGATAACAAGATAGATATTGAAACATTTGCTAAGACGGTTTTTTTTCTAGGGATGTTTGGATGGATATTAGAGGCAGTGATTAGTGGGTTTGTTATAAGGTATGTCTCACGCGTTAGACCTGACCTGATTCTATCGGAGGCAACTTAGGAGGGTTTTAGTGGATATCGGAATAATTGACTATTTTGCAAATAGTGGAGAAGGTCTTCTCCACCGAGCTTCACCACTTTATAAGATAATCTCCACTGTGTTTGTCCTTGCATCCATTGTGATCACAAACGATTTTATAGTTCTTCTTAGCATATATTTAATGCTTGCTTCTTTGGTAATCTTAACCAGACTTCCATTTCTAAAAATCATTTCTATAGCCGCTTATCCTGCTATATTTGCAGTGCTCTTTGCAATAAGTAGCTGGAGTGAGGATTGGATAATACCCGCTACCATTATTCTTAAAGCCCTTTGCGCTGCTCTCGCTATGGTGATTTTAATCGTAACGACACCCTATCCAAGCGTCTTTTCTTCCATAAGTCCTTTCCTACCTAGAGTCATATTGGAGGGATTATATCTCACCTACCGTTCTCTATTCATACTTCTTGAGCTTATGGGAAATCTTCTACGGGCCTTGAGAATAAGAGGAGGACTCAGTCCAAGGAGGTATATAAAAAACATATCAAACTTTGCCTCTGGAATAGGCCTTCTTCTGATTCGAGGTTTTGACTTAAGTGAAAGATTTTACGGGGTGATGCAGGTAAGGGGATACAGCGGAAAGATAGCGGAAGAGGAGAGAAAGAGAAAATTAGGTCATGAAGATATTTTTCCGATTGCAGTTGGTCTTTTCATTCTTAGTGTTTCACTTGGAGCGAGATTAGAAGACGATTTTAAACTTTACGGTATTTATTTGCTCACTCTTTCTATCGTATTTGTTTGTTGCTCGGCTTATTATGTTTATTTTCACAATAGCACTCGAGGTGTATTTTGGAAGAGATAGTAAGAGTAAGCAACTTGAGATTTACATATCCTGACGGGACAAAACTCCATTTTCATGGACTTGACTTTGTAGTGCATCAAGGGGAGAGAGTTGTAATTTTGGGGCCAAATGGAAGTGGTAAATCAACGCTTCTTTTTCATCTAATTGGTCTTTTCATGGCATCGGAGGGAATGATAAGTGTCTTTGGAGTTGATCCATCAAAGGATTATATAAAGATAAGAGAGCGAATCGGGGTGCTTCTTCAAAACGTTGAGAATCAGATAATCGCTCCTACTGTATGGGACGATATTTCATTCTCCCCTCGTAATTATGGCTACAAGAAGGAGGATGTTAAAAGGCTAGTGGAAGACATTATAGAGAAACTCGATATCTCGCATCTTAGAGATAAGGTCCCACATTACCTAAGCGGCGGTGAGAAAACAAAAGTGGGATTGGCAGGCGCGCTAGTTACAAAACCAGGGCTACTTATACTAGATGAACCGTTTGAAGGTTTGGACCCTACATGCAGGATGGATCTTATCGGTCTTCTTAACCGTATAAGTCGTGAAAACGAAACCGCTCTTATTATATCTACTCACAATATTGATACAGTTCCCTTAATAGCTAATACGGTCTATCTTATGGCTATGGGAGGAGAAATTGTAGGACGTGGGTCGCCGAAAGAGATTTTTACTCAGCTTGAGCTTCTTTCGAAATGCCACATAGAGCCTCCAGTACTTGGCGCGCTTTTCTTCGAATTAAGAAAATATGGTATTAATCTAGATCTTTCTTTAACAGTTGAGGAGGCTGCTTGCACCATTGCTAATGAAGCATTATTATTTAAAGAGAAAAAGTCAGGTCTAGGATGAATTTACAAGAGAAGACAGGATTAAGGATCTCAAAGTTAATAGCTCTCAGCCTGACCATATTTTTTGTATTTTCTTTAACCCTTCATAATCATATCTTTCACCTTGGTAAACCTTATTTTGACAAACTTTCTAAATCAGAATCAAAGTACCCAAATCACTCTAAGGAGTTCTGTTCAGCATGTCGTATTAATGGAAATTTTAAGCCAAGTGTTGTAAGCGATACTCTCGATTTTAGTTTTTTTGGAATACTAATAACTTTTTTAAATCTTGATATTTTAATCCCATCTTCATTTTTAGCTTCAAATAAATCCCCTCGTTCACCTCCGATTATTTGAGTAGCCAGATGTCATTGCGAGGGACGAAGTCGTTCGACTAAGCTCACGACGAAGTCGCAAAGCAATCTTAAAAGCAATCGAGGGATTGCTTCACTAACGCTCGCAATGACAGTTATAGAAGATTGTAAATAGCTACTACTAACTTAGGAGGTGGGCTATGAAGATTCGGGTAGCAGCCGGGTATCTCGGCGTAACTAATATAAATAGGCGTATTATCCTTTTCGTTTTTGCTTTCTTGTTTTTTTCTCCGAGTGTATACAAAGAGGTTTGGGGTGATGAAAGTGATGAAATAAAAAAGCAAATGCAAGAACTTAGGCAACAGATGGAGAGCATGCAAAAGAAATTGCAGGAGCTTGAAGAGAAAAATAGAAAACTCGAAGAAGAAGCACAAAAACAAAAAGAAGAAAAGGAGGTAGAAAAGGCGCTTACTGAAACTGCTCCTCCGCCTCAACCCGGTTTTCTTCAGAAGTTTGTTCAGTCTCTTAACCCGGACATAAGCATTATTGGAATATTTTCTGGAGCCTATTTCACGACAGATGATCCAATTTTCCATGCTGAGATTGATCCTGAGAACACAGGGATTGACTTGCAGGAACTTGAAGTGGCGTTTCAGGGTGTTGTTGACCCATATTTTAGATTTGACAGTTTCTTTGCGCTTCAACGGGATATATTTGAAATAGAAGAATCATACGCTACCAGTCTCCTTACTCTCCCATTGAATCTACAGATAAGGGCTGGATTAATGAGAAGTAAATTCGGAAGGATTAACCTCCAGCATAGAGAGTTTCAGGACTTTGTAACACTTGCTCTTCCAGCCGCTTATTTTCTGGGTGAGCATTTAAACCCAGTAGGGGCGGAGTTTAATTTTCTCGTTCCACTTCCTTGGTATGTAGAACTGAGCGCCTCTGTAAATAGTCCTGGTGGTTTGGAAACAACTACCTTTGCTCCGGATGAGGATGCAAACAATATAGGTTTGCTCCTTTATATCTTTCATATCTCTAACTTCTTTGAAGTTACAGATGATTTCTCTCTTAGCTTAGGAGGCTCTTTCGCAACCGGCTCTAACGGTACGGGAACTGAAAATCGCTCAAACCTATACGGTGCTGACTTATTTGCAAAGTACAGACCACTCAAATACAGCTCTTCTTACCAGGAGGTTTGGCTACAGTCTGAATTTATGTATAGACAAGCTGAAACACCTGAAAAAACCTTGGACGATTGGGGAGCATATGCACAGCTCATCTATCGCTTTGCAAAAAGGTGGAACAGCGGGTTTAGATTTGATTTTGTAGATACCGACGACCCGGTTGTTCCCTTGGCAGATGATGTGGGGGCAGAGAATTTACTCAGAGTCATAAGACAAGAGGTGGAAGAAGAGGAAGAGATACTAGGCCTTTTGGGAAAGGAGCTTAGATACGCTTTTATGCTGACGTTTAACCCGACCGAGTTTTCGAGGATAAGGCTCCAGTATGAATTTGATGACCCTGACTTCAGGGGTAGTTATAGCGCATTTTACATTCAGTTTCAGTATTCGCTTGGGCCTCATGGGGCTCATCCGTTTTAAAGAATTTGAAAAAGGAGGTAAGTCTAATGAAACTGTATAAAATTTTTCAATCTGTAGCGTTATCTATTTGCTTCGCTTTGCTCACAATGACATTCTTCTTGTTCGTTTCTGCTGAAGATGCATTGGCAAAAGTAAGAGTAGTCACTTCCGTTCCTACTCTTGCAGCAATTGCAAAGGAGATTGGAGGAGATAAACTTGAGGTAGAAGGCCTTGCAAAAGGGTATCAGGACCCTCACTTTGTGGATGCAAAACCAAGCTATGTTCTGCTTTTAAACAAGGCAGACTTGCTACTCTATACGGGATTAGATTTGGAAATAGGTTGGCTCCCTGTACTTATCACTGGGTCTAGAAATTCAAAAATTACCTCTATTAATGCTCCAGGTAATCTTAACTCCTCTACACTAATTCCAATAGTCCTTGAAGTGCCGACTGTACGCGTTGACAGAAGCATGGGAGACGTACATCCACTTGGAAACCCACACTATATGCTTGACCCAAGAAACGGGATCTCTGTTGCAAAAGGAATTGCAGATAGACTAAAGGAAATAGACCCTGAAAACGCTTCTTACTATGATGAGCGTCTAAAAGATTTTGTGAAACGTCTTAGCGCAAAGATCAAGGAATGGGACGAAAAACTCGTCCCTTACAAGGGTACTGAAGTCGTTACCTATCACAAAAGCTGGGTTTATTTCTCTGATTGGGCTGGATTTAAAGAAGTAGGCTATATAGAGCCAAAACCGGGTATTCCACCTTCACCTTCTTATGTGGCGGAGTTGATTAGGAAGATGAAAGAAATGAATGTAAAGCTTGTTATAGCAGAGTCTTACTATCCCCAAAAGACACCCGCTCTGATTGCAGAAAAAACTGGTGCTTCTTTTCTTGCTCTACCCTCACAAGTGGGTGGACGTGAGGGGATAAATACATATTTCGACCTTTTTGATGCGATTGTTGGTGAAATCACATCTAAGTTGGCAAATCATGGAAAAGGCTAGAGCGGACTTTGCAGAAGGGCAGGTGGGATAAGTCCTTCTGCGTATCATACATCAAAAGGGAGATAAAAAAATGGATTCATCTTTTCTAATAAAATTGGAAGACGTTGTAATCGGATACGATAAAAGAGGATTGTTAGACTCTATAGATCTTTCCATTCAAAACGGGCAGTTTTGGGGAATAGTCGGTCCGAATGGAGGGGGAAAAACTACATTATTGAAAACTATTTTGGGACTTATGCCGCCTGTAAAGGGAAAAGTACAATACGGTAAAAACCATCCTTTGATATTTGGATACGTTCCTCAACGCGAAAACTTTGATCATATATTTCCTATCTCAGTTGCAGAGTTTGTGGCTATGGGAAAGTACATACGAATACCCGTTGGCAGAGGTATTAAAAAAGAGGATTGGAAGATTGTAACTGAGTGTCTTGAGAAGGTTGAAATTCCTCACTTAAGGAATCGTCTATTTAGGTCGCTCTCAGGAGGTGAAAAGCAGCGCACACTTCTTGCCCATGCCCTTGCCGGGGGACCCGATATATTGATCCTTGATGAGCCCACGGCCTCAATGGATATTAAGGGGGAGACTGCTATTATGGAATTGATAGGAAAAATAAAAGAGAGAGATAACCTTACGGTTCTTATGGTGAGTCATTTTTTAAACATAGTTGCTAGGTTTGCCGACCATGTGGTCATGATTGATAAAGATGATGAGTTTTTTTCTTCAGGGACTATAGAGGAAGTTTTCAGTGGCGAAACTTTAAGCAGGGTTTTTGGACTGAATGTAACTGTAGAGCAAGTTACGGATAAGATACGAATATACGCAGAGGCTAGAGGAAGTGATAAAAAAACCTAGACTTAATAAGGTCTAAGTTTAAACAATAATCTGGAGGTAATGTTGGATACTTCTTCATTTGGAGAGTTTATAAGAAGCTACTTTCTCTGGCGTGATCCTATGATTGTTGGAGCTGTATCAGGGGCCATATGCGGGTTTCTCGGAGTTTATGTGGTGCTACGTCGGATTGTTTTTGTAGGTGCGATGCTCTCTCAGGTCTCAAGTTTTGGTGTGGCTCTTGCCTTCTATCTTCAGGGGTTTTCTGCTTTAAGTTTATTTCAATCTTTGATAGATCCCTTTGCCTTATCATTGGTTATGACAGGGGCTGCTGCCCTTTTTTTCGCTCTAAACAGAGAGTTTTTTCGCATAAGCCAGGAAGGAGTGATAGGATTCGGGTATTTACTTGCTTCTGGGATTGTAGTCATTATAGCCGACCGAATCACTCACGAAGCTCATGACATCGCTGACATCCTTTTTGGAAGTGCTGTAGTTGTAGATCCGAAAGAGGTTTATATAGTGCCCGCTGTAGCAATTGTTGCTATTCTCATTCACTGGATATTTTTTAAGGATTTTATCTTTGTCTCTTTCGACCCTGAGACGGCACGGTTATTTAAGTATCCAGTAAGAATACTTAATACAGTTTTATTGCTCACCGTTGGGGTTGTGATAGCAGTCACAACACGAGCTCTTGGGGCTCTTCCTGTATTTGCTCTGGTTGTTCTTCCAGCTCTTACAGCGCTTTTTTTAACTGAGAAACTGAATTGGGTTTTTGTTCTCGCAGTTTTAATAGGGATTTTATCAGCAGTTCTTGGCTATTATTTTTCTTTTATCTTATCTCTTCCAACCGGTGCTTCTATAACTACCAGTGCATCCTTATTTTTCCTTTTAGGAGTGATTTGGCAACAGGGGAGGCTTTTATCTAGGTCTAAGTTTGGGTAATGAGCGTCTTATATAGAATAGAACGCTTTCTAGCTATGTAAATAAACTAAATAAAACTCCACTTGGTAATTCATGACTAAAAACTCTATATTTATCACACTAATAATTGCTTGTTTGTCTATATCTTTTCTTCTCACAGGATGTAGCACTTACGAGCAGGTAAAAGAGTTTATTCACCCTGATTACATTAAATGCTACGTGGCACAAGTTATTGATGGAGATACGTTTGATTGTCAACTCTCGGATGTAAATATAGAAAAGGTTAGGTTAATTGGCATCGGAATACCAGAATCTATTGGAGACACTGCAACGAACTTTTCCAAGTCCTATCTTAGAAGGG
>LDXN01000073.1 GCA_001443445.1 Candidatus Dadabacteria bacterium CSP1-2 | reverse complement strand
AATTCTACTTATTATTCATCTTCCTATACAGACGAATATTCATGTACTGCGTCCACAAGTGCCAGCACGTGGTCAACAGGCGTTCCCGGTAGTATGCCATGTCCGAGGTTAAAGATATGCCCAGGGTGTCCGTCGGCTTTTTCTAAAATCTTTCTGGCACGGCGTTCAATTTCAGCAGGTGAAGCAAAGAGTGCAACAGGATCGAGGTTGCCCTGAATCGCCACGTTGTAACCTAATCGTGCCCATGCCTCACGAAGGTCTACGCGCCAGTCAAGTCCAATGACATCACCGCCAGCCTCTTTCATCAGTTCAAGCAATGCCGCGGTATCAGTACCGAAGTGTATAACTGGTACGCCTGGCGTCAGGCTGTGAATGAGCCGATGCATGTGTGGAAGTACGAACTCACGATAGTCATCGGGTGAAAGACATCCTACCCAGCTATCGAAGAGTTGCACTGCATCTGCGCCGGCAGCGATCTGTCGATTGAGATAAGAAGCCGTTGCATCAGCTAACCGTTCCATCAGGGCATGCCACGCACCTGCATCCTGGTACATTAGCCCCTTTGTATGTTCATAATTGCGCGAACCGCCACCTTCAATTGCATAGGACGCGATTGTAAACGGCGCTCCAGCAAAGCCTATGAGGGCAATATCAGGATCAAGCGCATGGCGTGTGATTCGGACAGCATCATAAACAAATTGAAGCGCTTCTTGTTCGAACTCTCTTAGCGTGTCCAATGCCTTAATGTTGCGTAAAGGTTTCTTGATGACGGGGCCTTCACCCTTTGAAAATTCTAACTCAACACCCAAAGGTTCCAGGATTACAAGAATATCGGTAAATATAATTGCAGCGTCAACTGCCAAGCGGTCTACTGCCATTAGTGTTACCTCAGCGGCGAGCTCAGGGGTCTTACAGAGTTCTATAAATGGCACCTTGGCACGCAGTTCCCTATATTCACGCATATACCTTCCTGCCTGACGCATCAACCAAATCGGGGTATAGTCAGTCAACTCACAGCGACAGGCCTTCATAAAAACGGATTGATAGGTTTTAGTTAATGGATGGCCTGNNNTGTTGTCGGTAGTCCAAACCATATTGACGCGCTTCCAAGCGTTTGTGTCTACTCCGTTTGAATATGCAATCCGCTTCTTATGCTTGAGTGCTGTCCCACGCCGTGCCATCTCACGCACTAGGTTTCCCATCTTTGGGCTGTTTGGTTCATAGTCCACGGCTAATCCTACCTCGGTTAGTGCCTCTGTCGTAGTTGGTCCGATTGAGCCTACGGCGACCTGCTTAAAGCCTTCGTAAAGCTCTTGTTTTAACCCCTCATCAGTTGCGACCTGGATGAGGTTGCGAACCTGATGTGCATTTGTAAAGAGAGATATATCTACGTCAGCGGAAGCGATGGCGTGGATAGAATTGCGAAGTGGTATCAAGTCTTCAGGCAGGGCCCAGCGGTAAATCGGAACTGCTGTAACAATTGCGCCACGTTCACGGAGGCCTGCTAGCAGGTCAGGATTTGAAATACCATATTCTTGCACAGCGATATTTCTGTCTTTCAGGGTGAGTGAACTATCTAGTGTTGAAAGAATGTCACGCCATGTGTTTGGTTCAGGAATGAGGATGTCGGGTTTAAGTTCCATCTCACGAAGTGCAGCTACTGGCTTGGGACCGCGGGCGACAATGGTGACACGCTTTAAAGCTTCGACTAAGCGCTCGCGTGGATACTTTGTTGAAATGGCCTCGGCCAATGTGCGCGTCCCAACACCGGTAAGCAATATGAGAACATCGAAGTTGCCTGCGAATAGTTGCTCTGCAAAGGCAAGTGCCTCAGCAGCTTCTGACAAAGGCACTTCGCGCATAGATGGCGCCACTAGTGGGAAACCACCATAATAAGATATGAGCTTTTCTATCTCCTTTGCATGGCGACTCTCAAATGCTGTTACACGAAGACCATTGAAGCTAATATTACTCAAGGAAGTCCCTTTTTATACTTAACTATAGTTCTAACATGAAATTGAAAAATAATTACCCTCTTATGCTCTTTGCATAATAATAATTATGCAAAGAGCATTATGCAAACTGCATAAAAAGTATTTAGCGGTTGGCAGGTAAACGCCTCACGCCTTTGGTTATCTATTATTTCCCCTAGATAAATCTACCAGGATTAAGAATCTGATAAGGGTCGAAGAGGTTTTTTAACTTTTCCATTACCTTATGTGATGTTCCTAGGTCACCCCATACATCTACTTGGGATTTTATAGATATAGGGGCGTCTTGAATAACCAGGGTACCTTTTAGAGGACTAACCAGAGCACGAAGGGATTTGATGGCTTCAACCACCGCTAACATTTCTTCCTGTGGTGAGCCCTGAGCATAGTCGAAGGGTCGCTCCACTTCAATTGCAAAAATTAAAACTCCGTTACCTGCTCGTCCTGATATATAGATCTTAAGTCCAGATTTTTTACACAACTCCTCTGCTGCTTGGAAAACCCTTGGGACATCTGCAATAAGGACGCTTGCCTTACAAACCGTTCTATTATCACAAGAAATGCGCCATGGAAATTCTCTAATCTCTTGCCAGAGGTTTTCTTCGATGTCACCTTTAAGTAAAATCCCTTCTCCGTTTTTTTCTTCGGAAATTTGCTTCACTTTAGAAATCTGTTCTCTTACGGCTTTCTCTACACTTTCTATCCTGACAGCAAGTGCGTATTTCTCTTTTTTCAAATTGAGATTTAAGTTGTTAGATATAGCACTTATAAGATCGGGATTTAGAACTTCAAAGCAAGTAGGGACAATAGAGGAGTTTAAAATTGAAAGAACGGTTTCCTGAAATATCTCGAGATTTGGAAAAGTGGCTAAGTAAGTTTTGGAGGCTTCCGGAATTGGATAGAGGCGAAAGGTACCTTCAACAATGATTCCAAGAGTACCAAGAGAGCCGACATAGAGTTTTGGTAGATCATAGCCAGCAACGTTTTTAACTACTTTTGCTCCACCTTTTACAATACTCCCATCGGGTTTAACTACTTTAATACCGATTAGGGACTCTCTCATCGTACCAAACTTAAGCCTTTTCGGACCGCTATCATTTGTGGCGATAATCCCACCGACGGTTGCTCCAAGTTCTACATGAGGTGGGTCAATAGCAAGGAATTGGTTTTTTTCTCGGAGTTCAGCTTGAAACTTCTTTAATGAAACTCCACACTCTGCGGTTGCTATAAGATCTGAAGCCTCATGTTCAAGGATTCTATTAAGACGAGCTGTGCAAACTATAACATCAACTTTATCTGGCACTCTACCAAAACCGATTTTTGTTCCGCCTCCCCAAGGGGTTATCGCAAGATGTTCGGAAGAGGCCACTTTCATAATTTCAGAGATTTCTTCTATAGTTTCTGAGAAAACAACAAGATTAGGCTTTATGCCATCAACCGAGTAGTGTTCAAGTTCCGTTGGTAAAGATAGTATGTGGTCATTACCCACAATATTGATAATTTCTTTTAGTGGGTCTTTCATTATAGTTTTACACATACCATCTAACGTAATAACCCATAATTTATTTGTCATTGCGAGAAACGGAGTGACGAAGCAATCTCAAACACCAGACCTTAAAAACGAGATTGCTTTGCTACGCTCGCAATGACGATTATAAAAGGTCACGTGGTTAACCTTAAACATAATCTAAAACCTTTCTCCTAAGCCCTCTTTTTCAATAGGGTGCATTTTATATGATTTACTGCCTACTTCGACACAAGTGCGAGGTGTTGGGAATACCTTTCCCGGATTGCATAGCCCTTTGTAGTCAAATGCGCAACGGATTAGGTTCATGGTATCTAGGTCCTCTTCAGTAAACATTAGCGGCATAAATTGTTTTTTATCATATCCCACACCATGCTCTCCTGTAATGCTTCCACCAGCATCAACACAGACCTTGAGAATTTCACCCGCCAACTCTTCCGCTTTCTCTAACTCTCCTGGTTTAGAAGAATCATAAAGAATTAGAGGATGAAGATTCCCATCGCCTGCGTGAAAAACATTTGCTACCCGTAGCCCATATTTTGCGCTTAATTTCACAATCTCACCTAGGACTTCTGAGAGTTTAGTCCGAGGAATAACACCGTCTTGAACATAGTAGTCAGGGCTAATCCGTCCCATCGCTGCAAAGGCACTTTTTCTTCCTTTCCAAAATAGCGCTCTTTCGTCATCGTCTTTTGCAACCCTTACTTCCTTTGCTCTATTTTCTTTAAATACCTCTATTACAACTGGCATCTGTGCTTCAACTTCAGCAATTGGTCCATCAAGCTCAACCAAAAGTATAGCGCCTGCATCTACTGGATACCCTGCTTGTACGGCCTCTTCTACAGCACGGATGGCCAAATTATCCATAATCTCCATTCCTGCTGGAATGATTCCCCTTGCCGTAATCCCTGATACCGATGAACCTGCATCCTCAACCTTTTCAAAAGCTGCAAGAATTGTTTTTATAGATTCAGGTTTTCTGAGGATTCTTAAAGTTACTTTAGTAACGATTCCCAAAAGACCTTCAGAGCCAACAAATAGTCCTAAAAGATCATAGCCTGGATGGTCTAGTGTTTTTCCACCAACTTCCACAATCTCTCCATCAGGGAGGACCACTTCAAGACCGAGAACATGATTAGTCGTAACTCCGTATTTTAGACAGTGAACTCCGCCAGAGTTTTCTGCGACATTTCCACCTATAGTGCAGACCAATTGGCTAGAAGGATCTGGGGCATAATAGTATCCACTGCTACTTACTGCATTTGTGACCCAGAGGTTTATTACACCTGGCTCAACAACCACCCGTTGATTGGGAATGTCAATCTCCAAAATTTGATTCATGCGTGATAAGGAAATTACAAGCCCCTCTTCCACAGGCAGTGCACCACCAGAAAGTCCGGTTCCAGCGCCTCTAGGCACAAATGGAATATTTTCATTATTACAAAGCTTAATGACTTCTGAAACCTCTTTTGCCGATTTTGGCAGAACTACACAAATAGGTGTTACTCTATAGCCTGTAAGCCCATCGCACTCATAAGCAATGAGCTCGTCTGGTGAGGAGATAACTCCATCAGAACCTAGGATTTGAAGAAGTTTATCGGCAAAGGATTTTTTCCAGTTTGATGTCCTAGTTAAAGGTTTGCTAGACATTTTGAATTTCTACATGACCCTCTATATAGAGCATTATATCACTGATGAAAGTGTTAACTCAAATGGAATGTATTTTGAAGTTGTAAATAGGCAAGAGGTGAAAGTAGAATTATGTGTATAAGTAATTTCTAGTTTAACTTGAGAATTCCCTGTAGCTTGCTACAGGGTTTCCACAATGCTGCATTGTCATTGCGAACGAAGTGAAGCAATCTCTCATTTTAGATTGCTTCGTTCCCTTCGACGTAGCTCAGGGTTCCTCGCAATGACAGCTATAACGGTATATTTTTAAGACTATACCCTGCAACTTGCTGCAGGGTTATTGATTTGTATTTATAATAGACACTTAAAATGAAATACATAAAATTCACCGTAATCGCTTTATGCTTAATTGTTTTAATGCCACCTACTGTATCAGCTAAACAGCTATACAAATGGGTTGATAAAAATGGAGTAGTTCACGTAACTGATAACCCAGAATCTATACCTAGCGAGTATCGGAGCTCGGCAGTTAAATCGAAACCCAAAAGCGGAAGCGGTGCAACCATAGAAAAAATAGAGAAGGGTTTTAAGAATGTTTTTGATGAGGTTTCAAGACTCGTAAAGGAAAATATTAAGAAAGTTGTAGCTGGAACACTCGTAATTATTGGTTTAATCGTATTAGTCTATTTACTCCGCAGTTATCTCAAATTCAAAGAGCAAAAAGAGAGAGAAAGAGGACTTCGAGCCTTAGAAATATTAAATATAGATAGTATTAGTCGAACTGAATTTGAAAATTATGTTATTAGGCTTTTAACTCACCGGGGATTTAAAGTTGAGACGACAGATGCCACTCTTGATCTTGGTATAAATATGATAGCCAAGAAGAATGACCATAAATATGCTGTTCAAATAGAAAGACAAACCGGTTTAGTTTCGAGACTCGCTGTGAGTAATATTGATAGGGAAAAACATCGCTACGGTTGCGATAAAGCAATGTTGATTACCAATAGTTATTTCTCCGAAGATGCAATAGAACTAGCAAAATCAACCGGATGTGAACTGGTTAACAGAGATATTCTTGCTGAGTGGGTTCTTGACTTTCAGACCCGTGGCAGTAATGCCGGTTAGCAATAGCTTGCTGCAAACATGCATTGAAAGAAGATACGTAGAGGAATGATAAGTAGAGTGTATGAGTATAGCGTTAGAGGTTGTATATACACGAGAGGCAGGTTTAAATAAATCCTATTTTAGAACATGCCTGTGTAATCTCATGAAACCTTATCATTGATTCGTCACTCTTAACATACTTTATTTGAGCGTTCTTTAGAACTTTTACCAGGTTGTCTCCTCTTAATTGCTTGAAGAAAAAGGCTTTTTATTTTGTTTTCTTATCTGTGCTCTTGGATTTTGTATCATTTTTGTCTTTGATTATTTCTATCGCTTCCTTATTTGTTCCTTTTTCAATTTGTTCTCGATATTCGGGAGGAATAGAATCCTTATCATTTGTTATATGAACTACACCGTTTTCATCCGTCCATGTATAAATATTACTATCTGATGGAGAAGAGGGGTATTCTGTAGTAGTATCTTCTTGGGTTTCCTGCTCTTCCCCAAGGTTGCGATACCGCAGGGGTGGGGCGACAACAGGTTGACTTTCTAATTCTTCCTGTACCTTCTGCTCTTCCTCAAGAGCTCTTTTACGTCTGATACAGCTATTCTGCGAAGAAAGGCACCTTGTCTTACACACGTTTCTCTTCCCACGTGTTATATTAGATTCAGGCCTCCAATGATTCCAAATGTCATACTCGTCCGTGCTGTATTGTTTGTCACAATATGCCGTGCAGACGTTATATTCGTCATAACATGCCGATTCTAAGTCTTCAGCCAAACTAATTCCCATAAAAAATAAAATTAAAAAGTAGGAAAGCATTAACCATAAAATTCTGGTCTTCATTATTATCTCTCTAAGAATTATCGACTGTCAACAAGCCTTTAATTGCATTATACAATCTATACTAACTATACTAATGGAAGCCAGCCTGTAAGAGTAGTATAGTTTAAATCGCCAAAGTTTCTTATAATCTATACTTAAGTCATGAGTTTTGTTGACGCGCATACTCACTTGGAGTTTTTTGCTTTTAAATGATAGATGATCGATATCTTGAAATTAGAGCGCGAATTTATGATAAGATAAAATTAAATAAAGATAAAAAATGCTTGACAAAGAAAATTAAAATTGTAATTTATTACATAATATATTAAAAACGCTTTTAAAAGAGACTAGAATGCCGGTAAAAATAGTGGGGCTAAAGCTTTATAACTTAGATGAACTATCAAAGGTT
>LDXN01000072.1 GCA_001443445.1 Candidatus Dadabacteria bacterium CSP1-2 | reverse complement strand
GTTAATACGGCTCTTATACTTCCGCCTGAATAGTAGGGGCAGACCTAGCGTCTGCCCTGGTAATGGTCGATCACAGGGGATCGCCCCTGCTGCCTTGCATCTAGCCATAAAGTAGTTAAAGATATTATCAGGGAGATAGTTGTTTAAGAGGACACAATGCGTATTTGTTCATTTCTTCCAAGTGCAACGGAAATTGTTTATGCGCTAGGGTTAGGTGACAATCTAGTTGGAGTAACCCATGAATGTGATTATCCACCTGAAGCACGTAGCAAACCCAGGGTTATAGCGAGTTTAATAAATCCGGAAGATTTAACAAGCTATGAAATTGATAAAGCAGTAAGCGAAAACTACAAGGCTGGGAAAAGTACATATATTGTAGATGTAGAAACGCTACGTAGAACCAACCCCGATATAATCATTACTCAAGGTCTATGCGATGTTTGTGCAGTTTCAGGAAACGAAGTTAAGGAAGTTGTAAAGGTTTTGGGACACAAACCTCAGATAATCTCCCTAGAGCCAAACACGCTCGATGAAATCCTAAATACAATATTACTAGTTGGTGAAGCCACAGAAAGAAAGGAACAGTCAGAATATTTAGTGAATAATCTCCGATCCAGAATTGCTGCAATTAAATCTCTTCTCGGTGAAGAAAAAGACCGCCCTAGGGTTTTCTGTATGGAATGGCTTGATCCTCCTTACGTAGCTGGGCATTGGGTACCTGAAATGGTACGGATTGCAGGCGGTGACTATGGATTTGGAAAAGTAGGTAAGCCCTCTTTTAAAGTTTCATGGGATGAGATTTTCGACTTTGCTCCTCAGGTTATTGTTCTAATGCCCTGTGGATTTAATATAGAGAGAACTCTTAGAGAGGTGGAGATTCTAACTTCGAATGAATACTGGCATAGAATCCCCGCTGTTAGGAAAGGTCATGTTTATCTCGTTGACGCGAACTCCTATTTCAGTAGGCCGGGACCAAGAATCCTAGATGGCTTAAAAATATTAGCAAGGATACTTCATCCAGAGTTATGCTCGTTTGAAATCCCACCCGATTCTGTGCTTAATCTCAGAAACTACATGCACCTAGAGAACTTTTTAGGGTGACACTTTGTGGAGTTAAGGGATTGAAAATTAGAACCTTAACATTTTTCTATTTCTTTATTATCATAATAACACTCTTTAACGTCTCCTATTCGGAGAACTTTCCAAGGAGAATTGTTTCTCTTTCTCCAAGCATAACTGAGATCATCTATGGATTAGGAGCCTGGGAAAATGTTGTTGGTGTAACAATTTACTCAGACTTTCCACCGGAAGCTAAAAACCTTCCTAAAGTTGGCGGATGGGTTAATCCAAATCTTGAGGCTATCCTTGCTCTAAAACCTGATTTGGTAATAATGATAGAAGACCAAGATAGGATCTTTGGCGATAAAATTAGGAAGATAGGGTTAAAGACACTTGCTGTAGAGAGCAACAATACAATAAAAGATATATCCAATTCAATATCAAAAATAGGAAGGACTCTAGGTAAAGAGAAAGAAGCCCATAAGGTCATAGAAATTCTAAATTCGAATCTCGAACGGATTAGAAACATAACCAACAATGCCAACCCAAAGCGTGTTCTTTTTATTGTGGGTAGAAATCCAGGAACACTAGAAGACATATATGTTATAGGCAGCCGAAATTTCATAGATGAGATCATAACTCTCTCCGGAGGAGAAAATGTTGTGAGCACCGATAGATTTTCTATAAAGATTTCAAAAGAGGCGATCCTTTCACTTAACCCTGAGGTGATAATTGAGGTGAACCATGAAAATATAAACAAAAACGAAGCCCTCAAGATTTGGGATGGACTTAAAGAGGTCTCTGCTGTAAAAAATAAAGAGTTTTATATTATTGCAGATACAACTTTTCTTCATCCTAGCCAGAGGATTTCAGAGGGAGCTAGGATTCTTGCCGAAATTTTGCACCCCGAGGTTGTAACTATTCAGCCATGAACTGACGCGAATGAGCTCGAATGAAAGGAAAATACTCTTTCTTAGTCAAGGAGGTAACTGAGAAAGATTTTTTAAGAAAAGACTCTATGAACTCTGTGTTCTCTGTGGCTAAATACTTATATGGAAAAAATAATTGAAGGACAGAACATCACATTTTCATACGATGGAACTGAAGTCCTAAAAGGAATTAATATATCGATCAGCAAAGGAAAGATAGTGGGGGTTCTTGGTGCAAATGGTGCGGGGAAGTCTACACTTCTTAAGATCCTTTGTGGGATTCTAAATCCAAAAATCGGAAGAATACTTTATAAATCAAAAGAAATTAAAAATGTGAGCAAAAGAGAAATAGCTACAAAGATCTCTTACGTCCCTCAAAACTCAACCTTTGGTTTTCCCTTCACCGTTGCTGAAGTCGTACTAATGGGAAGGGCCCCCTATATCGGCAGGTTTGAGTTTGAAAGGGATAGTGACTGGAAAGTAGCTATAAATGCTATGGAAACTGTCGGTGTTAAACATCTTCAAGATAGGTTAATTACGGAGATTTCGGGAGGAGAAAGGCAGCTTTCGTCTCTTGCTAGAGCAATTGCTCAAGAGCCCGAAATCATGATTCTTGATGAACCTGCTACTTTTCTTGACTTAAAGCA
The DNA here is from genome assembly GCA_001443445.1 of Candidatus Dadabacteria bacterium CSP1-2. Taxonomy (GTDB): domain Bacteria; phylum Desulfobacterota_D; class UBA1144; order Nemesobacterales; family CSP1-2; genus CSP1-2. The sequence goes on along the minus strand of LDXN01000072.1, from coordinate 4,926 downwards.
CAAAACTGAGGTTATGAAACTTCTTAAAAAGCTCAAAGATGAAAAAAACATATCTGTTATAGCTGCAACACACGACATATTTTCAGCACTGTTTTATTTTGATGAAATTATACTGCTTAAGGATGGAAGCATATTTGCCGAAGGAAGTACTGAAGAGATACTCAAAGAAGAAATTCTTAGCGCTGTTTATGAAATAAACGTAACCGTGAAAAAGGAGAACGGAAAGATATTTGTTCTTCCAACGGAGTAGATTCTTGAATCGTAATTCGTGAATCGAACGGTGAATCCCGAATCACGAGAACCAAACCACGAATCACGAAAAATACCATGAACGCCAAAAATAAACTTATAACCTCGATTAGCGTTCTTTTTCTATTGTGGATTCTTGTAGCAATAATAAGCATATTTACAGGATCTTATGAACTAAATCCATTTAAAGCAATTTTTTCTGGAGATGAGTTATCAAGAACTATATATTTTCGGATAAGAATACCTAGAGTGCTTATGGCGGCAGTTGCAGGAGGAACACTCGCAATTGCAGGTGCTTCGCTTCAGGCTCTATTCAGAAATCCACTTGCCGCACCTTTTACACTCGGCGTTTCCGGCGGGGCATCACTCGGCGCACTCATCGCCATAAGATTGGGACTAGGAAATACGTTACTTGGTTTTTCTTCTATTTCGATTGTTTCTTTTATCTTTTCTATCTTTACCATCCTCTTTGTATATTCGGTTTCAAAAGTGCATGGAGTAGTTGCTACCGGAAGACTGCTCCTTGCAGGTGTTGTAGTTAATTTCCTTTATTCGGCTTTGATACTCTTCATCCAGTTTTTCTCCGATTTCATTCAATCACTTCAAACAATAAGATGGATTATGGGAAGCCTAGATATTGTGGAACTTGGCACGGTTTGGAAAACTCTATTATTTGCCACCCCTGGCTGTATAATTCTGCTTTCTGTTACGAAGGATATGAACTTATTCGCATTAGGAGACGACGTTGCCTCTTCGCTTGGAGTAAATATAGGTTTGATGGAAAAGAAAATCTATTTTGCCACATCACTCGCCGTAAGTGCAGTTATCTCAGTAACAGGTCCCATTGGGTTTGTTGGACTCATAATTCCTCACGTGCTTAGAATGATTATAGGAGTAGATAACCGAATCATTCTTCCTTGTTCCTTTCTTCTTGGGGCATCATTTCTTACAGCAGCCGATACTGTATCAAGAACAATCTTCGCCCCGATCGAAATCCCTGTTGGAATTATTACAGCCTCCTGTGGGGGCGTGTTTTTTCTCTGGCTACTGATGAGGATGAAGAAAGAGGTAATTGTATAGCTATTCAACTGAGACTCAGGCATGGTTCAGATTTTTTCATAATGTTTCATTATACTAGATTTATATTTTGGTTTATTTCATACGTTTTTATAAACTCATGGAAGAAAACCAAAATACATTCTCATTAAAATCCAAAGAAAAATCGGAGAGCGTATTGGCAGAACATCAGGTTATTAATAAACGGGAATAATCCAAAAATAATATACTAATAACCGACTTACAGGAGAATTATTTGCTATCTAATTTCTTGAATTCGATTAAGAAACTTAGAACACACAAAACACCTACAGTTGAATTTCCTAAAGAACTTATGATGACGCTATCATTTATAGAATCAGGATGCCTTGCTACTTCTTTGAATAACATGACTGTTTTTGTGTTTAAAGGATCACATAACGAAATTGAGTCGATAAATAAAACAAGCCAGATATTCTTTGGGCTTGAATGCATAAAAAGACCTGAATTCCCTTCTGTAAGAATGTATTTTGATTTAAGAGATAAATCAAATAAACCTTATCTGTTTGATTATTTCTTTAACATTGAATCTAATGAAGACATGAAGTTACTCGGAAACATAAGGGAACAGGATTATCTCGATGTACTTTTTTTTGACTCAAGAATCGTATATTCAAAGAGGATTGAAATGACTAAAAAAGATAAGGAGAAAATCAAAGAAGTGCTAGATCAAGCAAGAGCTTGATTGACAAAATCTGTACTTTCCCTAATAATATCAATCCAAAACCCTCTATGGAGTAATTACAACTTTGATTCCTGTAAGGATTCTTGGCACTGGTTGTTACGCACCGGAAAGGATACTAACTAATTTCGACTTTGAAAAAATCGTTGATACCTCAGATGAATGGATACGCACGCGTACTGGAATTGTCGAGAGAAGGATCGCTGACCCTGATGTAGCTACATCCGATATGGCTTATGAAGCATCAGTCAGGGCACTTGAAGCCGCATCGGTTGATCCCATTGATGTAGATGGTGTAATACTTGGCACCGTTACCCCTGATTATTTTTTCCCTTCTACAGCCTGCCTTCTTCAAAGCCGTATTGGAGCAAAAAAGGGGTTTGCTTTTGACCTCTCCGCCGGCTGCTCCGGGTTCGTCTATGGACTTCAGCTTGGAAAGGCAATGATCGAATCCGGCGAGGCAAGGATTATTCTTGTAGTAGGCGCTGAGACTATGACGAGGATTATGGATTTTAAAGATAGAGCCACATGCGTTCTTTTTGGAGATGGGGCAGGCGCAGCTCTAATTGGAAAATCCGACATGTCAGGAATTCTATCCTTATGCCTTGGCGCAAACGGTGACGACTGGGAGCTACTTCACATGCCTGCCGGTGGCTCTCGCATTCCGCCCAGTGAAGAGAGCGTAAGGAATAGACTCCACTACATAAAAATGAAAGGGAACGATATATTCAAAGAAGCTGTAAAAGCAATGGAGTCAGCCTCAATTGAGGCAATCAGAAAGGCAGACATTACACCCGATGATATTGATTTATTCATTCCTCACCAGGCGAATTTGAGAATAATGGAAGCCGTAAGAAGACGCCTCGATATCCCCCCTAAGAAGGTTTTCATCAACGTGGATAGATATGGAAACACGTCGTCGGCATCAGTGCCCATTGCCCTTGACGAAGCCGTAAGAAGCGGTAGAGTCGAAAGAGGTGATTTAATTCTTTTTTCGGTCTTTGGCGCGGGTTTTACATGGGCTTCAGGTGTTGTTAGATGGTAGGCCACCGATTGCAGATTTGCGATTGCGGAGTAATAGCCACAGAGAACACAGAGAGCACAGAGAGAAAAAAAAGAAAAATTTTGTTTTTAAAAATCTTTTCTCTTTGTTCTCCATGCCCTCCGTGGCTAAAGATTTTAAAATCTGGATTCCGAAATCCGAAATTGAAAGATGCTCCCTCTTGAAGGTCTTAAGGTTTTAGATTTAACGAGACTCATCCCCGGTGGATACGCTACCCTTATTCTTGCAGACCTAGGTGCTGAGGTTCTAAAAATCGAAGATATGGAGTTAGGTGATTACTCCCGTTGGATTGAGCCAACTATTGGGGGAAACGGCGTGTATTTTCATGCTTTAAATAGAAATAAAAAAAGCATGAAGCTAAACCTAAAGACAGAAGAGGGAAAGGAAATATTTAAAGAGCTTGTAGAGAAAGGGTATGACACAATCGTAGAAGGTTTTAGACCCGGAGTTATGGATAGATTAGGAATTGGTTACAACGCACTTAGAAATATTAACCCTAAAGTGATTTATTGTGCAATAAGTGGCTTTGGTCAAGATGGACCCAAAAAGCATAAAGCCCTGCATGACCTAAACTGCTTAGGAGTTACTGGAGTTCTCAGCATAACAGGAGAAGCCTCTCCAGCAATTCCGGGGATCCAAATAGCCGATACAAGCAGCGCACTTTTCTCTGTTATTTCAATTCTAACCGCCTATGTAGCACGAGGAAAAACCAACCAAGGACAGTTTATAGATGTTTCTATGACAGATGGGCTTATAAGCCTTCTTTCGATACACCTCATTAAGTACATCGTTGATAGCACAATGCCCGTGGGCGGGAAAATGGATTTTAATGGCAAATTCCCATGCTACAGGGTTTATGAAACAAAAGACGAGAGATACATGACGCTTGCCGCTCTTGAAAAAAAATTTTGGGAGAATTTTTGCATCGCAATTGGAAGAAGAGATTTAATTGATAAACAGTATGACGACAGCATGAAAACCGGAAAAGAGCTTGAAAATATATTCAAATCAAAAACCAGAATTGAATGGGAGGAGATTTCAGAAAATATCGATTCCTGTCTTGAGCCTGTACTTAACTTTAAAGAGGTTACAAAGCACCCACATTTAAAAAGTCGAAATCTCTTTTTCGATATAGACAATCAGAACTTAAAAGTCCCACAGGTAAGGTTTCCTTTTTTAATGTCAGATGTAAACAACACACCAAGAAACCCTGCTCCTCTCTGGGGTGAGCATACGGATGAAATCTTAATTTCTATTGGTTACGATGAAAAGGAGATTGAATCGCTTAAAAAAAGGGGAGTGATAGGGTGAAGAATTCGAAATCTTAACTCTCTCTTTTCTAAGCAGGCGTACAAGAACATTATTAGCATTAATAAAGCACAATTTTGGCATGGTTTGGCATTTCTTATTTTCCGCCTTCATAATAGATCTTCCACTTGTTTGAGTTGAATGTCCGCATTTTTCCAGGCGACTTCAAACTCTTTTTGCACCAATTGCGCATCATAATTTTTCCCTTGCGCTTTTAAACTCTCCATCAGTCCAAAGAGCGAACGTCCACTTCGGGGATTCTTGTCAAGACCCACACGAAAAACCCTTTCGGCTTCGGCATAATCACAGTTCAACATAAGCACACTACCGAGTGATTCCCTAGCTGGGATATACCAACCAGGAGGTTCGGCGTAATTGATTGCATCTTCTGCTTCAACCGCTTTTTTCAAAAAGCCAATCGCAGACTTTTTGTCACCTTTAGCCAGTGCAATTCGGGCATCAAGAACAAGTCCCGCGATTTTCAAAACACTGTTTGCGGAATTGAGGTCCCATGTCGCCCCTGCAGATA
>LDXN01000071.1 GCA_001443445.1 Candidatus Dadabacteria bacterium CSP1-2 | reverse complement strand
TCATAGATGTTAAAATCGCCTTGTCTACTTTCTCATTACAACTGCAAAATCCTACTATTCCACACATACTCGATTATCTCATTCTAGAATAATTTTATCAAAATAAATCACACTAATTTTTTATTTTAAATCAAAACTTCATTTGATGTATAAGCCGCTTATAACACAATACACTCCGTAAAGTCAACAGCCAATCTAATAATCTCGCTCAGATAAAGTATGATAAAAATTATACTAGTTAGGAAAAGTTATGATCTGTATAATAAAAAATAACCAAGAAATTCCAGATTTGACTCCAGAGTTTTTTTCTCCAATTAAAACTACTCTTCATACATAACAACCGTTTTTCAAAGCCATTTTTCCTTCCACATTTCAAACATAAGAAGAAACCAAATCTTATTTACATTTATTGATCCATTCATAAAGTCTTTAACACAAGAGGAAACAACACCTGGGTTAAAAATACCTTCTTTCTTTAATCTATCTTCATTTAGATAGCTCATCACTAACGGGGACAGATCTCCTTGAAGCCATTCAGCTAATGGTACGTTAAAACCCTGTTTAGGTCTTTCTAATAACTCCCTAGGAACATATTTATAGAGTATCTTGCGTAATATGTACTTACTCATTCCATTTTTATATTTTAGGTTTACAGGAATCCTGGCTACATATTGAACCAGCCGATGATCCAAAAATGGCTCTCTAGACTCAAGACCTACGCTCATAGTAGCCCTATCTACTTTTGTTAGAATATCGTCAACTAGAAAGGTTTTAAAATCAATCGCCATCATTTGAGTCAAAAAGTCATTATGATGGAGTCTATAGAAAGTATCCTCAAAATATGTATTAAATTTAGAATCATAATTATTCTCCATCAATCTCGTGATCTCGTTAGGTGTCCAACGATTTGTGTTGAATTTGTACATATCCAAAAAATTTCCATCGTTAATTTCATACAACATGTTTCTCCACTTTTCGTATTTATCCCTCAATCCTTTTACTTTGGGCATAAAAAACTTAAAAGTTCTATAAATAGAGTCAACCGTTGGCGGACTAAATAAAGGAAGTGCTTTAATAATAGAATTTCTGATATATGCAGGTAATCCTAAGAACCATCTATTTAAATAAATAATAGATCTGTAATGATTATATCCGCAAAAAAGCTCATCTCCACCGTCGGCTGAGAGTGTCACAGTAACATCTTGTCTCGCTAGTCTTGAGACCAAGTAAGTAGGTATCCCTGAACTATCTCCAAAGGGCTCATCGTAAATTTCAGGGAGCTTTTCAATAATACTAATAGCCTTTTTTGCGGACAAATAATATTCTGTATGATCTGTACCAAGATAGTTCGCTATTCTTTTTGACCATTTAGCTTCATTAAACCTATCTTCATAAAAACCTATTGAAAAGGTTTTTAATTGAGTGCTTATATTTTTTTGAAGTAAAGCAGTAAGGGTTGTAGAATCTATACCACCGCTTAAGAATACACCCACAGGAACATCGGAGATGAGTCTATACTTAAAAGAATCTATAAGTAGGTTTTCGAGTTCCTCCGCTATTTCATCCTCGGATGCATCTATAGGCTCCTCAAGATAAAAATCAACTATATCCCAATATTTAACCTCCTTTAGATTATTATTAGACACACATAGATAATGCCCAGGTCTAAGCTTATAAGTGTTATTAAATATTGTGAAGGGCGCAGGGATATAACCATATCTAAGATAGAGTTGTAGAACACTATAATCAATCTCTTTATTGAAGTCAGGGTGTTTCATCAGCACTTTAAGTTCAGAGCCAAATAAAAATAAACCGTCCTTCTGGTAGTAATATAGAGGTTTTACTCCAACTCTGTCCCTAACCAGATATAGTTTTTTTTCTCTTTTATCCCATATTCCAAGAGCGAACATACCGATAAATTTATGAACACAATCTATACCCCATTCCTCATATGATTTAATCACTACTTCAGTATCAGACTTGCTTTTGAAACTATATCCTCTCTTACTAAGCTCCTCCCTTATCTCTTTAAAGTTATATACCTCTCCATTATATGTGATCCAAATGGAGCCATTTTCGTTCGACATGGGCTGATGCCCTAGAGAGGATAGATCAAGTATGGAAAGCCTCCTATGACCTAATCCTACATTGTTCTCCTCATCAATATAAATACCCGCGTCATCTGGTCCCCTGTGAGTTAAAGCATCCCTCATAGATGTTAAAATCGCCTTGTCTACTTTCTCATTACAACTGCAAAATCCTACTATTCCACACATACTCGATTATCTAAATATTAGAATTTTAAGATTAATACCCTTGTGCCCTTAAACGCTCTGCCACCCTTATTGCAAATGCTTCTAGCTCAGGATTGCCTCGGTATGCATAAGCGCGTTCCCTTTTTATCTGCATTGTCACTCTCTCAATATCTCTATCTGTTGCCCGGAGACCACAGAATTCAACTAAATGTTTCAATATAGGATTAGGCTCAGTTAAGAGATCTTCATATCTGACTTCGATAGCCCTATCTTCAAGTTTTCGGACATGGGTACGCGCTTCATTAACGTATTCCTCCCAAATTAAGAGGCCTTCCTCCATAGAGGCGCACCGCAGATCTATAAACTGGCGATTGGTCGGTACAAATTTCATCATCAAATATAACCAATACAGGGGCTTTATCCATGTATGTCGCTCTTTTAATCGTAAAAGACCTCTTTTGCGTCTCACCCTTAAACTGTTTACTACATCTACCCCATGCCGGCAAATGTGAATCACCTTTGCCTCAGGAAAGATGTCCAGCCATACAGGTAAGGTGTAAGTATTACGTGGATCCTTCCAGCCCCAGGGAATATCAAGGTTAGATGGAGTTCCGTAACGAATGTATTTTCTCAAGCCTAGAAATGAAACTGCTTTTGGTGTTTTCATAATATAACAAATGAAGTCTACAAACAGTGCTCGAGCTTCTTTATCCTCCAAAAGGTATCTAATTGAAGCAGGATTTTCCAAACCACCACTACACTGTCCTAAAAGCCATACGTTTAACTGATTAAAAAAAATGGCTTCATTATTTCTATCTTTTTTTTTGCCTACAAATAGACCTAAATCCTCTAAAATGCGGGTTAGAATATTGCTACCAGATCGGCTCATTCCAATTATAATAATAGGAGAATTTGCTCTCATTTCGCATCCCTTGTTTGCTCAATTTTTAAAACTTATCTTCATAATCTTTCTCCATTAAAATAATTCTTCTCCCATATCTTAAACATGAGAAGACAAAATAACCTTCTACCCTCATCACATAAGAAACTTTTATGCCTATTAAGAAGTTTTTCAATATACCTCTTATTAAAAAAAATATCCTCTCCTTCCATAAGAATATCCCTCGCATTATGCCACCATTCCTTTCTAAGCCACTTGGATAATGGGGGATTAAAACCCCGCTTTCTATCTAGCGGAAGTTCTTTGGGAAGAAACTTCGTTGCAAGTCTTTTTAAAATGTATTTTGTCATAGACCCTCTAATCTTCATATTGCCTGGAACATTCCTAAGAGCAAATTCCACGAGTCTAGTATCTAAAAATGGTGTCCTTACATTTAATGAGAGGTTTCTACAAATCTTATCAATCTTGAATAGAATATCGTCAGGGTCAGATTTAAAGGTCAAAAAAGCCATCTTACCGCTAAGGGTGCCACTATACGAATTCATAGTAGATGTTCCGTAGATCTCTGGTTCAGAAAAGTGTTCTCTAAGAAGCTCATCTAAAACCCAATTCTTAAATAGTCTTTTTCTTAAATGAGCATTAAAAACAATACCCCTTGTCAAAAATAAATCCTCAGGTGTTTTATTCTCAAAAAATATCCTCCACTTAACTTCTTGAGGTAGAATCCCTGCTACCGCACCAGTTAACCATTCCAAGGGAGGAATCATATACTTTTTAATTTCTCCATATCTCGAAGACAAATAGTGAGTTCTAAATCCCAAAAAAAGCCCGTCTGCTCCATCTCCAGAAATCACAGTATCTATGTGTTTTTTCCCTAGTCTCATTGCATAGTAAGTGGGAATAATAGATGGATCACCAAGCGGCTCATCAAAAAAAGAAGCAGATTCTAAAAAGACATCAAAGTCAGGTTCAATAATAAATTCCTCGTGATCCGTGCCAAAGTATCTTGAAACAATCCTTGAAAAAGGGATTTCATTATATTTCTCATCGTTGTATCCAACGCTAAAAGTTTTTAATGTATTTGATGACAACCTGCTCATTTTCGCTACGATCAGACTTGAGTCAAGTCCACCGCTAAGAAATGCTCCTGTATGAGAATCGCCTCTCATCACTTATCCTTATAGCATCTTCGATAATGCTTTCAAGTTCCTCTAAAAGCTCACTCTCACTTGCCATTTCTCGTTCGACTGTTGGGGGCTCCCAATACCGGCATGTTTCAAGACTTCGGGACTTTAGGTTAAACCGAATAGCACATCCCTGAGGAACTTTGATTATATGCTTAAATATAGAAAGCTCATGAGGTATATAGCGATATGTAAGGTAGAAGTTTAAAGCCCTTAAGTCAATCTCTCTTGGGAAACGCGGAATTTCGATTATAGATTTGACATCTGATGAAAAGGCAAACCTTCCATTTACATCAGAAAAATAAAGTGGTTTTCTCCCAACTTGATCTCTTATCAAATATAGTATTTCTTTTTCTTTATCAATGATGCAGATTGAGAACGCCCCATTAAGTCTTTTTGCAAAATCCTCTCCCCATGCTTTATAAGCTTTAGCAATTAGCCCAGAATATGCATCAGAATTGAATCTATACCCAAATGATTCTGAGGATGATCTTATTTCATCCGAATTATAAATCTCACCTTCATAAGAAACCCATAGCTTATCTCCCTCGTCTGAAAAGATGTCTTGAATAACTAAATTTTCTCCATCAATGATGCCGAAGAATTTACCCATCAAAATAGCAGTATAAATAAAAGAAAGGTTTTTACAAAACCTTTCTTGAAAGATAAATTCAGGATGCTATAAGGTTCCCTTTATTTGAAAAGTATAAACATCATAGCCAGTTAGACGCCATATGAATTGAAATCCCGTGCCTACTTGAAACAGGAAATAATTTTTTTAAAAATCAGTTTTATTTATTTTACATTTAATGTATATTATATAAAAAAATGGGGTATTAATTAGTTAAGTATTATTGATAATACAATTCATTGATAATATAATTAAGATGGAGTAAGTTGGAGCTGTCCTAAACCTCTCAAGTTCAGCCTGTCGGGTCACAGGTTGAATCCCTTTGATTCCATCCTCCGGGTTTAGGACAGCCCATTTTCTATATCTATAGTTTAAGGTATATTTTCATTTTCCTTAGAGTTTCCGCTTAGTTTCAATAATAAGCCATAAACAGGTAAATTATTTTACTGCTTAATTTGACAATAAAAATCTGTAATGATAATGTAAGTAAGTGATTACTTAATCTAATTTTACAAGTCGCTATTGTATAAAAAATTTAAAATGAATATTACGAGAATTGTTTTTCCACCCCTATTAATTTCTCTTATTGTAGGCTTTGTAGTTATTTTCCCAGTCAAGGCTCAAGTTCCTCCCCCTTCTCCGGTGGTAATAGCTAAAGTAGAAGAACAAAAGGTTCAAAGACCCATTACGCTTGTTGGTAACTCCGAACCAAGTAAAAGGAGTCTCATAGCTAGTGAAATTTCAGGGCTTGTAGAGAGCTTCCCAGTGAAAGAAGGTGATTATATTAAAAAGGGGGACGTGCTTGCTATCTTTGAAACAAAGCCTCTTGAGATTAGGCTCCGTGAGGCAAAAGCCTCAAAGCGCGAGGCACAGGCGCGTTATGAGCTGGCTCAGAAAAACTACCAACGTTTTCAAGAACTCAAGAATAAGGGTATTGCCTCAATTCAGCAGCTTCAGGATATGGAATCTGAACAAAAGGCTTGGTCAGCAAAAACCTCCCAGCTTCAGGCGCAGATAGACAGGTATGAATATGACCTCGATAAAGCGAAAATCGTTGCACCTTTCAGTGGCTACGTAACTAATGAGCGCACGGAGGTAGGTCAGTGGATTGACGAGGGTGGCCCAGTAGTAGAGCTTATAGATATAGATACCGTAGAAATTACTGTTGACGCTCCTGAGCGTTATATTAGTCAGATTAAATTGGATGATAAGGCAACTGTAAATTTCGATGCTCTACCCGATGTAACACTTGAAGGAATGGTTAGTTCGATCGTTCCTCAAGCCGATAAAGCGGCACGAACATTTCCTGTAAAAATTGTGATTGATAATAAAGACCATATTATTAAGAGTGGAATGGTTGCTCGTGTTTCATTTTTGATTGGCGAACCATCTTTAGTAAAGCTTGTCCCAAAGGATGCTATCGTTGAACGGAACAATCTTAAATTTGTGATTGTCGTGAATAATGGAACTGCCCAGCCTGTTCCGGTTAATACAGGTGTAGCTTATAAGAATCTTATTGAGATCATAGGACCCATTAATATTGGACAACCGGTTGTTATTAGGGGAAATGAAAGACTTCAACCAGGACAGCCTGTAAAAGTAGTAAATCAGGATGGTATGCCGGAAAAAAAGTAAGACACATGTTTAGCCACAAAGACACGAAGGCACTAAAAAATTAAATTGTTGAATTTATAAGTTTTTCTTTTAACTTCTGAATATTAACTTTGTGTCTTAGTGCCTTAGTGGCTAGATATTTACGTTTTAGGTACACAGCTCATGAAAATAGTAGATGAATCAATAAAACATCCTGTAAGCGTAATAGTTGGTATTATTTTCATCATTCTCTTTGGGATTATATCTCTTTTCAAAATACCCGTTCAACTAACGCCTGATGTAGAAAAACCCAGGATTACTGTTGACACTACCTGGATTGGGGGAAGCCCACAGGAGGTAGAAAGTGAGATTGTCCGAAAGCAGGAGGACGAATTAAAGAGCGCAGAAGGCTTAGTTGAAATGACGAGTGAAAGCGCAGATGGTTCCGGAAGCATTATTCTTGAGCTCGGCCTTGGAACTGATCTGGATGCGGCCCTCCTTAAGGTATCAAATAGACTTGACCAGGTAAAAGAGTATCCATTCGAGGCTGATAAACCGGTTATAAGGAGCGTTGACGTCAGAGGAAGCGCAATGGCTTGGTTTACATTAAAGCCGCTCCCCGGAAAGGATATTGACATTGATAAGCTTCATGACTTTGCAGAGGATTTCATAAAACCCCGATTTGAGCGTGTGTCCGGCGTAGCCTCTTCAAACGTATTTGGTGGACAAGAACGTGAGATGCAGGTTGTCGTTGATCCAGATGCCCTTGCAGCGCGCGGTATCACATTATTTGAAATGGCACAAGCGCTTGATAAGGAAAACGAAAACATTAGTGGAGGTGATTTCGAAGAGGGAAAGAGGAGATATATTGTTCGAACTGTTGGAGAATACGGGTCGCCAGAAGACATAGAGAATGTAGTCATCACCAGGAAAAATGGTGTGCCCGTTTACGTACGTGATGTTGCAACAGTAAGGCTTGGATACAAGGACCATGAGTATGCCGTTAGGCAAAATGGTCAACCGGCAATTGCAATTAATGCACTTAGGGAAACAGGCGCTAACGCAATTGACGTAATGGCTGGCCTTCGCGAAGCGATGATGGAGCTAAACGAAGGCATATTAAAAGACCGTGGTTTGGTTTTATATAACGTATATGATGAAACAACCTATATTAACAACTCAATAGACCTTGTAGAGAAGGACGTTGTAATTGGAAGTATCCTCGCTATAGCAGTGCTTCTTCTCTTTTTAAGAAGCGGAAGCAGTACCTTCATTATTTCAATAGCAATCCCTATTAGCATAATTGGCTCATTTGTTATGATGATGTTCTTTGGAAGAACGATAAACGTCATTAGCCTCGCGGGAATGGGCTTTGCCATTGGAATTTTTATAGATAACTCCATTGTTGTTTTAGAGAACATTTACCGCCATATACAAATGGGTAAATCCCGTCTCAAGGCTGCGTATGATGGCACAGTTGAGGTATGGGGTGCAATTCTAGCGAGCACTCTTACTAACGTTGCTGTCTTTTTACCCGTTATCTTTGTCCAAGAGCAAGCTGGACAGCTCTTCCGTGATATTGCAATTGCAATAAGCTTTGCTGTGCTGCTTAATCTAATTGTATCTATCACTTTAATCCC
>LDXN01000070.1 GCA_001443445.1 Candidatus Dadabacteria bacterium CSP1-2 | reverse complement strand
CGCCCAACGCAAAAGTAGCGCTGCGGAATTTATTGCACCACATGAAACTACAACGATGCTTGAAGAATAAGTCTCCTTAGCACCGTTTCGCTCTACGTGAACCTTAGTCACTTCCCGTCCTGAAGCACTTGTCTCTATGCTAGAAACAAATGCGTTGGTGAGTAACGTAACGTTTGGATGCTGAAGCGCAGGATCTACACAGACCACATGTGCATCTGACTTAGCGTAAACTAAGCAGGGGAACCCATCACAGGTATTACAACGGATGCAGCGACTGTTGTGCATGTTCTTCTCATCCAACATCACTCCAAGTGGCGTATGAAACGGCCTGAGACCGAGGTGTGTGAAGTCGTCACTCAACTGCTGGATGCGAGGCTCGTGGCTAACGGGTGGGTAGAGATAAGGCGCGCTTGTCGGTGGTTCGGTAGGATCGACCCCACGCTCGCCATGAATCTGATATAGATGCTCGGCTTTAGTGTAGTAGGGCTCCATCACATCATAGCTTATAGGCCATGCGGGAGAAGTCCCACCATGATGTTTAATTTCGCCGTAATCCTCTTTCCGAAGACGAAATAGTGCAGCACCGTAGAATTTAGTATTTCCACCTACGTAGTAGTTCGTATGCGGATGAAGCGGTTTTCCTTCTTTGTCGCGCCATTCTTCCTTGGTCTGATATTTTCCTTCGACGTTTACGGCGCGCGGTTCCCAGTTGTCTTTTTCACGTGGTACGTAGTCGCCACGTTCGAGTAAGAGAATACGCTTGCCGGACGGAGCCAGATGATAAGCTAGGGTACCCCCTCCAGCCCCCGAACCTATGATAATTACGTCATAATGGGTATCTTGAGGCATGTAGTTTAACCCCCTTGATTTTGCTGTGGTGTCAATGGCGCTGTAGCGAAATTGACACCGAATCTACGACACCAGATGGTAACAGCTTTGTATTTGTTAAGGTCAGCATCAGCAGATAGATCATAGTTCTGATCGCCGACGTTACCCTTAAGTGGACCAATGTGAATAAATCCAGCGTTTGTAACCGTATCATTATCGTTAGCATCCTCAGCAGCAACTAGATAAACCTGAACATCTGGACCATTAGATGTTTCAAACTCCGTAAATCGAAGAACTTTCTTACCGTCAGGCAGTTGATAAATTGTTGCTGTCCCTTTACCATCGTGCGCTACTCCATGAAAACTACCAGCGACAAGAACTACTGGTGAGCTAGCCGATCCTGCTGTTTCTTGTGCTGTAGTTGGAAATTCTTCTTGAACAGTCTCGCTTATGAAAAGCTTTTCGGGACGAAATAAATACCAAAGAACCACAAGAAAGATTAATATCACAATAATTGCAATTGTGCGTTTCATAAAACATTACCTCCTTTTTGTTTTTTAATGATCGCTTACTAGTAGCCAGCTATATTTTCTGATTTCATAAAATTATGACCTTATACGACTTACTTGATGTTGCTAACCGTAATATACTTTCTGATAAGCTAAACCATCTTTAAACACTTTGATGTTCCGAATAACTCGATTGCATCTAGAAAATTATATCCTCTTTCTTCATAGCTTATTAGACGTTAGGATTTTTAGAAAAGATTTAAATAAACTTTTTAATTATTAATTGAGTCTAAGCACCATCTAAACAGCCATAATTTGAACCCCGTCATTCATATTAAAAAATATTTAAATGTTGAAGTCAATATGGGTCTTCAATTCTGTCTTTATTATTGTTTTTTTCAATAAGTTAATGTGAAGAAAGGATTGATAAAGGATTCTGATATACGGGAAGCGATGAAAGAGTAAATAAAAAATAATGATCAAGTTGTAATACTTAACGAACTGTTTAATAAATTAACACCAAATATATTAAAATCAGCTAATACAAACGAGCAAACTCTTAAAGTGCCTAAATCAAGCTGCAGCCCACTTAAAACATCACTGGTGACACAAAGGAAGCTTCACCCAACAAAGTCTCAGCGAAAGCACACCAGATTTGCACTTTAGCTATATCAGGCACATAAGACGGTACCGTTATAGACCTATTTACCTTTCCGCCCTTTATATCCAAACGCTGGAGCAGGTAAACATTTCCCTTTGAATCAATCACCTGCCAGTGAGGATCAGGGGTGCCGGGAACCTTAAAATCGTCAGATAACGTCAATAAGTTTTTACCGTCCTGTTTACTGTGGGTTACAGTCCCACCATTCACCTTTACCCCCTGAAAGACTGTACTGGTGTGCATGTCAGCAGCGAGGCTGCTCATTGCAGCTAGCAAAAAAGCCGCAACTAAAGAACTGAAAAGACCCATTCGGATCCTTTTGAATGTACCAAGGTTATCCATGGTAATACCTCCTATAAATGGTTTATTTTAGTCAAAAACTCTCATGATTAGTCCTCATTTTTATTTAGTCTCAAGAAGCTGTTTTCACTGCCCCAGGATATCCACAATGTATGCAACGCTTATCGTTTTGATGGTGGAGTTTGGCGCAAGATACTCTATTCGAACCCCATGTACGCAAGTAAACCTCTGCTGCTAATAGCATTCCTATAGGTGGAGCGGTGAAGTAGATCCATAGAAAGTTCCAAAGCTGTGCATGAAAAGCCGAGCCAAAGCTTCGTGCCGGATTCATACTCATACCCGAAATTGGTGCTTCTAGAGAGATATAAACCGCAACCAACACACCAGCGAAAAGCCCTGTATACCTTGCGATATCATTAGTATTAGACACAATAAGAATTACAAACATGAGAATAAAAGAGATAATCAGTTCAGCTATAAATGCTATACCATTACCAACCATTCCCGGTACAGTAGCAACATAATTAACTGCTGGATGGGAAATTAGCTGACCCATCAAAGTAGATGCTATCAGAACACCTATAACTGCCCCTACGAACTGTGCAATTATATAAAAAGACGCATCCCAGAACTTAACCTTACCAAGGCGAAAGAAGGTCAACGTAACAGAAGGGTTTATATGAGCCCCTGATTGCTTTCCCCAAGGTGAATAAATGATACCGACTGCGGTGAGACCCATCGCTATTCCCATCAGAACACGTCGTAGAAAAGGGTCGGGCAATGTCTGATGTACAGGCGAATCTGGATGCTCAAGAAAAAAACCAAAAAAGCATGCTGAAATCATAAATAAGCCAAGCCCAGAAGCTTCTATAAGATATTCAGGCCAGTGCTGACTTAAGGCTTTTATCATTGTAAGCTTTTCAGTGTTGGCTTGAGTAACCGCCATTGTATCCATTATGCGTACATTAGACGTTAGAATTTTTCATAAAGATTTAAACAAACTAGTTCTAAGTTAGATGTTATCACAATAGCGCTTACTAATTTAAGTTCCAAGAATTGATCTTAACAAGACGGGGATTGTTCCTAAATGATTTGCTATAACATCTGGATCTTTAAAGTGAAGAGTATAAGGTATAAACCCTAGAAATGAATTATTTGCCAAAGTTTGACATCAGAGACGTGATGTATAAAGTATATGGAGATTAAACAACAAATAATTGGTACATGCACTGAAGAGCCCATATAATAAATAGAATTCAAGAATTGATATTCTTGATCTCATCTAGGGAATGTGAACATATTATAAAAATACATCCGATCTCTATATCAAATTCGGTAAATTAAACCGATAGCAAAAATTTTGTAATTTGAGATTTTAACATCAAATTATCTATTCAAAATTGACTTTAAAAGAAATAGGTCAAGGAGGGCTTAATTTATATGTCTCAAAAACCGAGATCGATTATGGAGCTCAAAGCTAGCGAGTACAAGGTAATTAGTGTAAAGGAGGAAATGAGAAAAAACCTAATTGATAAGCTCCGTCATGGTGAAGTAATCTTCCCTGGCATTATTGGATACGAAGAAAGTGTGATCCCGGGCGTAGAGACTGCGATCTTAGCCGGCCATGATATGATTTTCCTCGGAGAACGAGGACAGGCGAAAACAAGGTTGATTAGAGCTCTTATAACCCTCCTTGATGAAGAGATTCCTGTAATAAAGGGCTGTGAGATTGACGATAATCCCTATTCACCAGTCTGTAAAAAGTGTCGTGACATTGTGAAAGAGTTCGGTGATAAGGTAGAAATCTCATGGATTAAGCGAGATGGTAGATATGGAGAAAAACTATCAACACCTGATGTTTCAATCGCTGACCTTATTGGAGAGGTAGATCCGATTAAGGTTGCTGAAGGTAGATACCTATCGGATGAACTTACAATCCACTTTGGACTTATTCCTAGGAGTAACAGAGGTATTTTTGCAATAAATGAACTTCCTGATCTTGTAGAGAAGGTCCAGGTTGGGCTTTTAAATATAATGGAAGAAAAGGATGTACAAATAAAAGGCTACAAGTTACGCCTTCCTCTGGATATTTTAATAGCTGCCACCGCCAACCCGGAAGACTACACGAACCGTGGTAGAATAATAACCCCGCTTAAAGACCGTTTTCAGGCACAGATTAGAACGCATTACCCTTCAACACGTGACGAAGAAATAAAAATTACTGAACAAGAGGCAAGGGTTTTAAAGAGAGAAGGCCATACTGTCAAAGTGCCTAAGTTCATAAAGGAAATAATTGCTGAAATAACCTTTCAGGCAAGAGGGTCACATGAGATAAACCAGCGCTCTGGTGTAAGCGTTAGAACAACAATTACAAATTATGAAAGCATAATCGCAGCCGCAGAAAAAAGGGCAATAAAAATGGAAGAGCGCGAGGTTTCGCCAAGAATAACAGATTTTCCTGCAATTGTCCCCTCAACTGTAGGAAAGATAGAACTTGAATATCTAGGTGAAGATACAACTGAAGCAAGCGTTGTAGAAAAGTTAATAAAGCGGGCGATAAAGATAGTCTTTGACTCATATTTCACTTCTTTGAGCAGCTTTTCCGAACTCCTTGAGAGCTTTGAGCAAGGCTACGTCGAGGTTTCAGATACTATGTCATCTGATGAATACCTTGTGGGAATAAAAGAGATTAAAGGTCTTAAAAAATGTATTGAGACTCTTGGCATAGATCAAACCCCAGGTCAAATTGCATCAGCAATTGAATTTATATTAGAAGGCTTGCATTTAAGCAACAAACTCAACAAAGAAAAGGTTCGTGGGAGAATAATATATAAATGAGGAATTAGGCATTGGGTAAACACCGTAAGGCGTGAGAGTGTGAGGGGTAAATCGCCTAACCCCTTACGTCTCACGATTTACGCCCTCACGTCTAGTTCCTACGTACAGTTACATGACAACAATCTATAGATACCTAAAATGGGATGGATTGCAGGGTGATTTTAAGTTAGAACCTCAGGAGCTTTTTAAGGAATTCTCCAACTTTCTTATGGAGGGATGGACAACTGATGAAGCCTTTGAGTGGATTATGAAACAGGGTGTCCGTGCTGAAAACATAAAGGTTATGGGGGTTGACGAGCTGCGCTCAGAGCTCTCCAAATATAAGGAAATGAAGTTTCAAACATTTAACCTCCGTTCATCTCTGTCTGAAATCAAGGATGAACTGGATGAGATTGTCGAGATGGAAATTAACACCTTAAAAGAAAATCTTTCTAGAATATCACCCGAATATCAAAGAAGAAAAAACTTTCTTAGAAGCCTTCCACAAAAACTAAGTACAGCCATTGAGAAGCTATCGGGCTACGATTTTATGGATAAGGAAGCTAAGGAGAGATTTGAAGAATTCAAACAGAAGCTAGAATCAATAAAAAGGGTTGAGAATTTTATACACCGATACGGGGAAAAATTCAGGGGTAAAACCTCAGTTGGGTTTCAGGAAACCTTAGACCTTATCGAAGAGTTTGAAAGAATAGAACAGCTCGAACACAACCTTATGTCGGGAAACTTTGAGGTTGTGAGGCTTGAAGACCTTAAGAAGATGATAAGTGATGAAGGCTATACTTCATTCATCCTCCTTAGAGATTTCAAATCAACACTCGAAAAATCCGGGCTTGTTAGGATACGTGGTCAGTATATCGAACTCACTCCCAAGGGAATTAGAAAAATCGGAGAGCACGCACTAAGGGATATTTTTATATCCATTAAAAAACATCAATTTGGAGAACACGAGACAACAAAACGTGGCTTTGGCGCGATAAAACCAGAAGAAACCAAAGAGTATGAATACGGAGATCCGTTTAATTTAAATGTAGTTGGAACACTAAAAAACTCCCTCCTTCGCGAAACAAAGGGAAGCCCCATCAAAGTCGCTCCTGAGGATTTCGAGATTTATGATATGGAATATCATACACAAGCCACAACCGCTATTCTACTAGATCTCAGCTGGTCCATGAGCTTTCAGGGAAGGTTTCCGGCCGCAAAGCGAGTAGCCCTTGCTCTTGATCATTTAATAAGAACACACTATCCAAGGGATAATTTCTACATAGTTGGATTCTCAACAAGGGCAAGGACTCTTACACCTGAGCAGCTCGCTACAACGAGCTGGGATTCAAATGACCCATTCACAAATATACAAGAGGCTTTAATGCTTGGCTCTAAACTTGTTTCAAGACATAAGACACCAAACAAACAGATAATCCTTATTACAGACGGTCAGCCTACAGCCTATTTTTTGGATGGCTACCTTCAGGTTGAACTACCTATGTTTTTTGGAGGATTAAGCCCAAGGGCAACATTTGAAACCTTAAAGGAAGTAAAGCGTTCTACAAGAATGGGAGTAACTATAAACACCTTCATGCTCGATGACAGCCCATCTTTAAGAAGATTCGTAGATGAAATGACTCGTATAAATAAAGGACGTGCCTTTTTTACAACCCCTAACCAACTAGGGAAATACCTTCTTGTCGATTACCTAAAGAGAAAGAAGAGACAAATTTGAATCGTGAGGGGTGAGGGGTAAGGGGTGAGAGTGTAAATATAATATAAAGACGAGCGTCAGAGTGTGGAGTCAAAACATAGTGAGGTACGGGTGTTGGAGAAGCCGCATAAGAAACTGGATGTGTGGAGAATTTCAATGGATCTAGTAACTGAAGTTTATAAGGTAACGGACAAATTTCCTAAAGAAGAAAAATTCTCATTAGCTGATCAAATTCATAGATCTGCAATTAGCACCTAGCAATATTGCTGAGGGTGCTGCAAGAAATACTAAAAAGGAATTCGTCAATTTTCTTCACATAGCTCAAGGATCTCTTAGTGAATTAGATACTCAGATAGAATTAGCAAAGCGGTTGAAATATATTGAAGAACAAAGTTGGAAGGATCTCGATATTATGATGGAAAGGATTGATAAAATGCTTACCGGTCTTATCCGTTCCCAAAAATCACCTAACGATTAACGCCTTACGACTCACGCCTCATGCTTCACCCCTTACGCCTCACGCTTCACCCCTTACGCCTCACGACTCACACTTAAACTCCTTAGAAACTTCAAATACTGTTTCAAGCTCTTTGTTAAACTCTCTTTCTGTATGGTTACGTGATTTCAAAAGTACCTTATTCGAACCGCATACAAATATCATAATTCGTGATTCAGATTGCTTAAGGCCAAGAGCTTCAGGACGAATCCCAGCAACATTTATAAACATAGTTCCATTGTACCTTTCCCCCCTTCCCACAACATACGGAAACCATTGAGGCACGTGAACATGACCTGAAAGCCAAATGTCAACCTTATATTTTTTGAGTACATCGGTGAAGCGTTTGGAATCTTTGATCTGCCTTCTTTTAAATGAAGAAAATAGTATTCCACTTCCTTCAAGTGGAGCATGAGTAACAGTTACGATTATCTTATCCTGATTGTTTATTACTAAATCCTTCCACCAATTGAATGTTTCATCCGATATATCTGTTTCTGAACTTGTGATTTCATCTGACATGAATATAAAAAGCATGTTTCCTTTAACAAATGAATAATTAAATTTTTCATTTATTTTCTTTTTGTAAAGCTCACCGTTATCCCACTTTACATCGTGGTTACCAGCAATCTCATACCATTCTTTGATATAAGATGAAGGTTTCATTGAAAGGTACCAATCAAAATCCGCTTCGTTGGCTTTATCAACTATATCCCCCGCTACTATAGCAAAATCTATATCAGAAACATTCTTGTTAATATCGTTAATCGCCTTCTGGAATTGTTTTTTACCCCCCTGGTTTTTAGGTTGAATGTCTGAAAGCAACCAGATTTTTAGTGTATTTTGAGGATTGTTAAAAGCATCTAAATCAGATTTTGAATTGACCGATTTATCTATATAACATGCACAACAAATTAGAACAATAAGAGACAGATAAGAAATCATTCTAACAAGCATTGTTAATAACTTTTATTCCTTAAAATCTTCAAGCCTTATCCCACGTCCTACTTTCAAACTCTTTCTCTCCGCCCCTACATGTCGTAAGAAGCAAGAGCATTTTTCAAAAGTGTTCACAGATTTTTTATTTGAAAAATCTTTCTCAGTGGTCTTTGTGTGCTCTGTGGCGAAGTAATATGTTTAGATAGTTAATAATTGGGAAAGTATTATAGCTAGAATTAATCCCAGTTCAAACTGAGACTGAAAATAAACGAACGGGGTCAGGTCTCAACGGGCTGTTGCTCAAATAAAGTTTTTTAATAAGTCAAATTGTTCTCAATAACAAGTCTCCTTCGAATCAAGATTTCAACAATTGGAAAAATTCCAATAAATATTGACTGGAACTTTTAAACAAACTCTTTAATTCCCCATTGAGTT
>LDXN01000069.1 GCA_001443445.1 Candidatus Dadabacteria bacterium CSP1-2 | reverse complement strand
TCCATAAGACCTTGTATCTTAGATTAAGGAGATAAATTAAACTAATTTTAAGATGAGTGAGGTGATATTGTTCAAGACCTTGGGTCATAGAACTTGTGGGTCAGATTAGTACCCTCACTCAATTTTGTTCATTATGCCGGACGGTATCTTAGGCGATCATTTAATTGAAACAACAATGATGATGAGCCTGCATTTACAAGGTTGGTAAGAACAGAAGTAAAGGAGATCAAGGATGAATCAATCAGCAAGCAATTTATCAATTTTGGGTATTGACGTATCCAAAGGGAAGTTTGATGTTGCACTACTGAGAGAAGGGAAGTGCAAGCATAAGAGATTTTTAAATAATCTGGAGGGATTCAAAAAACTTAGGGAATGGTTAGCAGAGTACAAGGTTGAACGGTTACATGCGTGCATGGAATCAACCAGCACCTATGGTGAAGCATTGGCTGAGTATTTACACGACAGGGGTTTTATGGTGAGTATAGTAAATCCAGCGCGAATCAAAGGTTTTGCACAAAGTGAACTGATCCGAAGTAAGACGGATAAGGTTGATGCCTCGTTAATAGCCCGCTTTTGCGCTGCGATGAAGCCTAGTTTATGGACACCGGAATCTAAGGAAATCAGGGAGTTACGCTCGCTTGTGAGACGAGTTGATGCTTTGGTTGAGATGCGACAACAAGAGATTAATCGTTTAGATGTGAGTGATGCAGTGATAAAGAAGACTATCGAGAATCATATAGATTATCTCACAAAACAAATAGATTCTATAAAGGAGCAAATCAATAAACATATTGATAGACATCCACAGTTAAGAGATAAGCAGAAATTACTTCAGAGCATCCCAGGAGTAGGCGAGGCAACGATACATTTAGTGTTAGCCAACTTCGCTAATACTGAGAAGTAGATGAAAAGACGACTCACCGAGGCAGGTAAACCAAAGATGCTAATTGTTGGAGCAGCTATGAGAAAATTAATACATATTATTTACGGAGTGCTTAAACACGGTAAGCCATTTGATTCTGATTTTGCATTAAAAAATACTTGACTTCTAAGACGGTATCTGACCCCATATCTTAAACCTAAAGATATTTTAGAGCTTTCCTGCCTATATCGGTTCTATAGTAAAGCGATTCGCACTTTATTAATCGAACTGCCTTGTATGCTAGATCAATCGCATCAGGAACCGTTTTCCCCAGGGCAGTAACCCCTAGTACTCTACCCCCGCTAGTTACATACCTCCCGTTCTGTAAGGCGGTTCCCGAATGAAAAACGATAACACCTTCC
The DNA here is from genome assembly GCA_001443445.1 of Candidatus Dadabacteria bacterium CSP1-2. Classification (GTDB taxonomy): domain Bacteria; phylum Desulfobacterota_D; class UBA1144; order Nemesobacterales; family CSP1-2; genus CSP1-2. The sequence goes on along the minus strand of LDXN01000069.1, from coordinate 7,649 downwards.
ATGCTTTCAACATCCTTGAGTCCATTTATCTCAAAATCCTTTTTGTAGTCACCAGGATATCCACGAGATGCCATCACAACACAAACCGAGGCATCGCTTCTCCACTCAATTGTCTTTCCAGAAAGTTTCTCGTCTACAATGGCATTCAGTATAGGAACTATATCAGATTTCATTCTCATCATAAGCGGCTGAGCTTCGGGATCGCCTAACCTGCAATTGAATTCTAAGACCCTTGGTTCTTCATCTTTTATCATAACACCTGCATAAAGAACACCTTTATATTTCCGTCCTTCCTCTTTAAGAGCATTAACAGTAGGAATCATAATCTCTTCCATGATTTTCCTATGAACTACAGGCGTAACTACTGGAGCAGGAGAATATGCACCCATGCCTCCTGTATTTGGTCCCTCGTCGTTGTCTAAAAGGGCTTTGTGGTCTTGAGAAGATTCTAGAGGAAGTACTGTCTCACCGTCAGTGAAAGCAATGAAAGAAGCCTCTTCGCCCTCTAGGAATTCTTCAATTATAACTCTTTCTCCCGCATCGCCAAAAACCTTTCCTTTGATCATAGCGTCGAGTGCGTCAAATACCTCTTCTTCTGTCTTGCATATCACAGCACCCTTTCCCCCAGCAAGCCCATCTGCTTTTACAACAAGCGGAGGTTTTACTTCCTTTACCCATCTAACTGCATCATCAAAGTCGTTAAAAGTAGAGAAAAAGGCTGTTGGAATTTTGTATTTCTTCATAAGGTTTTTTGAAAACACCTTGCTGCTTTCTATCTCTGCTGCTCCTTTCGAAGGGCCGAAGATTCTAAGTTCCTCTTTTTCGAATCTATCTACAATCCCCAGTGCTAAAGGAAGCTCAGGTCCTACTACAGTAAGGTAAATCTCTTCCGCTCTAGCAAACCTGACGAACCCTTCGATATCTGTATCTTTGATATCAACACATTCAGCATGTTTTGAAATTCCAGCATTCCCAGGAGCACAATAAACATGACTCACAAAAGGACTCTGCTTTATCTTCCAGCAAAGTGCATGTTCTCTTCCTCCACTTCCGATTACCAAAACCTTCATATAAGTTAAAACTCCTTTAAGAATTCGATTCTAATTTGCCAGAAAAAAGCATTCAAGGTGCTACCTACTAATTTATGCCTTTTATTGTATAGGAAAAACCCCACAAGTGTCATTACAGGGTGAAGATAGGCGCAGGTATCTCAGCTAAGAGATAATTTGTAAACTAAAAATAATATTGTCACAAATTATTGCCTGAACAAAATAAATTTATCCGCAATAAGTAACTGCAAAATATTGCGTCTAAATATAATATCACTCAACTGTTACCACCTTTGCAAGGTTTCTTGGCTGATCTACATCTGTACCCTTGTATACAGCAATATAATAAGCGAAAAGCTGAAGAGGAACTACAGCTATTATAGGGCTAAGCATATAAGCACAGTCAGGGATTTTTATAAGTCTATCTATCTGACCATTAAGTTCATGGGCTTCCTCTCCTGAGGTGATTAAGATTACCTTACCTCTTCGTGCTCTGATTTCTTGGAGGTTGCTGAGGATCTTTTTGTAAACTATTCCATCACGTGGAGCTACAATAACAACCGGCATACTTTCATCAACAAGCGCAATAGGTCCGTGCTTCATCTCTCCTGCGGCGTAGCCTTCCGCATGTATATACGAAACCTCCTTTAGCTTTAATGCACCCTCAAGGGCTATTGGATAGTTGATTCCCCTACCCAAATAAAGAAAATTCCTGTAGTGATAAAACTCCATTGCTAGTTCTTTTATCTCTTGATCCAGCTTTAAAGCCATTTCAAGAAGCTGAGGCATCCTGAAGGCATCTCGAATAAATCTCCTTCCCTCCTGATCGCTTACCCTTCCTGTGTATCTACCTAGATAAATCGAAAGAAGATAAAACACTATAAGCTGAGTGGTAAAAGCCTTAGTTGATGCAACACCTATTTCTGGTCCTGCATAAGTGTAGATTACAGCGTCTGATTCCCTTGAGATTTTACTTTTCGGAACGTTTGTAATTGCAAGGGTTCTTGCCCCTCTTTTTTTCATCTCCAAAAGCGCTTCGGAGGTATCAGCAGTCTCTCCAGACTGTGACACCGCTATGGCAAGCGTACCTTCATCAATAATGGGCTCTCTATATCGAATTTCTGATGCAAAATCCAATTCTACCGGAACCTTGGAAATATTTTCTATTATATACCTACCAACAAGACATGAATGGTAGGAAGTTCCACAGCCAATTGCTACTATTCTTTTTATACCGTTTACAACATTCTCTAAATCTTCAAAATATACATCACCTTTTTCTTCAGATACCCTACCACGAATGGTATCAAGCACAGCATGTGGCTGCTCGTGGATTTCCTTTAGCATGAAATGCTTGTAGCCGCCCTTTTCTACGGCAACAGGATCCCAGTTGATTGAGAATATTTCTCTCTTAACTTCATGTCCATTGAGGTCTGTTATTCTAAATCTATCCCTCTCAAGTATAGCAACGTCACCGTCCTCTAAAAAAATAATCTTCCTGCTATATGGAAGAACGGCTGGAATATCAGACGCTATGAAGTTTTCATTTTCACCAAGAGCAAGAATGAGGGGTGAGAACCTCCTTACTCCTATAATCTTGTCTGGCTCCCTTTCAGAAACTATTGCCACTGCATAGGAGCCTTCTATAAGTTTAAAAGTGCCTCTTACAGACTCCTCAAATGATGACCCTTTCTTTAAAAAGTCTTCTATAAGATGTGAAATTACCTCTGTATCTGTATCAGAATTAAAGACGTATCCCTTCTTTTTGAGTTCGTCCTTAAGCTCTTGATAGTTCTCTATAATCCCATTATGAACTACTGCTGTTCCACCTGAGACATGGGGATGGGCATTTCTCTCCGACGCAATTCCGTGGGTTGCCCATCTTGTGTGTCCAATCCCTAAGGAACCATTAAAAGAAGTTAAACTAAGCTTTTTAAGGAGGTTATCGAGTTTTCCTTCGCTCTTTAGAACTTTAGCATGACCATTTTCAAGGATGGCAATGCCAGAAGAATCATACCCTCTGTATTCAAGCCTTCTGAGTCCCTCAACCAATACATTTACTGTTTTTCCTGCGCTGCCTATGTATCCTACAATTCCACACATCTATTCGTTTCCCTTTTTTCCTTTAGTTTTTCTTTTCCACCCAGTTATTACCTGTTGTTTTGATCTTTCAATTGCTAGAGCTCCTGGCGGAACATCCTTTGTTATAGTTGAACCTGCCCCGGTTGTAGCCCCTTTTCCAACCTTTATAGGAGCAACAAGCATTGTGTCACTACCTATAAAAACATTATCCTCAATAATTGTCTCATGCTTATGAAACCCATCATAATTACATGTAATTGTTCCAGCCCCAATGTTCACTCCCTCTCCAATGCTTGCGTCACCAACGTAGGATAAATGAGGAACTTTGGAACCACGTCCTATTTTTGATTTCTTTATCTCAACAAAGTTTCCGATTTTAGCCCCTGAAAGTATTTGTGATTCTGGACGAAGATGTGCAAAAGGTCCTATTTTAGACTTATCTTCAATAAGAGCCTTTATTATATAAGAAGAAAATGCAATAGTCACATCATCCCCGATTTCTGAATCTTCAATCCACACAGATGAACCAATCTTACAATCCTTTCCTACCTTTGTATTTCCATAAATAAATGTGTTTGGATAAATTACAGTATCAGCACCGATAGAAACACGGGGAGAAATATATGTAACCTCTGGATTCACTATCGTTACCCCAGAAAGCATAAGTTTCTCATTTGTTCTTTTCCTCAGACGTTCTTCTACCCTTGCAAGCTCTTCTCGATTATTCACTCCGAGCACCTCTTCGCCATCAGGGACAATAAATCCACTGATCTTTTTCCCGCTCTGAGTTGCAATATTAACAATATCTGGGAGATAATATTCCTTCTGCTCATTTTTACTACCAATCTTCCCAATTACATCCCAGAGAAAACTCGATTCGACGCAATATGCGCCTGAGTTTATCTCTTTGATCATTTTCTCCTTGGGAGTCGCATCCTTTTCCTCTACTATTCTTATAACATCCCCCTTTCCATTTCTTACAACCCTTCCATAACCCTCTGGACTATCTAGAAAAGCGGTAAGAAGGGAAATCCCCGTATTGGTTTTCTTGTGGTTCTCGACGAAACCCTTTAAGGTTTCAGAGCGAATGAGAGGAAAATCCCCGTTTACTATAAGAATCTTCCCATTATAATCTCGAAATGCCCCCTTAGCACACCTGACAGCATGTCCTGTGCCAAGCTGCTTACTCTGCAGGGCGTATTTAACCTTAATGGATGAAAGTGTCTCTTTAATTTTATCCGCACCATATCCTACTACTACAATTATTCTCTCTGGTGAGATTTGCATAACTGCATCAAGAACGTAATTAAGCATAGGGCGTCCCAAGATTGGATGAAGGACCTTAGGAAGCTCGGATTTCATTCTTTTTCCCTTGCCCGCGGCAAGGACTATTACCGAAAAGTCCATTATGTTATTTACTTACCATCCCTTATCGTCTTAAAGAATGACTGGATCATTAACATAAAGAGTACGTATCGTACATTTTAAAAATATAAAAGGAATCATAAGATAACTTTGGGTTTTACTTATGTACTTTATATTTAAACAAATACTAAGTTTATTTATGCATCTCAACACTCAAATAATTCATTTCTGCGGTTGAATAAATTCAGCTTTCTTAGCATGAAACGATAAGTTATACCCATTTTATTTGAACCAGACTTATACATAAACTACAGCCTCAAGAAAAATGAGTTACCTTCAGAATGGGACGTCCTCGTCAGAACCAAAGGATTCCTCACCACTTTCAAAGTCCTCGGTAAGTTTCCCCTCAGCCACAGTAGCTGACGCAGCTCTTTCTTGAAATGGACCTAGCATCTGCATATTCTGTGCAACTACCTCGGTTGTCCATCTCTTTCTTCCCTCTTTATCTTCCCAGGAACGTGTTCTAAGGGTCCCCTCTATATAAACAGTTTTTCCCTTAGATAGGTATTCGCCACATATCTCTGCTAGTCTTCCCCAGGCGACAATACGATGCCATTCTGTGAATTCATCCTTCTCACCGCTTTTATTCGGACGCACCTCAGTAGTAGCTATCGTAAAGTTAGCAACCGCTTGTCCACTCGTCGTGTACCTTATTTCAGGGTCACGTCCCAAGTTGCCGATAAGGATTACCTTGTTTACTCCTCTCATTGTATACCCCCTGTCCTGCTCTACTTTCAAAGAATTTTATCATCGGGTAATAAGAAAATCCATAGATCAAGGTTTTGGTACCGACGAATAGCTATCAATTAAACCTATCCCTGATCCAAAAAAGATGACCTACTAAGGAGAGAAACTGATGAAGAATTCTCGCAGTCATTCCCCAAATCACGTGGTTTTGATAATGGTAGACGAATTCTTCTAACTTCATCCCGTGTTTTTCTACGACTCTCCTTTCGAATGATTTTTCATTCCTGAAATGAAAAAGTGGAATCCACATAGCAGAAGCCACCTCCTCATTCGGCTTAATTTCCGCGCCTTCTGTTAGATAGGCAATGTACGGGGTAACAACATAGTGATTAGCCTTTGGATTAATCGGGCTAACATCATCCAACTCCCCAAGGATTCTTCCAATCCTATTCAGGTCAATGCCTGTTTCTTCAATAGTTTCACGAACCCCCGTTTCAAGCTTGCTTTTATCCTCTACTTTAATTTTACCCCCAGGAAAAGCCATATGCCCAGAAAAAGGGTCACCTTGACTTTCAGGCCGTTTAATAAAGAGCATCGAATACCCATTCTGCTCTTCTCTCAGGATTACCATTACTGCGGCGGATATAAAACTATAATCCCTTTTAATTCTAATGCTTTTTCTTCCGTTTATAATTCTCTCAAGTTCTTCTATTTCGTTTGAATACATAAATTCCGACCTAATAATGTAATCTCTTGATAGACTAGCAGAAGTATAACAAACAGGAAAACTTATTAAAAGATTAAGACCAAATCCCTATTTGCACTTAAAGTGCGACTTTCCTGAGATAATCATTAAAAACCTTATAAGTCTCCATGTCAAAAAGAACAAAATAAACCTTCTCGATGCCAGTTTTTTCATTCTTTAAATATTCAACAACTATATCAATCATCACTTGAGCACATCTATTTAGGGGAAAACCCCCAACTCCGGTTCCGATCGCAGGTAATGCAACTGTTTTTACCCCTTTTTCATCCGCTCTTAGAAGGCTATTATTAGTAGCTTCTCTTAACGATTCTTCGCATACACTGCGACCAAGGTGCATCCCGGCAGCGTGAATGACAAACTTTGCCTTAAGCTTACCAGCTCCTGTAACAACAGCTTCCCCTAAAGGAATAGAACCGATCTTATCGCATTCCTTTTGAATAGAATCCCCGCCCTTTCTTCTTATAGCTCCTGCAACTCCACTGCCAAGAAGGAGGCGTGTATTCGCAGCGTTTACAATTGCATCCACCTCAATATCGGTAATGTCGCCTTGTGTGACTATTATTTTATCTTTCAAATCCATTAATGTCCTCTCCATTCATATTTTACAAATCTAAAAAGAAGTAGCAACCACGTAGTACCATCTCAACTACTTAGCTTTGGTTGTATTTACCCCTATCCTATCTCTCCGGCATAAAGCGATTGTAGGGGCTGATGCCCTCATCAGCCCTAAAGGCTCGTTCGGGAAACGAGCCCTACATTTCCCAACTCGTGGTTTGATTCACGAATCACGATTCACAAAGCACAATGTTACAAATTGCACAGCTTTAAGAAAACGGCTAGAATTTAACAAGACAATTTTTCAGAACATAAAAGTCGAACCTGGAGCTAAAGAGTAGGTGAAAATCTCTTTTTATAGACATTCCCTTCTCAGTAGAGGTGGGGATAAAATGGCAATCGAATACGCTAACTATCTTGCTGAAAAGGGACATGAGGTGGTGTTGTGGTACAATACTTTTAAGACAGTTTTTAAGCCCCATCCGAAACTCAAGTTAATAAAAATTCCAATTCCTTCAAAACTTGGAACAATTATCTATGCAACTCTAAAGAGATTCAACTCTAATGTCATTATCGTTGACATCATCGCCCTAGCCTCACTTCTATCTTTAAGAAACCGCTCTCGGCTGATTTTCTTTGCTCAAGGTTACGATGAATCGTACTATAAAAACCCTTTTAAAAAGCTTCTTACTAAAACCCTCTACATATTTTCTTTAAAGCTTTTGAATGTAAAAACAATCGCTGTGTCAAATCAGCTTTCACAAATGCTTAAAGAAAAATACGATGCTGACGTAACAACTGTTGAAAACGGTATAGATTCACAGTCCTTCTATCCTGATCTCGATGAAGAGTTAATAAGAATTAAAGGGCACAGAAAAGCTATCCTAGTGCTTTCTAGGAACGATTACATGAAGGGACTTGATATTGCAATTAAAGTCCTAAATGCGTTTACTGAGGATTTGAAAAATAACATCGTGATCTGGATTTGTGGAGAAGAGATAAAACAAGAAATTCTTAAATCTAAAGTTATAAACTTCGGTTGGATTGCGAAGGATAGGCTTAGAAAGATAATCAGTACTGCTGAT
>LDXN01000068.1 GCA_001443445.1 Candidatus Dadabacteria bacterium CSP1-2 | reverse complement strand
AGCAGACACGTCCTTTCCCGAATCTCGACAACCGGCTGGCACAATCCAGGCGATTTCCTGGCAGGATGCTGCGAAGCACTACGAGGAGTATACAACGGTAGAAGGTACGATTGTCGTCACACATAATTCAGGGAAAGCCTGTTTTCTCAATTTCCATCCTGATTACAAGCGATATTTCACGGCGGTTATCTTTGCATCGGATTTTTCTCGCTTCCCGGCAAACCCAGAAAATTACTACTATGGGAAAAGGATCCGCGTGACCGGTTACATCAAAGAATACAAGGGAAAACCCGAGATTATTTTAAACGATCCGAGCCAAATAGAAATCTTGAAATGATGAGATATCCAACGCTTCGGCTAACACGCTGTTTGTGGCTCATTGCATTGGCGCAAATCCTTCGGTCTTCACAAACAGCAGGGACGTTAGGTGCCCTATAAAGATAATCAGCTTTGCATAGGTGAAGGGAGCGCGCTACACTTCATTTTTCTTGAGAACCCATAGGCTCTGTTGTATATTTAAACCCACAATTTTTCTAGTTGTTAGTCGTTAGTCACTGGTCGAGAGCCAAATTTAGTTGATAGTTGATAGTTAAAAACTTCCAGCCAGAGACTATCCACTATTGACTGACGACTCTTTAGACGGAGGGTTTTAAAAAAGTTGGAATCACTTTTTAGTGGAGACCTAACGTTCGTTACATTTTTCCCTCTTTTAGGAGTTCCTTTAATTATCGCCTTATCCATTCTTTACCGAGAATCAGAAGAGTCTATAAAAATTGGAGCGCTAATTGTCGCTATCGTTGAGTTTCTTGTCTCGATTCCACTTTATATTAACTTTAAAACTGGATTTGCTGGAATGCAGTTTGAGGTTGAAACTCCTTGGATACAAAGTCTTGGGATAAGTTATCACTTAGGTATAGACGGCATAAGCCTTTTTCTTGTGCTTCTTACAACGTTTATTATGCCCCTTACAATTCTTAGCTCCTGGCATTCAATACACAAGGGTTTGAGAGAATTTCTCATTCTTATGCTCATTCTTGAAACTGCGCTAATTGGAACTTTTGCGGCACTTGATATGATTCTTTTCTTTATATTCTGGGAGGCTGTATTAATTCCGATGTATTTTATAATTGGCATTTGGGGGGCGGAGAGAAGGATTTATGCCGCTATAAAGTTCTTTATCTATACAGCCTTTGGAAGCGCGCTTATGCTCGTTGGAATCCTTTATCTCTATTTTTACCATATTGATCATTTTGGCACTCCGACGATGAATATTCTTGACTTCTACAAACTAAGTATTCCATACTTTGGCATAACAAGCCCTCAGGGGCTTCTCTTCCTTGCATTCTCGATTGCATTTGCTATAAAGGTTCCTATGTTTCCACTACACACATGGCTTCCAGATGCTCACGTTGAAGCTCCGACTGCAGGAAGTGTAATCCTTGCAGGCGTACTCCTAAAAATGGGAACCTATGGTTTTCTTCGTTTCTCGCTTCCACTTTTTCCGGAGGCAACGCTCGATCTATTACCAATTCTTTCTGTCATTGCGATTATAGGGATAATCTACGGGGCAATGGTCGCTTTTGCGCAAGATGACCTAAAAAAGCTCGTTGCATATTCAAGTGTAAGCCATCTCGGGCTTGTGATGCTTGGAATTTTTGTACTCAATATTCAGGGCATAGAGGGTGGAATCTATCAGATGCTTAATCACGGACTTTCTACCGGAGCACTCTTTCTCATAGTAGGGATGATATACGATAGGCGGCATACGAAACTCATTGCTGAGTTTGGCGGAATATCCAAAGTTATGCCTATTTTTGCCGCATTTTTTATGATTTCAACCCTATCTTCTATTGGTCTCCCAATCTTGAATGGTTTTGTCGGGGAGTTCTTGGTACTCCTTGGAGCATTTAGGTTGAATTATATATACTCTGCTCTCGGCGCTACTGGAATGATACTTAGCGCTGTCTACATGCTTTGGGCTTATCAACGAGTGATGTTTGGACCTCTCGATAAACCTGAGAATAAGGCTCTAAAAGACCTTAGTCTAAGGGAGATTATGGTTCTTCTTCCAATAGCAATAATGTTCTTTGTAATGGGAATTTATCCAAAACCTTTTCTATCGAGAATGGAGCCGACTGTTAGAGAGCTTTTAAAAACCAAGTTTGAGGAACATATTGCACTTGTGGATCGTGATTCGGGTTTTGTGATTCGACCTCATCCTAGCTCAGCTAAGCGAATAACGAGTCACGAATAACGAGTCACGATGCGCGGGCTACAACTTCGGTTTTAGATAAAATCTCCTGAATAACTTCCATCGGTTTAATACCTTCTGATTCTGCACGGAAATTAAGCACTATTCTGTGCTTAAGAATTGATGGAGCGAGAAATCTTACATCATCTGTCGTTGGTGTAAATCTACCCTCAAGAACCGCTTTTGCTTTACTACCCAAGATCAAAAACTGTGAGGCTCTTGGTCCGACGCCCCAGGAAACCCATTTTTTAACAGACTCATGTGCACTTTCGTCCGGTCTTGTAGCCCTTGCTATCTTTACCGCATGAGCTGCAACGTACTCGGAGACTGGAACTCGATGAACTAGGTTTTGAAATTCAATAATTTTTGAAATGTCAAGCACCCTTTTAAGCTCGGGAGTATAAGCCCCCGTAGTGGTTCTCACAATCTCTACCTCTTCATCAAGGGATGGATAATCCACATCAATCTGAAACATGAATCTATCAAGCTCTGCTTCAGGTAAAGGGTAGGTCCCTTCCTGCTCGATTGGGTTTTGCGTAGCAAAAACTAAAAAAGGTGGTTCTAATCTATAGGTCTCTCCCGCTACTGTAATTTTTCTTTCCTGCATGGCTTGAAGAAGTGCGGCCTGAGTTTTTGGAGATGCCCTATTTATCTCGTCTGCTAGAAGGATGTTACAAAAAATAGGTCCTGGTATAAACCTAAAAAACTTCTTACCCGTTGTTCTATCCTCTTCTAATACCTCTGAACCGGTGATATCGGATGGCATCAAGTCAGGAGTGAACTGGACTCTACTGAATTTCATGTTTAAAACCTCTGAAAGTGTGCTTACAAGAAGCGTTTTTGCAAGACCAGGAACTCCTACGAATAGTGAATGACCCGAAGACATAAGGGAGATGATTAAGAGTTCTATAACGCTTTCCTGTCCGATTATCACTTTGCCGATTTCTTCGAGGATTTCTTTCTTTACTCTAGCAAGGTCTTTTACCTTATCGACGTCTTCTTCATTATCATATGCATATCTACTCATTTTATATCCTCACTTTTAGCCACTAGTAAAACGATGCACGATTCATGATGCATGATGAATAAAGTTTTACATTGTAGTTTTCTATATCTGCACCTTGCATCATGTATTCTGTATCCTGTAACTGTGTCAATCCGTGCTTGAATGCTTACTCCTCCTTAGCTAGTATATTTAAAACCTTTTTCTCGGATTCTACCAGATCAGGCAAGCCGAGCTTTTCATAAATGGTTATAAGAGACTGATGTATTTCAGGGTCAAAGGGGTTTATAGAAATTGCTGTGTTGTAAGCCTCTTCAGCTTTTTTGAAATTTCCTTTTTGTAGATAAATTCTACCAAGATTAATGTATGTATCTACAAACTCTGGGTAGAACTCGATTGAGTTCGATAGAGACTCTTCGGCTTTACTATATTCTCCAAGCGCCCCGTGAGTTGAAGCCAGGCGATTTACAATAATTGGTGAAATTGGATCAACTTTTGATGCCTGATCGTATTCATAAATAGCGGCTTTTAACCTTCCTCTAGATTTCAACATATCGCCTATTCTTGTAAATTCTCTAGTCCGAATGCTTTCTAAATCTTTTAGGTCGTTACTTTGTTCTTTGGATTTTACTCCATCTTTTTCAAATCTTAATTCGCTCACTTTTACCCTAGGAATTCTTTCTTTGAGATTTCTTGATCTTAAGTCCTTTTTCCATGAATTATAGAACTCAGCGAAATTCATCCCAGTTACATCTCTAATTGCAGCTTCATGATTATCTTTAATTCTTAGGTATTCCAATAAATCGAGTAGTGAATTATCACCCCATTTATTTACAAGAAAATCTACAATAGTTCCAACCTGGGCAAATGCAAGCTGTGCCTCATAAGCGCTACTTAACTTTCCAAAGGACGGATGCATCTTCTCTATTGGGACAAGGCTGTTTTCTTTGAGTGCTCTTGCAATCAGAGTTTCGTAGAATGGATTAATAAATGTTCCCTTTTTCTCTTTCCATCTCTTCTCTTGAAATTTTGCAATGCCCTCGTGAAGCCATACAGGAGCTTTATTCTCAGTTTTGCGGAATATTAGATAATGGGTGTATTCATGCGCTAGAGCATCGAGCCACAAATAACCCTGAGGCAGAAGCCTTGGCGATATAACCATTATGCGATTGAATTTACAAACACCAACAACCCCTGTAGTTGCGATTTCCTTTTCAGATAACGTTGAAGCAATAGCAAAGCTATCTGGGTCAGGAAAGACCTCAACAATTACTGTTTCACCAGGATATGTTCCTAAATCCTTCCCAATTTCATAGTATGCCTTTTCAAGAGCCTTTTCTGCATAAACAGGAAGTATTGAATCCCTTTGGTGCGAGTACCTTATTATGAAATGAGTTGTTCTAACCTCACTAAACTTTTCCCCGGTATTGGCGACTTTTGAAATGTAATCTAAAAACTCACTTATTTCTTTGTCATTAGGAAGAAGTGTATTTGCTTCCTTTCCGTATTTAGCTGCCAGGGTGTAGTTACCTTTATAAAACTCGACTCTTGATTTTAAGTAAGAGGCGATGCCTTTGTCTGAGTTGTTTTTGGCAAGTTCTAAAGCTTTATCAGAAAGTTGAGAAGCTTCTATTACCTGCCATTTATCGAGATGTGATTCACCGTTTTTAACTAACAAGGATGATGAGTCTACTGCTATCACAAAATTATGCAGACACAAAATGGAAAAAATGAACATTAAAAAAACAAGAATTCTCACTTTATTATCCTCTCATAATAATTCTTATTAAGTTCACTGAAACCCTCAGGTGATCCTTCTTTTAGGGATTTCAAAAGACTTTCTTTAAATTCCCTACCTTCTTTAAACTCTTCAGCTGACGGTATCTCTACGTAGCTTGTGTCAACCCCATGAATCCCCTCTTTAAATTCTTCCCGACCCATGAGGAATGGAGCAGGAATTCCCATCCCTTTTGCACTTAATTGGTATTTTTCTAGAAGACCCTTTGCTTCTTCTCTTGCTTGTTTAAGGGCTTTTATTGCCTCATCTTGATTCGATAGCGCTTTAGATATCTCTATGTCCTTGAGATTGTTAGAAGCTCCTTGCATAAATCCTTTTGACTCTAGAAGCTTTTCACCGATCTTAGGGGGCAATATTAATTTCTCTTCGGATAAGCCAGAGATTTTGCCAATCAATTTCGAAGTGTCTTTCTTGATTGAATCTTGTTTTTGCACTAGGTCACGCATTATTTCTTTTTTCCCACCTTGTCTACTAAGCTCCTCAAGATCCTCTCGGATTTCTCTAGCTAGCTCCGCTGAGTTTTCAACTTCAAGTGAGGCGCTTGCGATTTTACCTAATCTTAAATCACTAAGGTTTCTTAGTCCAATCGTTTGCTCCTCTACGTCCTTTGCCTGAAGTAAGGCTTCGTTAAACTCAAATGACTCAAGCCAGTGCTTTAATTCATCGATTTCATAAAGGATTCTGTCAACTAAGATGGAGCCTTCTACAAGTTCGTTCTTTTCAAAATTGGGGAAGAGCTTAGAGCGGGTTTCCATGAGAAGATTTTTTAGCATTTCTATTTTCTTCTTTTCTCTCTCTACAAATTTATTTAGGTTTCCCTTACTAGATGGGTCTTTTAGAAGAGAGCTTTTAAGTTTTTCTGTTTTTTCTTTTAGCGATTTTTCACCCTCTTCTAAGCCCTCTATATTTGAAATAATATTATTTAGCTCCGTCATCTCTTTTGAAAGTGAAGCAGAGCTATATGACTGAAACCCGCTTTCAAGAGAAGCTACCATCTCTTGAAGGTTTTCTCCTAAGCTAGCAAGCATCTCCAGGGCTTTATCTATCTGACCCTCCTTAATAAGGTTCATAATCTCATCTAGTTTTCCTTCTAAATCCAAGGAATTAAACGCATCGGGATTGAGATATCCATCGGGAATATCTAAATTGATTGAACCAAGCGTTTTAGTCAACTGTGATATTAGACCTCGTATCTCTTCTATCTTTTTTTCTACTTCTTTTCTGGTTTCTTCATTCTCATTCTGTTTAAGATTCTTAAGAAGTTCTGAAAGCTCTTTATATTTACTAAGTGTTTCCCTTCCGTAAAGAAGCGAATCCCTTAGTTTATCTCCCTTGAGTAAGGAATCGAGAAACAGGATGCTATCTTCGAATTCGTTAATTTCTTTTGTTATTAAGCCCGTCAGTCGGGAAATGTCACTTAACGACAATGATGTGAGCAAATCATGTCGTTCATTGAGTAAATCCTCTGTTCCTATTTTCATATTTGAAAGCCCCAAGAAGTATGTATAATTCGAAAAGTCGTCATCTTTAATCCTTTCTAGTATTTCGTTTAAAGTATCAATGACCTTTTCGATCTTGCTAGATATTCCATCCTGAATGACTTTTGTTCTGTTTATATTTTTATTATCCCAAGGGCGGTTCTCAATCTCATCTGCAAGGGTATCTAAGAACTGATCAAGCAAATTCTCTACCGATACTAGTATATTCTTGTGCCTTTTCCTTGGATCATTTAGCTTTACTTTTATTACGTTTGAAACACCGACCTTAGGTCCTGAGACTGTGTCATTGTCGTAAGCCTGGATCATAGCCTCTATAATCTCTTCAGGTTCTGATTCAACCCCGCTAAAATCCCATGTGAATTTGCCTTCTAGGGATTTTGGTTCTTCTTTTATTTGCCCAATGGACCTACTTGACTCGCCCCTCTTTGTTTTAAATGTTAAGAGTAGTTTCTTAAGTCCGAAATCGTCATCGGCCTTATACAAAATATCTAGATTTTCTTCATCCTCAATCTCTATGACCTTATCACTTGGAGAGTCAATAGAGACTTTCGGATTTTTATCATTTTCAGCAGTAATTTTAAAGATCCTTGATCTCTGTTCCCCATTCTTGTCTTGAATAAAAAAACTTCCATTTGAAAGAATTGTAAACTCACCATTGATTCTTTCTCCGTCTGAACTGACAGAAGTCACAAGGCCATTTTCGATGACAAGCTCTCCCTTAACCAATTTTTTAATCGGGATTGCCTTAAAGGTCACATGAGTTCCTTTTATAGCCTTTACATCTCCTGTACTTCCCTTCACGACTTGGGAGGATAGTTTTGTATAAGCTGGGTATGTATGCTCGACTTCGATATCTGCAAGCTCAAGGAGATTTGGCTCTGAGGGTGGTAGGACATTAGCGCTGAATAATAAGCTCTGAAACCCTTTTGGTGCGAGTATCAACATAGTTGTGGATAAAGCAAGGATAGCGGCAAGGGGCCTCCAGTAGGTTTTTATTTTCTCACTGGGTATAGCAGGGGATAAATCTATTGATTCGAGTTTGGAGGTAACTTCGTTAACGTGGGCTTCTGTGAGAAATTTTGATACACCTAGTTCTTTATCATTCGTGGTTAAATCTGATAATAGGAGTAATGCGTTTAGAGTATCCTCTCCGAGACCAGGGGATATTTTCTCAAGTTCTATAGCGAGCTTGGCTTTCTCTTCCCTTTTTAATATTGGAGAAACGATAAACTTCACAAACCCATAGCATAGAGCCAGGATGATGAAAACCTTGAGTACTGAAAAATAAATATTATTTGAATAGATATGGGCTAATAGCGAAGCAAGTCCTAAAGAGGCAAATGAGACAAAGGCAAATTCTACGATGCCATTTGAAATCCAAACCCTTTTTCGTTCTTTTTCTAGATACCTTAGAAATTTTTCAAGAATCTCTTCAGAGCTAGTTTTCATCGAATAAAATAGTACCGCAGAGTTTAAGAAATAGGAAACCTTACAAAAATTAGATTAAAATTTATATATAAAAATGGGGGGTACTTTTCTAGATTTAAACATATGTGACATTAATCGTCCTGGCGTCATTTAAGGTAGTTTGATATTTATATAATAGCTTGTGCTTCAAATTGTGCCAAAAAAATTGGCCCTTCTACTGACCGAGTTTGTATTCTAAGAAAAGTCAATATGGATTGGTCACATTTATCTACCTATGATATTATAATAAGCTATTATCTAGGATAGGAAAGTAGTGTCTCTATTCTGGAAAAAAATGGAAAGAAAAGAGAATTTGCTAGTTAAAGTTAGTATTTTTTGATCGTTACATAGGCTAAAGGGAAAAAAAAGGAGAAATATATGGGTTATAAAACCCTTCTAACAAAAAGGGTAGAATTTTCTGCATCTCATCGGTATTGGAATCCCAAATGGAATGAAGAGGCAAATAAGGCTATATTTGGCAAGTGCATAAGCCCATACGGTCACGGGCATAATTATGTCCTTGAGGTTACCGTTGATGGAACAGTTGATCCTGATACAGGTATGATTATAAACATTTATGATTTGAAACCGATTATAAGTGAAGTTCTAAAGGATTTTGATCACAAGTTTTTAAATGAGGATAATCCCTACTTTAAGGATTTAATCCCTACAACAGAAAATATAGCACGAGTTTTATGGGATTTGATAGAAAAAAAGCTTAGAGAAACTACAGGCTGTAAACTCTATAGAATCAGGCTTTACGAAAGCCCCGATTTATATGTGGATTACCGGAGGGAATGATGAGAAAGGAGATATGCATGTTGACGAAGATTTACCATTTTTCTGCTGCCCACAGACTTCATGCGACAAGGTATTCGGATGAGGAAAACCGGCGAATCTTTGGAAAATGTAACAATCCCAAAGGACATGGGCACGACTACCATATCGAGATTAAGGTAACTGGGAATATTGACCCTGAAACGGGTATGGTGATAAATCTAAGTGAGTTG
>LDXN01000067.1 GCA_001443445.1 Candidatus Dadabacteria bacterium CSP1-2 | reverse complement strand
CTTATATAAAAGGAGGGGAAAAATTCCCCCATGAGGGGGGAAGGAGAAAACTAGAATTTGCACCATTTATTCTATCTACAACTAAATTCTTTCTTAAATTGGTATAATTAATATCATGCATAATGCTTAGGTACGCTTTTTGATTTAGTTTCCTCAAACTAGGGCTGAATCCTTGAACAAAAAGAAAACCCTTAGGTCTTTAATCCTACAATATAAATTCCCGATTCTTGCTGGAATACTGGCGCTTTCTATAGTGGATTTCTCTCAGCTTTCTATTCCACTAATCATTGAGAGAGCTATTGATGCCCTTACACTTGAGGGTGCAGGCCTTCAGGCTCTTACAAGATACGCCCTTTATATATTGGGATTAGCCGTTGTAATGTCCATCTTTCGGTTTTTTTGGAGATATTTCATACTGGGCGCCTCAAGAAAAATTGAATTCACGCTCAGGAATGAGTTCTTTACTCATCTTCAAAGCCTTTCTTTTGATTTTTATGCTGAGAGAAAGGTTGGAAACCTTATGGCTCTAACTGTAAACGATATTGAGGCAATAAGGATGGCTTGTGGAATTGGAGTAGTTGTAGCGTACGATGGAATCTTACTTCTTGTTTTTATCCTTGGAGCCATGGCTTATGTATCACCGACATTAACACTATACGCTGTTATTCCTTTCCCTATATTAGTTATTATCGTAGCCAAGTTTGGAAAAATGATAGAGGATAGATTTGAAAAGGTGCAGGCCTCTTTTTCTGACCTAACAGAGAAAGCAAGGGAGTCAATTTCTGGGGTGAAGGTGGTAAAGGCGTTTGTAAAGGAAAAATCAGAGGTCGAAGACTTTGAAAATACAAGCAACGAATATCTAGGTGTTAACCTCGGCTTAATAAAAATCTGGGGTGTCTATCAACCCCTTATTACATTTATAGCAGGGATTGCAACAGCAATATTTCTATGGGTAGGAGGAAGGAGCACGATAACCCTTGGTATAACCTTGGGCGATTTCGCTGCTATTTCAATATATCTTGGAATGCTAACATGGCCTATGGTAGCCATGGGTTGGGCTGTTGACATTATTAAACGCGGTAACGCATCAATCAAGCGTGTAAATGAAATACTGCTTACAAGACCCGAAATCGCTGATTCTCAAGATTCAGTTGATATTGAGATAAAAGGGAAAATCGAGTTCAGGGATCTCAGCTTTACTTATCCTATTCGTAGGGGCACGGTGCACCGTGCCCCTACTCTAAATAGCATAACTTTAGCTATCCCTGAAGGAACGTCTCTCGGGATTACAGGAGGCACAGCTTCTGGAAAGAGCACTCTGCTTAAGCTTCTCATGAAAATCCTAGAGCCATCCGAGGGTCAAATATTTATAGATGGGATTGATCTACAGAAAATAAAAAAAGATAGCTTGAGAAAAGGACTTATCTTCCTTCCTCAAGAAACCGTAATCTTTAGCGGAACAATAAGAGACAACATCGCTTTTATGAATCCTAATGTTTCTGATAAAGATATAATAGAAGCCGCTAAACTTGCTGAAATCTACAACGAGATAGAAGGCTTTCCCGGAGGTCTTGATGCACGAGTTGGAGAAAGAGGACTAAGCCTCTCAGGTGGACAGAGGCAGAGAATTGCACTTGCAAGGGCGATTCTATTAAAACCGAAGGTCTTGATACTTGACGACGTCCTTTCTTCACTTGATTTAAGAACAGAGGGTTTAGTGCTTAAGAATCTTCTACAGTTTATGAATGGAAAAACCATCATCGTTGTGTCAAGCAAGGTCCCTTCAATTAGTGGTTTTGATAAGATAGCAGTTTTGGAAAAAGGTAAAATGATTGAGCTTGGAACTCACGATGATCTTATTAATCGGGATGGGATTTACACAAGGCTATACAAGTTGCAGATTCTTGGCGAAGAGTTGAAGGCTTCAGCCGCATATTAACGCTTGTAAATATGATAGACGTTTAAGTCCTTTGCCTATGCAGTTAAATATTAAGATACAGGGAACTAAAGCCTCAAAGTGTGAACGGATTTTAGTTGAATTATTGTAGAAGTACTGGTAAGAAGAAATGTGCGTATTAAATCTTATAGGGTTTAAATTAGTTTTTACTAGAAAATAACAATAATTAGGAGAGTTGCTTTTGAGCTCAATGGATCAAGGAGAGGAAAAGGGGTTAAAAATTAGCTACGAGATTAAGCTATTAAAGTGGCTCCTTAATTTTGCATCCCCATATAAAAGGTTTATGGTGCTTTCTCTAATTTTCATGATTATTACGGCTATCTTCGAGCTTATAGTTCCTTATGTTACAAAGATAGCCGTAGATAAGTACATATTCCCGTCCTGGAGAGAAGCTAGGTTTTTGGACGTTCGAGAGCCCTTCGACTCTGCTCAGGACAGGCCTCAGTCGAACGATGAAAATAAAGACAAGAGGTTTGAAAATCGGATCAAAGAAAAATACCCCTCAGCAATAATCACTCTCGATAAAGATAATTACTTAATTGATCTTTCCAGGGTTTCAAAAGAAGACAGGATTACGCTTGAAAAGCTTGGGATTGTCTCAGAAGAAAGATATTTAGTCATTAATCTTGAAGATATTGAATTAAATAGAAGGGAAAGTGTTCTCAGTATAATTAAAAATCGTCCCGATATTTTTAAATCCATTGGTGGGTTTTTTGTTTCGAATTATTCTTCTCTTAAAAAACTAAGTAGTGAAGACATTAGGATCCTACGAGATCAGGAGATTAATCACCTTGATAGACTAGCTCTTTATTTATTTTTAATGCTTTCTGCCATTTTCCTTTTTAGTTCTTTTTACACCTATCTTTTACATTACTCAGGACAAAGGATTATGCATAGAATTAGGGTAGGTGTGTTCTCTCACCTTTTAACTCTTCCACAACCGTTCTTCGATAAAAACCCTGTTGGGAGATTAACAACACGGGTGACAAACGATGTGAATGCAATAAACGAGATGTACACCTCGGTACTGGTCCAGTTCTTTAAAGATATTCTTGTGATTTTTGGGGTTCTATGTGTGATGTTTAATATGAATAGAAATCTTACTTTCTTCATCTTTATTCTCACTATAGTTCTTGGGGTTATTGCCTTACTTTTTAGAAAGAGGCTAAAGTCAGTTTATAGGGACGTTAGAAAATCAATCGCAAAACTAAATGCCTTCGTACAGGAAAGCATAAAAGGGATTATGATCATAAGGCTCTATAATAGGGAGCGTGAAAATTCCGTAAGGTTTAGGGATGTTAACCGAGAAAACTATAAAGCAAATATGGATCAGCTTTTTGCATTTGCTACGTTTAGACCCATCATTGAGTTTATTAGTACCACTGCTGTGGCTCTTATACTCTGGTATGGGGGGTTGAGTATTCTCAATCTTGATCTCACGCTTGGTGCTCTTATTGCTTATCTTGCATACATAAGAATGCTCTTTGGACCAATAGTTGAACTTGCTGAAAGGTATAACATATTTCAGTCTGCTGTGGCTGCCTCTGAAAATCTGTATGAGCTTTCAAACATAAAACCGGAGGAAAGGGAGCAGGGAAGGGGACTAGAAAAGGTACACGGTGCGCTAGAATTCAAGAATGTCTGGTTTTCTTATGACGGGGGCGACTGGGTTTTAAAGGATGTCTCTTTTTCTGCAAAACCTGGTGAAACTGTTGCTCTGGTAGGACTTACAGGTTCAGGAAAAACCACGATTGTTAATCTTATACTCAAATTCTATGAGATTCAAAAAGGGAAGATACTATTTGACGGAGTGGACATAAGAGAACTAGACCCTGATTTTTTAAGAGCGAATGTTTCTACTGTATTCCAGGATCACTTTCTTTTTGGGAAAAGCTTAATGGATGATTCATCCAACGGAGATGAATTCGCAAGAGTTACAGATACTGAGGAGCTCATAAACTCCGATGGAAGTTCTATCTCCTCAGGTGAAAAACAGCTTGTTTCTCTAGGAACAGCGTTCTCAAAGGACGCAAGGTTTCTAATTCTCGACGAAGCCACGTCGCATGTAGATGCTGAAATGGAATTAAAGGTACGTGAGTTACTCAAAAATGATAATCGAAAAAGAACCACGATAATAGTTGCCCACAGGCTTTCCAGCATAAGAGAGGCAGATAAAATAATCGTTATTCATAATGGAGAGGTTTTTGAGGTTGGAACTCATTACGAGCTTTTGATGAAAAGAGGAATTTACTACAATCTTTATATGCTTCAGAGCGAGGTTCATCGATTTTCTTCTTAAACTGAGTAGGATACGAAAGACGGTAAAAGTGAAGTCAGGATATATCTACCATAAGCAATCCATTTCTTGTGAAAGTAGGCTATAATCCTACGATTTTAGTATCTTACGACGTAGTTTGGACTGTATATAAAGGATTTATACAAACTATATTGATTCTGCTATCGGTTTAATATAGAATTCAATACACTTTAAAACTAAAAGATTTACTTATTCAAAAAGTAAGGGGAAGGAACCTCATGAGGTTATTGCTAATAAATCCAAGATTTCCCGAAAGTTTCTGGAGCTTTAAATGGGCAATTGATAACATATTGCCAAATAAAAGAACTACACATCCCCCTTTAGGATTAGCTACCCTAGCTGCCTTGTGTCCGGAGAACTGGGAGGTTGAGATTATTGATGAAAACATAGAGTCTATACCCCTTGATCCAAGGGCAGATATAATAGGGGTTTGTGGAATGGGGGTTCAATTTAAGCGACAAAAGGAATTACTGACTTTCTATAAAAGGAAAGGGTACTATGTTGTTGCAGGTGGAAGTTACGCTTCATTATGTCCTGAGCTGTATGAATCCCTAGCAGACACTGTTGTTGCAGGCGAAGCAGAATATATATGGAAAGAGTTTTGCAAAGATTTTGAAATGGGAGAACCCAAAAGATTATATCACGAACATGGTGAAGTAGCTCTTACTGATTCTCCAGTTCCCCGTTTTGACCTTTTAAAGTTGGATAAATATCAAGCAGTGAGTTTACAGTTTTCAAGAGGATGTCCTTTCCGTTGTGAATTTTGCGACATTATTGTTATGTTTGGGCGTAAGCCTCGTACTAAGTCCCTTGAACAAGTTGGCAGGGAGTTAGACGAGCTAAGAGGGCTTAACATAAATAACGTCTTTTATGTAGATGACAACTTGATTGGAAATAAACCACTTGCAAAAAAACTACTGAAATTTCTCAGTGAATACCAGAGAGAGCATAATTATCGCTTTCATTTTGGGACTGAAGCCTCTTTAAACCTTGCTTATGATGAAGAACTTCTTGAGCTTTTCAGGGGAGCGAATTTTGGATGGGTCTTTATCGGGATAGAATCCCCCGATGAAGAAAGCCTAAAAGAAACACTAAAATTCCAAAATACCCGTCAAGATATGCTTGCTTCAATTAAAAAGGTTTATTCCTATGGTATTGAAATTCTTGCCGGATTTATTGTCGGTTTTGATAATGACACGATTGAGACCTTTGATAAACAATACCGTTTCATTACGAAGTCGGGAATTCAAACGGCTATGATCGGTCTTTTAACTGCAGCGCCTAAAACACCACTTTATGAACGATTGGAAAAGGATGGAAGGATTATCCCTGATGCTAACAATTCGGATAACACAAAGCTCAGCACTAATATTATACCAAAGCAAATGGGGTACGACGAGATGGTTAGCGGATATCGTGCACTTTATTATCGTTTGTTAGACAATCGTAATATCGCAATTCGGATCAAAAATAAAACACGTTATATCTCAAATCCGGTTTATAGAGGTTCATATCCATTAGGAGAGCAGTTGAAGGTTTTGAGCAGGTTCATTATCCATGGATTATTGCCAGGCGGTTTTTCGCGCATTTTCCATTTTATCCGAACTATTCCATTTTCCAAGCCTAGACAGATCCCGCTTGTAATACAAGATTGGATAGTTGGGTTGTCAATGAGAGATTATATTGAACGTCATTTTATTCAGGAATTTGAGGATGTAAACCACTTAAGCGACAGCTATCTAGGGTTGATCGAAAAAGCGTTCCAGCGTTATCTAAACCTTGGTGCGTTGGAGGTATCATTCAATCAGGTTAAGAACGCTGCTGCAAATCTTTCTATATCTATGAAAGGATGGCTAGATCGTGATTTCTTTATACGAGTGGCACCTCATATAGAAAAGGTTCTGAAACATACAACCTCGTCCGTAACTTTACATATAGAAGAGTTCCATGAAGCGGAGCTCCAACATTTGAATCGGCTGTTGAGTCAACTTTCCCGGTATGGAGATAGAATTAATATCGCCGTACATGAAAAGTTGAGGGATAGGGTTGATATAGATTCATCTGTATTCAATCTCGTTTTGTAAATTTAATTATAAGATTTGTTACTATAAACTTACCATTTGACATTTTGTAATAGCCTCCGTAGTGACATTTCACGAGACTGCCGCTAAGTTTGCTCCCTACGTTTTTAGTTCCAATCATTATTTTCANNCACATAATCATTTTCGTACGTCTTATTAAGCTCCGGCCACAATTATGAGAGTCTTGCATTTATCAAGAAATATCTCGCAACCTCACATTTAGTCCTGAAGAACCCTTTCGGTTTAGATTAGCTAGGGATTATCTATCTCTTTTCAATCAACTATAAAGTGACAACCTCTACTCTGGCGATTGTCTTTTGCAGCATGGACAATAAGATTCGCTGTTTGAATAGCACTTCTAAGCCCAATAAGCTCATCTGAGATTACTGAATATTTGTAAAAGTTTTCGATCTCAGTGCCTAATCCTGACAGTACTTTCTCTGCCCGTTCTAAGCGATGCATACTTCTTACAAGCCCAACGTAGTTCCACATGGTTTGCTTTATTACAAGCCAATCTTGGTAGATGAGGGCAGGGTCAACCTTTTCCTGCTCATATCCACGTTCTTTTATATCTGGGAAGGAAAATTTTCTCCCTTTTAAGTCGGTCCCGATTGCTTTTGCAGCGCTCTCTCCCCAGAGAAGACCCTCTAGTAAAGCAGTGGCGGCTGAACGGTTGGCACCATGAACTCCGGAGCAGGCAACTTCCCCGACCGCAAAAAGTCCCGGAATGCTTGTTTCCCCTTTTAAATCTACCCACACACCACCGCAGCTATAGTGTGCGGCAGGAACCACTGGAATTGGCTCTTTTGTGATATCTACTCCGTAGCTTAAGCATTGCGAATAGGTATAAGGAAACCTTGTCCGAATCCATTGATCTGGTTTATGAGAAATATCCAGAAATACATATGGGTCTCCGAGAGAGAGCATCTCCTGGTGTATAGCACGAGAGACTATGTCATGAGATGCAAGCTCCTTCCTATAATCATATCGTGACATAAACTCTTCGCCTTTGCTATTTATAAGCCTTGCTCCACCTCTTCTTAACTCTTGTGTGATAAGAAAACGCTTTGCGTCTCTATGATAAAAAGTCGTTGGGTGAAACTGAATATATTCTAGATTTATTATCTTTGCACCCATTCGAAACGCCATTGCAATACCGTCTCCTCTGCTTCCTTCCGGATTGGTAGTGTGTTGATATAGCTGTCCTAATCCTCCAGTAGCAAGAACGGTATAGGGAGCTACTATGGCAAATACCTCTTTGGATTTCTGGTCATAGATATAGGCGCCTATACATTGAGGTTTCTTATATAAGTTATTAAGCTCCTTTGTATGATAAGAAAGGTTTAAAAGATCTAGCGCTGTCATACAGGTAAGAAGGTCTATATTTGGATGCTTTAAAAGGGCGTCTATTAATTTCTCCTGGATGGATAAACCGGTTTTGTCTTCTACATGGATAATAAGTTCGGATGGGTGTTCTATTTCAGGATGTCCTACTTCAGGGTGTCCTGCTTCTATCGTGAAATCTAGTTTTCCACCAGTTTCGCGGTCAAAGGGGATTTGTAGGTATTCGACCAAAAATTTATCAACGACTTCTGCTCCCTTTTCAGTGAGGAAACGAACGGCTGGTTCATAACACAAGCCAGCTCCAACTTCCAATATGTCTGCAACAAACCGCTCACGGCCCTCGATTTCTCTGGGTGGATAAACGATGCCCCCTTGAGCATATCGTGTAGTTGTTTCATCGGGCTCATCGGAGTTAGTTATAAGAACTACATTAATCCCAGAGTTTGCAAGCTCTAGTGCACAAATCGAACCGGCAATACCACATCCAATCACCACACAATCAGTTTTTATAATTTTCATGATCTACTACTCTCCCAATTTTCATAGGGCAAATGATAAACAGGCATACGTTTGATGTCAAAAAATTTTGAATTTAGGGTTTGGGATAAATTAGATGTCTTTCTGCCACTTCCTCAGGATAAACAATGAATTTTTCCCCGCTCTGCCACTGAACAATTAACATTTTGTGTCCTATCTGGTTACCTGTAACTGGATCTATCTTAAAATCTCCGTAGAATGTTCTAAACTGGGTTCTTCCCGCTGTTTCTCGAAGACTTAGATCGTCGAAAGTTCCTGCTTCTTCAATACACCACTGGATAATCAGTCCGATGTTATATCCTTGAGCGGCAGGATAATCGGGTTCTTTACCATATGCGTCCTTAAATCTCTTAAAAAATTCCTCCGGAGTTGGTCCAAAGTCGGGTTTTATTTTAATCCCCCGCTCCCACTGAGTTGGCCCTAAAAAGCCCTCGGCATCTTTTCCAAGCTGTTCCTTAAAATGTTTTATTCCTGCTATGACAAGTCCAATTGCTTTTGCACTTACTCTGTGCTCTAAAATTTGTCTAGCAAGTATGAGGTCATCTTCTGCACGGCCTGCGCTAAGTATAATATCTGGATTGTTTTGCTTCATATTGTTTAGTAGGAATGAAAAGTCCTTTGTGCCAGACTGATATTTGAAGTTAGTTACTTGAAACCCTTTTTCTCTCCCATAGCGTCCGGCTCCTTTTGCAACACTGACTGAGAATCCACTGTCTTTAGCTTGAAAGATAGCAATCTTTTTTGCTTCTTTATCAATACCCTTTACCGTATCAATAAGGCCAGTTAAGTATCTACTTGCGGGGGTAATTATACTCACTATGTAGCTAAATCCCTTCTCAAAAATCTCATCCGATGAACCACCGTGATTCCAGAGAATTTTTTTATATTTATCTACAATCGGTGCTGCGGATAGAGTGAGTCCGCTTGAGTATGGACCTATGAGGACATCAACCTTGTCCTTAACAATAAGTCTCTCTACGAGAATTTTGCAGCTTTCTACTGAGCTTCCATCATCATAGTAAAT
>LDXN01000066.1 GCA_001443445.1 Candidatus Dadabacteria bacterium CSP1-2 | reverse complement strand
CGGCTTGGCATGGGACACCAAGTGATCTTGGTCGCTACGTGACTTCCCTTTATGTGGTGATACAAAATGATACCACTATGAGTCTGACTCTCGGTTATGATGACCTGATGCTATTCGACGAGAATCGTACTCAGTATAATGCACTTACTTCTGAAACGGTTGTCAAAATTCTTCAAGCTGCCTATCAAGGCACTTACGTATTCAGTCCCTTCTTCTCATTCTACGGTTCTGTATTCATAGGTAGCGGGTTTTTTTCTTACTATCCATATTATTACCCTTTCTACCCCTGGTGGGACTATCCGGTTTACTACCAAGTGCCCTTAGATGATGTATTCAATCAGGCTCTCATTCCAGGCTTGATTAATCCTAATGCCAAGCTTCAGGGATTTATTTACTTCCAAAGGATTCCGTCTAAGATTAAGAATGTCACGCTTGAGATTGGCTATAAGTTTGAGGCGGAGCCAGAGCCTAATATATTAAGCTTTCCATTTGCCATTGAGAAAAGCCGCAAATGAAACATTAGTTTATGATTCGTGTGGGTTAGCTATAGGTCAAATTTGTAGACCTTCAAGAGGCCTCATACGCAACCTTTATTTTAATTAGAAAAGCGAGGTAATATTTTTTTTAGTATTGCTTTGTCACGGTGTGCATTCCTTTCCAAATTAAATCGGAGGCAAGCTCAGGACTCATGGCTCATGCTTCGACAGGCTCAGCATGAACGGGTCAGGACAGGTCTTGTGCGAGGTAATTAATGCGGCTGTTCCTATTTTATTGCACGAATAAATTCGTGCCTACAATCCACTATTTGAGATTCCTCACTCCTCCTTCGCCAGACTCTCTCCCATGACAATCAAGTGCGGGACAGGAATGTCCCGTCTATCCTTATTGCGAGTAATCGGCAACGAGCAAGACTCCCCCCGATTTAATCGGGGGCTACCCGGTGATGTTGATGCACTGAAATCGGAGCGGGAAATGTGGATGAGTAAAAAATTGACAATAAAATATAACTAGGGTTAGATTTTTCCATTGTGAGTCAAGAGAGAGACAGGCTAAAACTTCTTCTCAAAGAAAATTCTATCCTTGTTGGTAAATTCAAGCTTTCCTCAGGAAAAGAAAGCAATTATTACATAGATGCTAGGCTAACGACCCTTCATCCCGAAGGGGTTTATCTTGCAGGAAAGATTTTTCTTGATGTTATTAGCAGGGATTCTGAAATCCAAGCCGTAGGCGGACCTACTATGGGGGCAGACCCTATTGTTGGCTCTATTCTTGCCCTGGTAGGGGCAGGTTTTAAACCTGCCCCTACACTTCGTGGTTTTCTAGTGAGAAAGGAGGAGAAACAGCACGGAACTGGCAAACTGATTGAGGGGAATTTAAGGTCTGGAGACAAAGTAGCAATCGTTGAAGACGTTGCAACTACTGGTGGGTCAATTCTAAAAGCAATTGATGCCGTGGAGGGTGCAGGTGCAGTTGTGAGAAAAGTCCTGGTGATAGTTGATAGAGAGGAAGGAGCCAGGAGAACACTCGAAGATAGAGGGTATGAGTTTTTCTCAATATTTACAATTGGAGAGTTGCTATAACATTATTTTTAAGATTTTTAGCAGAGTTTGTTAAGCATAACTTAGTTAAGATATTGCGGTGAAATAATAGTAGCAAGAGATGAAGTGGATTACACGTGAGCGAGTGAAGGTGGACCGGGTAGCATGTCCCTGGCTCATTAGGAAGTTTGTTGATCCAAACGCAGAGTTCCTGTTTGTCCCGAAAGAGTTGGTCCTGGAAGTGGCCGAACGTGAAGGAGCTATTCCGTTTGATGTTCCTGGGGTGGAATTGGGACATCATGAAGGAAAATGCAGTTTTGAGGCCATCGTATCAAAATACCGAATTAAGGATCCTGCCATTCACCTATTGGCTAAGATCGTACATGGGGCAGACGTCGCACAAGACTTGTACGGCCTGCTAGAAGCTCCTGGATTGAAAGCCATCGCTGAGGGCTTTCAGTATCTGGGCCTAAATGATGATCATGAGATTTTGGAAAGGGAACTTATTGTTTACGATGCTCTTTATGCCTACTGTCAGCAAAAGGTGAAGGGAGAGAAAGAGTAGCGGCTCATTTCACTTCGCCCAAACGCTTCACACTTCGCAAAGCTCGTGGACAGTAGGCGATTTATCAAAAGGTAGTTTATTGTATATATTTATTTCTCAATAATTAATAGGTGTTAATCCTCAGACATGAAACTTGCAACCCGAGACATCGTAAGGGAAATAGATAGGATTTCAATAGAGGAATATGGAATACAAGGGCTTATTCTGATGGAAAACGCAGGCCGTGCTGTGGCAGAGGTCGTCCTTGACGAATTTCCAAAGGTAAAAAGAGTTGCAATCTTTGCTGGGGGCGGAAATAACGGGGGAGATGGATTTGTTGTAGGAAGACATCTTATGAATAAAGGCTTAGATGTAACCACATATCTAACGGTAGACCCTAAAAAATACAAAGGAGATGCGCTTATTAATTTTCAAGCCCTCAGTAAAATCGGAGGGGAAATAATAAGACTTAATAATGGATTTGCAGGTTATAAAGGTGCGGACCTCATTGTAGATGCGCTTTTTGGAACAGGTCTTGATAGAGAGGTTGATGGTTTTTATAGGGAGGTAATTGATTATATAAATTCTCAGGCTGTTCCTCGTATAGCGGTAGATATACCTTCAGGGCTTGATTCTGATACAGGGTTTCCACTCGGTGTTTCAGTAAAGGCCGATGTTACTGTAACATTTGTTCTTCCAAAAATCGGACTTGCCATATATCCGGGAATTAACTACGCAGGGAAGGTCTATGTGG
The DNA here is from genome assembly GCA_001443445.1 of Candidatus Dadabacteria bacterium CSP1-2. Taxonomy (GTDB): domain Bacteria; phylum Desulfobacterota_D; class UBA1144; order Nemesobacterales; family CSP1-2; genus CSP1-2. The sequence goes on along the minus strand of LDXN01000066.1, from coordinate 6,641 downwards.
TGGATATCACAACTCCTAAGTTCCTTGAAGAGGATATTCCCTTTGAGCTTATAGCATACAATAACGTTAGAGAAATCTTACAACCACGCCATCCAAACACGCATAAAGGAACATACGGCCATCTTTTTATACTTGCTGGTTCTCCAGGAAAAACCGGTGCTGCTACACTTGCAGCGCTTGGCGGTCTAAGGGTGGGGACAGGGCTTGTTACAATTGGTATCCCTAAAAGTTTAAATCCGATCATGGAGGAAAAAACAACAGAGGCTATGACTGAGCCTCTTCCTGAAACTGAAAATACTACTCTGGGAAAAGTATCCATCGAAGCGGCAAAAAGGATAATTTCAGCAAGAAAAACAGCGCTTGCAATTGGGCCTGGTATTTCTACTGCAGCCGAAACTGGAGAGTTTTTCTTTGAGATTCTTAGAAGCTCATCTCTACCAATGGTTGTTGATGCAGATGGCATTACACTCCTTGCGCAAAACTTAAATATCTTAAAGAAACTCAAGGCTCCTCTTGTTCTCACTCCCCATCCCGGTGAGATGTCTCGTTTAATAGGAAAAACAGGAGACGAGATCCAGAAAAGCCGTATCAGCGTTGCTAGGGATTTTTCATCTATGTATAATGTCTACACTGTACTTAAGGGTGCAAGAACGGTGATTTCGACTCCAGATGGCAGAGTATTTATAAATCCTACAGGCAATCCTGGAATGGCTTCAGGTGGTATGGGGGATGTGCTCACTGGTGTTATAGGTGGCTTTTTAGCGCAAGGATATGATCCTGCCGATGCGTGCATTTTGGGGGTTTTTGCTCATGGATTAGCCGGAGATATTATTGCACGAAAAAAGGGAGAAGCCGGAATAATTGCAAGCGACATTGCCGAAATTTTACCAGAAACTCTTAGAGAAATTCTAAATGGAAAGAAGGAAGAATTTTTCTATAGGATTAGTTAGTCGTAAAAAAGATTTTTATGATTTTGTTATGAAACAAGGCATATTTGGTGTAAGGTGGTCACGAGCAAGACTCGTGAGCTACCCAATAGANNGNGGGNATTAAAACAAAAAACCGGGTAGTCCACCAGTCGTTTCGACTGCGCTCAACGCAGGCTTGCTGGTGGACTTAAGTTATGAATGCTATCAATGCAGTGTTAAACAGAAAATTGGTATTGAATAGTTTTTACATTCTTTTATCAAAAGAAGCGGATACAATTAAAGTTGGAGAGGTACTTGGAAGGTCGCTTAAACCTGGTGCTATTGTTGCTCTTAAAGGTGAGCTAGGGGCTGGAAAAACGGTTTTGGTAAAAGGTATTGCAAAAGGCCTAGATGTAAATGGGGAACCTAATAGTCCGACATTCGTCATTATGAACGCTTATGAAGGAAGAGTTCCTCTTTATCATTTCGACTTCTATAGAGTTTCCGGCGTGATTGAGCTTCAAGGAATTGGATACGAGGATTATTTCTATGACGATGGAGTTACGGTTGTTGAATGGGCTGATCGAGTGGAGGGGGTTTTTCCTGAAAGCGCGATATGGATAGAGATCAAAATTCCGGGGAAAAGGAATACAAATTCAAATGTACGTGAGATTAATGTCGAAGGAGAGGAAAAGTGGCTCTCATTGTTCAGAAGTATGGTGGAACTAGTCTTGCCAATTTAGACAAGATAAGACAGGTTGCTGAGCATATTATTAGAACTAAGAAAAAAGGAGACGATGTGTTGGTAGTTTCCTCTGCTATGGCTGGGGAAACTGACCGTCTTATTAGGCTTTCTCGCTCGATCATTGATCCTCCTGATGAAAGGGAGCTAGATGTAGTTACATCAAGCGGTGAGCAGGTATCCTCAGGGCTTCTTGCCATGATGATCAAATCCTTAGGCTACGATGCAGTCTCTTTTCAAGGGCATCAGGTGAGGATTATTACTGACAATGCCTACTCAAAAGCAAGAATAGTGAAGATAGATGATGAAAAAATAAAAAAGGCGCTTTTAAACGGAAAGATCGTTGTTGTAGCTGGATTCCAGGGGGTTGATGAAGAGGGAAACGTTACTACTCTTGGTCGTGGCGGATCTGATCTCACGGCTGTTTCTCTAGCGGCTGTGCTGAAGGCCGATGCATGTGAACTCTATAAGGATGACGTAGATGGAGTTTACACGACTGATCCAGGGATATGCAGGAATGCTAGAAAACTTAAAAAGATCTCGTACGATGAGATGCTTGAGATGGCGAGTCTTGGTTCAAAGGTGCTTCAGGCAAGAGCGGTTGAATTCGCAAAGAAATTTAGTGTTCCAATCCATGTGCGCCCTACTGGGAGACCGGATACGGAGGGGACATGGGTTGTAGAAGAGGAGGAAGCTATGGCTGAGATGGAGGATATTGTTATATCTGGAGTGACATACGATAAGAATCAAGCGAAGATTACGATTATGCAGGTGCCAGACCGACCCGGGATTGCAGCAAAGCTTTTTACCCCCATAGGCAATGAAGGAATCGTTGTTGATATGATCGTGCAGAATGTAAGCACAGAAGGCTATACGGATATGACGTTTACGGTTCCAAGAACGGATTTTAAAAAGGCGCTAAGGATCACCGAAGAGGTGGCAAAGGAACTAAGCGCAAAGGGTGTAACCTCTAATAATCATATTGCTATGGTTTCACTTGTTGGCGTAGGTATGAAAACACATTCGGGTATTGCATCCCGGATGTTTTCTGCCCTTGCCCGTGAGGGAATAAACATTATTATGATAAGCACTTCTGAGATAAAGGTTTCATGTGTGATTGATGAGAAATACACAGAGCTTGCGGTACGCACACTTCACGATGCCTTTAATTTGGGAGAGTAAGTATTTAGCCACGGAGGGCACAGAGAACATCGAGAAGAGAAAAAATTTTTTGTTTTAACATTAAATCCTCAGTGACCTCTGTGTTCTCTGTGGCTGAATTTGTGCTTGGGAGAAGAGAAATGATAGAAAAGGTAGTAAAGATCTACGATGTGACGCTAAGGGATGGAACTCAAGGCGAGAACATTGCATTTTCGATTCAAGACAAACTCCGCATCGCTTCAAAGCTTGACGAGCTCGGGATTCATTACATAGAGGGTGGGTGGCCAGGTTCTAATGAAAGGGATGAAGGGTTTTTTAAAGAGGCAAAGAAACTGAGGTTAAATAAATCTAAGATTGCAGCCTTTGGAAGCACAAGAAGGGTTGATAAGAAATGCGACGAAGATGGGAATATTCAATCTCTACTTGATTCTGAAACCCCTGTTGTAACAATCGTTGGAAAGAGCTGGGATTTCCATGTAAAAGAGGCACTAAAGATATCGCTCGAAGAGAATTTGGGTATTATCCACGACTCGATTTCATATCTGAAAAAAAGGGTAGATGAAGTCTTCTTTGATGCTGAGCACTTTTTCGACGGGTACAAAAGAAATCCAGAATACGCCCTAAAAGCACTTAAGGCAGCCTTTGATGCTGGAGCGGATTCACTCGTTCTTTGCGATACAAACGGGGGGACACTTCCTTGGGAGATTGAATCTATATTAAGAGAGGTGATTTCAAAGCTCCAAAATCCTCCTCTTGGGATTCATACTCATAATGATGGGGAAGTAGGTGTTGCGAATACGCTTTATGCCGTGAGGCTTGGAGTAGGTCAGGTTCAGGGAACTATGAATGGATACGGTGAGAGATGCGGAAACGCCAACCTATGTTCAATCATACCGAATCTCAAACTAAAACTAGGGATAAATTGCATTGACGATGATGAACTTAGAAAATTATACGAGGTTTCCCATTTCATCCACGAGCTAACAAACCTTCCTCCAATCAAGAAGCTTCCTTTCATTGGAGAAAGCGCATTTGCCCACAAGGGAGGATTGCATGTAAGTGCTGTAATGAAAAAATCTGAAACCTACGAGCATATAAACCCGGAGATTGTAGGAAATAGAAGGCGTGTTCTTGTCTCAGACCTCTCAGGGAAAAGTAACATTATCTATAAAGCCAAAGAGCTTGGGATTGATCTTGACCCTAGCGATAAAAAGGTACAAAAGATTCTTAACGAACTTAAGAAACTCGAAAATCAAGGATACGAATTTGAGGGTGCCGATGCCTCATTTGAGCTCCTTATAAGAAAAACACTCGGACAGTATAGGAAGCACTTTGAACTCAAGGGCGCTACAATAATTGTTGAAAAACATAGAGACGATGAAGAGCCGATTTCTGAGGCTACTGTTATTGTGGAAGTAGACGGAGTACTAGAGCACACAGCGGCAAGCGGAAACGGTCCGGTGAACGCCCTTGACAACGCACTACGTAAAGCGCTTGAAAAATTCTACCCTGCTCTCAAGGAAGTTAAACTTAAGGACTATAGAGTCCGTGTGGTCTCAACAGGAAAGGGAACAGATGCCGTGGTTAGGGTTCTTATCGAATCAGGAGACGGCGAAAACGACTGGGGCACAGTCGGTGTTTCTGAAAACATCGTAGAAGCAAGCTGGAAGGCTCTTGTTGATAGCATTGATTACAAGTTGCTAAAGGACGAAGCGAAAAGGGCAGCGAAGGCTAGAGGGTAAGTGCCTACCAAAGTAGAGAAATAAAAAACCTAGCCAATCACTATTTGCTTTTCTCTTAAATCTAAAAAGCTGATTATTCAATTAACTGTTGATCAATGTCTTATAACGGCAGGTAACGTATTTGGCCTTCCCATTCGCCATCAAAACTGCATTCTACCAACAACAATATATCTTCGATAGCACGACCGATAGAAACAGCACGGGTGACTTCAAATACTCCGGGCATTTGTTGTCCTGCCTGAACACGCTCATAGGCATATCGTGTGATGGTCGTTACATCGTGAGTAAGCAACACACGATTTTCCCGCGCAGCCCATTTAAGCACCGTTGAGTCATCTGCCCCAGAAAGACCTATGTCCTGAATACGGACTATATCCAGTTCTGGTTTCCGGCGCAACAGGCCGCGTACAATGTCATTATTGAAGTTTTCATCAACGGCTAGCCGCAGCATATCTTACAATCTTCTACTTGGTACGACGAGCCAACAGACGGTTGCGCACGCCGCGCGGGTCAAACCGAGATTCATTTTGGCTACGCACCTCACTGGCCTGCTGTTGTCGCTGGCGCAAATACGCTTCGACCTCTGGACGTCGCCGTAGATAGTAGCCAATCACGGCATATACATCGGCCAGAAGCAAGGACGGATACTGCTGAACAATCTCCTCAGCAGTTGCACCTTCATCAAAGGCAGCTACAATTGTGTCAAGCGTCACGCGTGTTCCACCAACTCGCACGACGCCATCAGCATCTATTTCCAGCGGGATCGGCTCGGTTGCAATCAAAAAACTCATGGTATTCACCTCTACACTGTCATTATAACATGACTTGGAAGGTCCTTGCACCTTCGCAAGGCGCTTGGGAAACTCTACCCCGCGCTCAAGGAAGTTAAACTCAAAGACTATAGAGTCCGTGTTGTTTCAACGGGAAAGGGAACAGATGCCGTGGTTAGGGTTCTTATCGAATCAGGAGACGGCGAAAACGACTGGGGCACAGTCGGTGTTTCAGAAAACATCGTAGAAGCAAGCTGGAAGGCTCTTGTTGATAGCATTGATTACAAGTTGCTAAAGGACGAAGCGAAGAGGGTGGAGAAGGCTAGGGGATGAGTACCAAATCTTTTCCACTAATATTTCGTTAAAGACATAGACCGTCACAGTAATTATTACATCTGACAAATCTGTCAAACGGCTGCTTCTAACCGTTGCTCATTTTGAATGATAATTTTTGGATTGGGATTCTTTAGAGGAATAGGCAACCCTTTTTCTTTCAATAAATTTATATGTTCTAGCATTCCCCACCTTGCCTTATATAGACAATCCTCGATAGAATGGCCTATACCTGTAAAACCTTCTAAATCTGGAGAGTAAAATCCAAAATAGTCAGGCTCCTCTGTCGCTTCAATTATTAACGAGTATTCCAACTCAATCATTTCTTGCCTCCTTCAACGTAGTGATTTCTTTATACCTGCTGCCTTCAATATTGCATAACAGGTTCCTGTGGGAGCTTCCTTCGCTCCATGGTAATCTACACGAATCAACCTGTCCCATCCAGATTTTCCATAGTAGCGAATAGAACCTTTTTCTTTTACAATTTTAAATCCATTACTCTCTAATAATCTCACCAGTTCGCTGAATTTCACTTATCTAATTCACTTATTAATTATATCCATTTCCAATAGAAGAGTCATATATTTTCTCTTCAACCATCCATTTCTAAGATGGAGAAACTAATGGATTTAGCACTCCCTGTTAGGCTATGTCCTAGAGGGACAAAATTTCCACATCCCTTTTCCTCTCAAAATCCTTATCTATTCCAACCACTCTCAATGCTTGATATTTAGATGTATTGTAATTATGAGCTTAAACAAAACAAGCTTATACTCATACCGTAATTGATATCTCTGTATACAACTCTATTAGCAATAATAGCAATACCGATATTTGGGAAGCCCTGTGTTCTAGCTTAAATGAAGTGAATTTCTCTCATATATCTGATAAGCCTCCTTTCCAGTTAAATTAAAGGATTATAGAGTGCGTGTGATTTCAATCGGAAAGGGAACAGATGCAGTGGTTAGAGTGCTAATAGAATCCG
>LDXN01000065.1 GCA_001443445.1 Candidatus Dadabacteria bacterium CSP1-2 | reverse complement strand
TCAGCACCACCAAGTGAATGGGATAGAAAACATAGGGTGCGAAATGTCCTTTCTGGACCTGCTCCAAGGAATCTACTGGAATTTCAGGAGAGGTTTAATACCAGAGTGATAGACGGATATGGATCAACAGAGATGGGTATGGTTCTGTGGAAAGACCCGGAAGACCACCGCCCAGGCTCCTCAGGCTATCCTATGGAGGGATACTATGTTGAGCTACGTGATCCTCAATATACAAATAAGGTTCTTCGTCCTTCTTGGGATCCTTATGAGAATCCCACACCACCGGAGGAGGCCAAAGGATTACTCTTCATTAGGCCACTTATTCCACATACAACACTAAACGAGTATTTCAAGGAACCTAGGAGGACAAGAGAGGCGTTTGACGATGATGGATTTTTTAATTCTGATGACCTGTTTGCCAGGGGGATAGACGGGAGGTATTACTTCGTTGGTAGATTTAGCAGAATAAGGGTATCGGGGGAGAACGTGGATCCTATAGCAGTGCAGGATGTAGCGATGAGGTATCCAGCGATACAAGAGGCTATAGCGGTAGGGATAAGGCTACCAAATGTATCGGATGATGAGATAAAGTTAAATATCACACTTAAGCCTGGGGCGACATTTGATCCGGTGGAGTTTAGTAAGTGGATGGCAGACTTGGTAATGGTGGCGATGGTACCAAGATTTATAGAGGAATACAGTGAGGGATTTCCTGTGACAGCGACACAGAAGGTGAAGATGGGGGAGTTAAAGGAGATAAGTGATAGGACATGGGATAGAGCAAAGACAGGGCTTAAGTTTAGCGCACGGAAGTAATTAAATCGGAAGTACAAAAAAGATCATTTTTACGCTTTAGATCCAATCGAATTTTGTTGTAAGAATAGGTAATACCATTTTAAGATAAAGGTTCTAAATGTTTTAAAGTAGAGACGCCATTAATGACGTCTCTACAGAATATCAAGACAACGAGTTTTTGGAATTTATTTTTTAATGATATAAGTTTGTAAATTTTAGAATAAGTGTTTTAATTAAATCCCCCTAAATCCCCCTTTAAGAAAGGGGGAAAATTGTGTTGTTCTCCCCTTTTCCAAAGGGGAGCTAGAGGGGATTTCCACACTTTTACGAATGGGCTTATATTTTAGAATTTTAGTGTAACTTTGATAGTGTGTTACTTTAATTAATAAAAAGAGTTAAATTAATAAAATGGAATCCATAGAACCTACTATTGATAAAGAAAAACCATTACGTCGTGACGTTCGTTTTCTCGGGAATCTTCTTGGAGAAACCCTTATCGAACAGGAGGGAAGAAGAATATTCGATATAGTAGAGAAGATGAGGTTCCTTACAAAAGAAATGAGAAGAGACTATGTCCGAGACCTTAAGGAAGAGCTTGTATCTGCAATCCGGAATCTCAGCCATGAGGAGCTCTATAACGTCACTCGCGCATTCACTATGTATTTCAAGTTGGTAAACATCGCTGAGGACAATCATCAGATAAGAAGAAGACGTGAATATAAGTTTATTTCAGATATTACAGGCTCAAAAGAGGGATCAATAGAGAGTGTATTTAACCAGCTTAAAGAAATGGGAATCACTCTTGATAGACTTATCGAGCTTCTTCAGAGGATGTCTATAGAGCTTGTTCTTACCGCTCATCCAACAGAAGTCAACCGTCATATAGTGCTTGAGAAATTCCGCCTTATCTCAATTCTCATGAAAGAACTTGAAAATCCCGTTCTTAGTTCTGATGAAAGGGAAAAGATAGAAAAAGAAATTCGTGCTGAAATCGTTAGTCTCTGGCAGACAGAGGAGGTTCCACCTTATAAAATCTCTCTGCTTGATGAGGCAAGAAACGTTCATTATTACTTTAAAGAGACCATTTTTGACGCTCTTACAGAGGTGCATGAGGAGCTAGAAAATCAAATAAAAAAACAATACGAATTAGAAAAAATAAAAATACCAAATTTTCTTAGGTTTGGCTCCTGGGTAGGGGGTGATAGGGATGGAAATCCCTATGTAACACATAAGGTGACCTACGAAGTTCTTCGTATGCAAAAAAGGATTGCATTGGAAAAATATATTGAAGAAATAAATCATATAAAACGTCAGCTTAGCTCCTCGGCAAAGATAGCCCCTGTAAACCCTGAACTTATAGAATCTGTCGAAGAAGATAGAAAATTAATTCCTGAGGAAATAGATATTAAAAATCCTTTAGAATTTTACCGAATTAAGCTTGAGTATGTACACAAGAAACTCCTTAACACGATTGCTGCAAATGAGGATAAGGAAGTAACTGATGGTTACCATTATTCAAGTAAAGAAGAGCTCTTAACTGATTTAAACCTGATTGACAAAAGCCTTCGCGAAAACAGGGGAGAGCGCTTGGCCGATTCAGAATTAAAGAAACTAATCCGTCAAGTAGAACTTTTTGGTTTTCACCTTGCAAAGCTAGATATAAGGCAGCATAGCTCACTTCACTCCACGGCTATTTCGGAGATCACAGAGCGTATCAAGCTGATTAACTATAGAGATATGACTGAAGATGAACGATTTCAGTGGCTTTCTAAGGAAATAGACAGCCTTCGTCCCCTTATTCCCCAGTGGGTTACACTATCAGAAGAAACCAGCGAGGTGCTAGAAACCCTAAAATGGGTAAAACGTTCCATAGAAGAGATAAGCCCAGAGGCGATTGATACATACATAGTGAGTATGACCGAAAGCGCAAGTGATATACTTGAGGTGCTTCTTCTCGCAAAAGAAACGGGGCTCTATTTTGCAGATAATAATGACATAATAAGCAGGTTGAACATAGTGCCTTTATTTGAAACCATTGATGATTTCAGGCGTGCTCCAGAAATAATGAGAAAGCTTTATCTAAATCCCGTTTATGCAAGACACCTTGTGGCAAGAGGGAATATAGCTGAGATTATGATTGGTTATTCAGACAGTAGCAAGGATGGAGGGCTACTTTGTGCAAGCTGGGAGAGTTATAATGCTCAAAGGGCGTTAAAAAGGGTTGCAGATGAATTCGGGATAAAACAAAAGCTATTTCACGGAAGAGGAGGAACTGTAAGTAGAGGCGGAGGTCCAACAAATCAAGCGATTTTAGCTAGTCCTCCTGGAACGGTTGATGGGCTCATAAAAATCACAGAGCAAGGAGAGGTTATTTACAGTAACTACTCGCTCCCGGAAATCGCAGAGCACAATTTTGAGCTTATAACCTCTGCCGTGATTCTTGCGAGCCTGAAGGAACAGGAAATAAAACCAGAGTGGGAAGAGGTGATGGAAGAGGTTTCTGAGAGCGCAAGGCTAATCTGGCGGGCTCTTGTATATGAGGACCCTGATTTCTGCACATATTTCAGACAGGCAACACCTATTTCCATGATTGAGCAGATGCATATAGGTTCACGTCCTGCAAAGAGAAAGCAGAGCGAGCGTATTGAGGACCTTAGGGCAATTCCATGGGTTTTTAGCTGGACTCAGAATAGGCATCTTATTCCTGGTGGGTATTCTGTAGGGTCGGCGCTCGACGGATTTATCAGAAAAAATCCGGATAAGAACCTCGAGGTATTAAAGGACATGTACAGGAACTGGGGTTTTTTCAAGTCCCTTATAGACAATGTGCAGATGACTACAGCTAAGGCCGATATGTGGATTGCGCTTGAATACTCTTTTCTAGTAAAGCCGAAGGAATTGGGGAAACGGATATTTCAGCAGATAAGAAACGAATACAAATTAACAGAAGAAATGATTCTTAAAATCATGGAGCAAGAAAGGGTTCTTGATAATAACCCACTTCTCCAGAGATCAATCGAACTTAGAGACCCGTATGTTGATTCTTTAAGCTATATTCAAGTTGGGCTTTTAAGAAGGCTAAGTAAAGGTGACTTCCGAGAAGGTGAGGAATCCAAGCTTATTGAAAACCTGAAACTCAGCATTAATGGTATTGCTGCAGGGATGAAGAACACAGGATAGGACATTTAAATGCGGAATGCTGAATCCGGGATTGCGGAATAAAAGGATGTTTCATTTAAATTCGAAATCCGCATTCCGAAATCCGAATTACATTGACAGACAATGACGCAGCTTGACGATGAAAGGTTTATGCGCATAGCTATCGAAGAGGCTAAAAAGGCTGAGCTTATAGGTGAAGTACCTATAGGTGCTTTGGTTGTTGGAGAGAGAGGAGAAATTATTTCACGTGCGCATAATCTGCGCGAAACCTCTTTAGATCCAACGGCGCACGCAGAAATTATAGCGATAAGAGATGCAGCGAAAAAAAATCTTAGTTGGAGGCTTTCAGGAAAAACCCTTTATGTCACTCTGGAACCGTGTGTAATGTGCATGGGCGCTATAATCCTTTCAAGGATTAAAAGACTCGTTCTTGGCTCACTTGACCCAAAAGCGGGTGCCGCTTTATCTCTATATAATATCGGGATTGATGGGAAATTAAACCATAGGATTCGACTGAAAGAGGGTGTACTTAAGGAAGAGTGTGAAGATTTACTTAAGAGATTTTTTAAAACACTTCGTAAGGGAACACCTAGCGGTGTTTAAAGAGGTCTATAATTTCTTTTATTGTACTTTTCTCTTCATGACCTGCGAGCTTTTCTAACTCACCTTTATCAAGCCAAACGCCATTGCATTCAGCGCATCTGTCAATTTTTATTCCGCGAAAAAGAACCTCGCTTAGGCCTCCGCCGCATTTCGGGCATTTCATATAGCATAAATCTTTTATAGTGTGCTTTTCTTCTTGTAGGATTTCCTGCTTCATCTTTTCCTTAAGACGCTTCATCTTTTCAGCATCTTCTCTGGCAAAATATTCATCTTCTGTTTTTGTCGGCTTATCTGAGTTCATGTGAATTACCTCCAAGTTTTATTGTGAAGACCAGGCAGTTTAAACTTGATGATGCCCTGTCCCCCGGTTAAACCGGGGGATTGCTGCCCGCATTGTAACTCTTTTAGAACACACTGCCATGTAGCATTCTATTATTGAGGTCAACATTGTAATTGAAGCCTATCTATGAGCGGCTCCTTGATTCCCTCCCCCACCTCGTTTTAATGGGTTTATTGTAATTCTTTTCTCTTCACCCTCACCCCTTGTTTCAATTCTTATACCATCTTCATTTTTAAGTGCAATATAAGCGATCTTTCTTTCTGAGGCGGGCATGGAGTCAAGTGTAATCGGTCTACCAGAAGAACGAACCTTTTTAGCAACCTCTTTAACCATCTTTGCTATATTTTCTTCTCTTCTCTTTTTATAGCCTTCTACATCTATAGAGATTCTTTTCTCCCCGCCATTTTCAGAAAACCGCCCTGCTATCTTGCCTACTATAAACTCCATCGCTTTTAGTGTCTCACCCCTTCTACCAATAAGAAGACCCGTTTCATCACCGCTTTTGATATCGAGTTTTATTACTTCAGAGGTTTCCCCTAGATGAACAGAGTAGGTGGAGACGAAGAAACCAAGAATTGACTCAAGTGATTTTTTAGCCCTAAGCCCCTTTTCGCTAACCTCGGTTCTTTTTACTGTGATTTTTACCCTTGCGCTTTTGCCTCCTATTCCCAATACCCCTTTAGAACCTTCGTCGAGAACCTCGACATCAACCTCTTCTCTTGATACGCCCAATGCCTCACACCCACTTATTATTGCTTCAGACACTGTTTTTCCTTCTTTTTCTATCACTACCGGCATCTTTAGTTCCTCCTTTAGAAACGATAAACCTACGGTTTACATAGAGCTGCTGGACTATTGATAGAATATTACTTACAGTCCAGTATAGTATCAACCCTGAGGGAAGTCCCCAGAACATAATCGTAAAGATTAAAGGCATAAACTCCATCATTTTCATTTGCATGTTATCAACTCCGGGGGCTGCAGTGGGTGTCAGCTTTTGAGATGCATACCAAGATGCCCCCATGGCGAGTGGGAGAATTCTGAACGGAATCCCAATCCCCGGAATATTAAATAGATTCTCTGGTGAGGAAAGGTCTTTTATCCATAGAAAAGAACTGTGCCTAAGGTCTATCGAGTAAAGTAGAACGTCATAAAGAGCAATAAAAACAGGAAACTGTATAACAAGTGGCAAGCACCCCCCAAGGCTACTAAGCGGGTTTATTCCTTGACTAGTGTAGAGTTTCATAAGTTCTGCATTCTGCCTTGCCTTATCGTCTTTATATTTCTCTTTAAGAGCGTCAATCTTCGGTTTAATCTCCTGCATCTTTACTTGCATCGCTTTTATAGAACCCATGCTCTTTATAGTAAGGGGAAGAAAAACAGCCCTTACTATTATTGTTATCACTATTATTGCGATCCCATAGTTTTTAAACACCCTATCTAATTCTTTAAGAAGCCAAAGAAGCGGTCTTGCAAGAGGACCTACCCATCCATACTTAATTGCTTTCTCTAGGTCATAGCCTACTGATCTCAAGACCTCGTATTCCATGGGTCCAAGATATAGCTTTGATTTGTGAACCGATATGTTACCTGGTGGAATGGAATCTGAGGGGTAATCGAAAGCGGCTCTAACGAGCTGATCTTTCTCAACATTTGCGAGATTAATTTCGGTCTCTCCTCCAATATCGGGAAGAAAGGCAGAGATAAAGTATTTATCTGAGAATCCAAGCCAGTTGATTGTCCCTTTAAACACATCGTCTTCCTTCGGTGGTTTATCAACACGCTTTACCTTATTATAAACCATAGTGATGAAGCTCCTGTCGTCGTTCTTCTTTGCCTCCTTTCCTACCTTGCCATACTGTTCAACAGTTAATGTTTCACCTACATGGGTTTCGGTTGTGTTTTTAACTTCAAACCTAAGCCCAACAACATAGCTCGAAGGATCAATCTCATATATTTTTCTTAACTCGATTCCATCCGTTGTTTTCCAGTAAAGGGTTATCTCTTGCTTCTCTGTGACATCTACCTCGTTTACACCATCAAACTCGAAGGGAATCGGGTTCGGAATTCGAAAATCCTTAAGTTCAGAATATGTGTTGAAAGCAGGCGGCGAGCCCTTCAGTAGGTTGACAGGAGGAGAGTTATTATCAGTTGACTCTTTAAACTTATCTAATCTCCACTCAACAATCCTTCCCCCTGCGGTATCAATAATACCGGTATATAAAGGAGTTTTAATTGTTATCAGTTTTCCCTCTGGAAGAATTGGGAGCTCCAATTTTGTGGATTGCTTTGATTGTTTCTCTTCAATAGTTGAGGTTTGTCGTTGAGGGCTAGGATCTATAGCTTTTCCTTGCTCTGGAGGCTTCTTTGGGGTTTTAGGTGCAAAGAACGACGTATAGAGAATAATTATAATAAGAGACATTACGAAAAATAGTATATAGTTAAGCTTTGTGCGGTCCATAATTCTGTAATTATTTAATTGTGAATTGGGTCATATCCTCCAGCGCTCAGAGGATGGCACTTCACGATTCTTCTTAGAGTAAACAAGAAACCCCTAAGAAAACCATGTTGGCGAAAGGCCTCAAGTGCGTATTCTGAGCAACTGGGATAGAACCTACAAGAGGGTGGAAGAATAGGGGAGATGAAATACTTATAGAATCTTATTATTATCACAAAAAAGAACGATAAGTACAGTTTCATATCAGCCTTAAATTCAAGATTCGCTTAATTTCCTCTTCCGCTTGATTGTAGTTTAGCGTCTCGCTTTTTCTCTTTGCGATTATTAAGATATCTAGAGAATCAAAGATAGATTTATTGCGCCTGAATACCTCTCTAAGTATCCTCTTAATCCGATTCCGAACGATAACGTTTCCACACCATTTTCCCACTACAAGTCCGAGTCTTGGAAAACCTAGCGTATTTTCGCTGTAAACTAGGGTATAACGCTCTCCATTAAGCTTATTGCCCTTCTCGAAAACCTCTTTGAACTCAGAGCTTTTCCGGATTCTAAAATGGGTAGGGAAATTTGACTTCAAAGGAAACGTCATTTTGTCCAACGCTGAACCGTAAGACTATGTCTCCCCTTAGCTATACGCCTCTTTAGAGTACGCCTTCCGCCTTTTGTACTCATCCGTTCACGAAAACCGTGCACCCTCAATCTTCTTTTTGCATGGGGTTGATAGGTTCTTTTCATTTCTCCATTTAACGTTCAAAAATTAACACGAAAAAATACAAAGGTCAAGAAATTAAGGAATTTCTAGAAGGCATTTTTGCAATTTCAAAGAAAAACCCTGCTGCATGATGCATGGCATCAGCGTTTAAGAAGACAACCCCTTCGGTCATTGCGAGGAGCAAAGCGCTCCCCTTGTTTATCAAATATGTAGCGGCGAACTTTAGTTCGCCATAAATTAAAAATGTAGGGACTGATTCCCCTGTAGGGACTGATCCCCGATCAGTCCTAAGCCCGTTCGGGGAACGGGCGCTATATTTAACTTCGGTTTCCTCAGCACAGGCTCCGTGAATGTGATCACATGACAGTGCAAATCCGATAGCAAGCTGTAGGGAATTCTCAAGTTAAACAGTTGTTGACTTCTCTTCCAAGGTGGTGACTTCTTCTTTCTTTTTCCCAAATATCGCTGCTACAATGACTCCAAGCTCATAGAAAACAATGAGTGGGACGAGCATTAGTACCATTGAAAAAGCATCTGTTGTTGGTGTAATAATCGCTGCTGCTATGGCACAGATAACTATTGCGTATCTTCTTTTTCTCTTTAGCATATTGGAATTTACTATCCCTAGCTTAGCAAGAACAAACACTATAAGCGGAAACTCAAATACGAGACCGAAGCCAAATATAAGCGCCATGAAGAAGGAAAGGGCTTCGCCTATTGTAGGGAAGGCTTTTACATATTCGGATGTATACTCTGAAAGAAGGAACTTAAATGCCGGGGGAGCAGCAATGAAATAGCAAAATCCCGCCCCTAAGCCAAAGAAAATCGTTCCAAAGACAATAAAGGGAATAGCTATCTGTTTCTCATGTTTATAGAGTGCAGGCGCTACAAACCTCCAAGTTTGATATAGAATAAATGGGAGGGCTACAACTAAAGCGGCAAAAAAACCAACCCTTAGGTAGGTTGTGAATCCCTCGGCAGGCCTTGTAAAAATAAGTGTGCTTCCCTGAGGAAGGTTCTCGATAATGGGCTTCATAAGGAAATCAAATATCTTTTTAGAAAAGTTATATGCGACAATAAAGCAAATAAGAATAGCTGCAAGCGACCAAAGTATTCGCTTTCTTAATTCCTCAAGGTGTTCAATAAAGGTCATCTTTATTTCTTTCATAATATAGCTTTAAGCTTAGCTTAATCTATTTCTATTCTCAATCTCACTTCCAGGGCAACCGCAAGGGTTGCCCCTACAATTGTAATTTGATAATTTGCAATTTTGGGGGCGGTAAAGTTTTAACATATGCCGAAGGCGGGATTTTCTAATCCCGCCGGACGGGACAGGCGTGATGTCATTCCCAAACGTCTTTATTGGGAATCCATAAAAGAAAACATGGATACCCGGTAAAGGCATTCGGGTATGACAGCTTGGGAGGCCCCCTCGGGTAGGAGCGGCAGGCCTTCGACGGAGGAGCCTGTGGTGAGTTTAATCGAACCA
>LDXN01000064.1 GCA_001443445.1 Candidatus Dadabacteria bacterium CSP1-2 | reverse complement strand
CTAACGGAAGAAAGGTTATTAACCGAAGCGAACTTGCTTCGTGAGGTTCTTAAAACTCCGATTACACAAGGCAAAAAGGAAGAGATAAAATCCCTTATTTCAGAAGTTGGCAAAAAAATAGAGATAAGGATTACAGTATTAGATAAGGATGGAGTTGTGATCGGTGATTCTGAAGAGGATCCTGCTAGGATGGAAAACCATGCAAAGAGACCAGAAGTAATAGACGCAGTTTCTAAAGGAACTGGAAAAAGCATACGCTATAGCACAACCGTTAAGAAGGATATGTTTTATGTGGCACTCCCTGTAGAAAATCAAACAGGTGAAGTTGAGGCTATAGTCCGCACAGCACTTCCACTTAGCTTCCTGGAGAAGCTATTTTCACCATTAAAATCAAAGGTAATTTATCTTGCCTTGATTTTAATTTTCATTGCGATTTCTCTTTCCTTCGCTTCATCAAGAGCACTTACAAAATCACTTGATAAAACTATTAAGCTCTCTGAAGAGATTGCAAAAGGGAATTTTAATGTAAGTATCCCTATTTCGGATAAAAAAGGAGAAATCGGAAAGCTTAACTTGGCCTTAAGCACAATGGCTAAAAAATTAGACGATCTATTTAAACAAGTTTCTCTTGAGAAAACTCAGCTTGAGACAGTTCTCAGCACGATGAGTGAAGGGGTAATGGTTGTAAGAGGTGATGGCACAATTACTCTTATAAATAGTGCCTTAAAAGACATGCTTGGAATAAAGGATGATTCGATTGGAAAACCATACTGGGAGATTTTAAGAATTAGGGAAATAATGGATTTAGTAGAAAAAGTTATTAAAAAACAGGTTGCTGAGAAGAGAGAGATTTCAGTCTTTTACCCAACAGAGAGATATTTTCTAACAAGCGCAATTCCATTAAATTCGGAGGTAAAAGAAGCAATATTTGTGATATTTGATATTACTGAGTTCAAAAGACTAGAGAGGATAAAAGCTGATATTGTTGCAAATGTGTCTCACGAGCTCAGAACACCGCTTACAGCCATTAAGGGCTATGTTGAAACACTAGAGGAAGGAGCTTATGAAAATCCAGAAGAGAGAAATCATTTTCTTAGCATAATAAAAAGGCATACCGATAGATTAATCAATATTGTTTCTGACCTTCTTTTGCTGTCTGAGATTGAGAGAAAGAGCGCTCCGTGGGGAGAAGAACCAAAGGCTGCCTTTGAAAATGTTGATTTTAAAGAAGTTGTTTACTCGTCTCTTGAGGCGCTAAAAAGCAGGGTTGAAGAAAAGGGCATAAATGTTTCTCTTAGCATAAAAGAGGATCTGCCCAAATACAGGGGAGACAGATTTCTTTTAGAACAAATGTTTATAAACCTAATAGATAATGCTGTAAAGTATACGCCAGAAGGAGGCACTATAGGAGTTCAGGTTAATCAGACTAATTCACACTTTGGAATCGAGGTTTTTGATACAGGAATTGGAATTCCCAAAGATCACCTGCCTAGAATTTTTGAGCGATTTTACAGGGCTGATAAAACACGTTCGAGGAAGCTCGGTGGTACAGGTCTCGGGCTTAGCATTGTAAAGCACGTTGTAATAATGCACGGTGGAGAAATTAAAGTTGAAAGTGAAGTAGGAAAAGGAAGCAGATTTATAATTACATTTCCAGTGTGAAAGGTTTATTCGAAAAGATATAACAGTTTGTCTTGCATATATCACTTTTTGGTATCTAATACCAAATCCAGTTGAGTAGTCGTCGTATCCACTTGAGCCCTTGATAAACTCATGAAAGTTCCTCAGTCGCCCCAGATATTCAACGGGTATTAATCCACTCGTCATTGGCTTTCTGAAGGACGCCATTTACGACCTGGATAAATACTTTGCATCCTTCGACAGGATGAACGGTTTGTTCTGGTCGTGTTGTGTGCTTTATCGCTCAGTATGATTTATACACACTAGTCAATCGGTAAAACAATCCATAACTCGTTACAGTAAAATGCTTTGTATTTTTCAGATAGGTCAAACTTTGATTCGGCTTTCAAATATTAACATAAGGTTAATGTACTCTTAACAATTTCTTAACAATTCAAGGTTTAATTTATAACAAACAAAAGAAAATTAGTCATCAAGGAGGATCATAGTCATGAGTAGATTTAAAAGATTGTTACATATAAGAGACGCTTGCTTAATTGTCAGCGTTTTGGTTTTTGTTCTTACATTTGGAAGTCATATTGGATTTGCCGATGAGGCAACAAAGGTTGATCCTAAGATACCATCTTACACGAAGGTTAGCGGTATATCTGGAAACATAAACAGCATCGGTTCAGATACAATGAATAACCTTATGACATTATGGTGTGAAGGATTTAATAAATTTTATCCAAATGTAAAGTGCCAGATAGAAGGCAAGGGTTCAAGCACAGCTCCACCAGCCTTAATTGCGGGAACAGCGCAGTTAGGACCTATGTCCCGTTCTATGAAAGGAGCCGAAATAGATCAATTCGAAAAGAAGTTTGGATATAAACCGACGGAAGTTCGTACATCTCTTGACTCTCTTGCGGTCTATGTTAATAAAGATAATCCTCTACAATGCCTCAGTATGCAGCAAGTAGATGCAATCTTCTCAAAAACAAGAAAATGCGGTGAAACGGAGGATATCACAACATGGGGCCAGGTTGGTCTTACAGGAGATTGGGTTAATCGTCCAATAAGTTTATACGGTAGAAATTCTGCATCTGGAACATACGGGTTCTTCAAAGAGCATGCACTTTGTAAAGGAGATTATAAGGACCAGGTCAAAGAACAGCCGGGGTCAGCTTCAGTTGTTCAGGGCGTGACGGAAGACCGTTTCGGAATAGGATACAGCGGTATTGGTTATAAGACCTCAGGTGTACGTCCTATTGCGCTTTCCTCAGGGGATGGCAAGCCTTGCAAAGCAGCGGATTACCAAAACGTACTTGATGGCTCATACCCGCTTGGAAGATTCCTCTACGTTTACATCAACAAAGCTCCCAACAAACCTCTTGACCCGCTTGTTAGCGAGTTTGTAAAATTCATTCTTAGCAAAGAAGGTCAGCGGGTTGTAATTAAAGATGGTTATGACCCTCTTCCTGCAAACATAGTTGCGGAAGAGCTTAACAAGATTCAATCAAACGAATCTGCTTTTATGGAACAGTAATGCACTTAAAAAGAGTTGTCATCGCGAGCGCTAGCGAAGCGATCTAGTCTTTGTGGGATTGCTTCGTTACTCCGTTCCTCGCAATGACGGGCTTCCGTGTGCACTATAGAAAAATCGAATTGGTATAAGTCGTTTTATAATTATGACAGCGCTACCCAAGCTAAAGGATCATGAGCAAGCAGCCTTTAAAGCTTTTTCACTTAAGCGCAGGCGGCTTGCAGATCAGGTCGCACGTGCAGTGATTACATTTGGTGGTGTTGCAATTATCCTTAGCATTCTTGCTATACTTGTCTTTATCTCTCTAGAAGTTTACCCGCTCTGGAAAGGCGCAAAGGCAGAGCTTTCTGGCAGATTTGATCTTAATAAGTCTCTAGGACTTGTATCACTAACTCTTAATAATCCTACCCCAATCTCTGATTTCCCTATTCTTGCACTCGGTATAGATGAGTATCAGGAAGTAGGATTCGTTATAACTAAGACGGGTGTAGTAGATTTTATTTCTCTCAAAGATGGAAACACGATTAAGGAAATCTCTCTCAATAAAATAAAAGGAAAGAAAATAATATCGGCTTTAGGCTCTTTAAACAATCAGCAATATACCTTAGGAACGGATGATGGATATATATTACCGGTTGAAATTAGGTTTAAAGTGAGCTTCAATAATGTGGTTCCCCAAATACCCTCCCTCTTGATAGCTACCCCAAATCCCAATGAGGAACGAATAATCGAACCAGAGGTAGTCGAAGGGGAGCCGATTCAGGTAGATGCTCTTCCTCTAACGCATGTTGCCTATAAAGTTTCAGATGATAATACAAAAGGCATTGCAGCGGTCACCTCAGATGGGAGACTCATTTTTCTTTCTGAGCAGATCACGCGCTCTTTACTTGGTGAAGAAAAAGAAGAAGGATTCAAGTACGATCTCACTCCAGAGCTTCAGAGTAGCATAGTTACGGCTGTAGCCCTTGATAATTTTCTCGATAATCTTTATGTGGGAACAAAAGAAGGAAGGCTCTATCACTGGGACATACGGGATAAAGGGAATCCAAATCTGGTGGAGGTAATTGATGCTACTGGAAATCTTGATACTGCAGTAACCGCCCTCGGATTTCTAATAGGTGATCGCTCTCTTATACTTGGTGATGAGTCTGGCAACGTTTCTACTTGGTTTCAGGTTGAAGATAAAACATCACCTATAGGTAGAAGGCTTAAGAAGGCCCATGCACTTGCTTCACATAATGGTTTGGTAACTGCTGTTGCCGCCTCCCCAAGGGATAGAGGTCTTGTGAGCGCTGATTCAAAAGGAGGGATTATTCTTCATCACTCAACCACAGAGAGAAATCTCCTTGAGTTAGAAGGGGAAGGTTATCCTATTAAAGTGCTTGCCTTTGCTCCAAAGGCAAACGGAGTAATTGCAATCGATGAAAGAGGTAATCTATACGATTGGGAGATTGATAATCCTCATCCTGAGATAAATTTGAAAGCCCTTTTTGGAAAGGTATGGTACGAAGGGTACAGCAAGCCAGAGTACGTTTGGCAATCAACAGGGGGAACTGATGATTTTGAATCTAAATTTAGCCTAACTCCACTTGCCTATGGAACCTTTAAGGGGACGTTCTATGCAGTCCTTTTCGCCATTCCATTAGCTATATTTGGCGCCATCTGTGTCTCTCAGTTTATGCACCCCTCTTTAAGAAACTTAATTAAACCTGTTATTGAGATAATGGCTGCGCTTCCAACAGTTGTTTTGGGTTTTCTTGCAGGGTTATGGATGGCGCCACTTATTGAAAAGATACTACCAGCTGTTTTTTTGATGCCGGCGGTTCTTACCATTATGACATTAGCCTCTGTATTTCTCTGGAGGCTTATGCCTAAGTCAGTCCGCGGTAGGTTCAAGGAAGGTTCTGAACTGTTCCTACTTTTACCCGTATTTATCCTTGGGATTCAATTTTGTCTCTGGTTAAATCTACCGGTTGAAAACCTGTTTTTCGGAGGAGACTACAAGGCATCACTTTTTAACAATCTGGGACTTCAATATGATCAAAGAAACGCCTTGATAGTAGGATTTGCTATGGGGTTTGCAGTTATTCCTATTATTTTTACTATTTCAGAGGATGCACTATCTAACGTCCCGAAGCACCTAATTTCAGGTTCCTTAGCGCTCGGTGCGACTAAGTGGCAAACCGCAATCAAGGTAGTGCTTCCAACAGCAAGTGCAGGAATCTTTTCTGCCATAATGATCGGTTTTGGCCGTGTTGTTGGTGAAACGATGATTGTTCTTATGGCAACAGGGAACACGCCAATTATGGACTGGAGTATATTTAATGGGTTTAGGGCATTGTCAGCGAATATTGCAGTTGAGATTCCTGAAGCACCGCATGGCGGAACTCTATATAGGGTTTTATTCCTTGCCGCGCTCCTTCTTTTCCTAGTGACTTTCCTAGTAAATACTGCGGCGGAGATAGTAAGGATGAGACTCAGGAAAAAATACCAACAGTTATAAGACAGTAAATAGTTTATTAGCCACGGAGGACACGGAGGATTTTTATTATTAAAACAAATTTTCTTTATGTGTTCTCAGTGAACTCTGTGGCAAAAGTATTAATTTATTGAGATTTGGCATGAAAAACTTTTGGAAAAGTGGTGACCCTTTTATATGGATTACAGGTGGGGCACTCACATTTAGCCTACTAATGATAGGAGGGCTCCTTTTTCTAATTATGGCAAAGGGGTTGGGTTTCTTCTGGCCCTCTGATATTGCCGAAGTAAGACTCAAGGACGAAACTAAACTCCTTGGGCCAATAACGGCTCGTGAAAAAATCCCACAACCTGGCGCACCTCCTGGAACTCCTGAGCGCTATAGAATTCAGCTTCAGGTTGGAAACCGGGATATATATGGTTTGGATTTTAGATGGGTTAACGAGGACGAGATTGCAAAAATAGATTATCCACGTAGCGCAGTTCTTCTTGAAAGGCGTGAATGGGGAAATATGTATGGGTTTATTAATGAGATTCGTGAAGGAGAAGTTGTAGTTGCTCAGGGGAATGAAGAGTCCTGGATTGCTCTTAAAGACCTCCTCCCTCAAACACAAGATATTTACAAAACGATAAAAAGGATTGAGAAAAAGGATATAGGGGACTTTAACTATAAAATCGAGAAACTTAGGTTAGATATACGAAAACTAGAACTTCAAGGCGGGGATCAAACTTCTATGCAAGCTAATATTAAAAGCCTTGAAGATCAGATTGAAGTTCAAAAAAAGCTATATCGAAACAAGGAATCCGAACTCGCCGGTCTATACGAGAAGCTCACTGAAGATAAGATAATCGTTTCAACTATAGACGGAAGAGAAAAGGAAATGTCTATAGGTGCAATTGTTCGAGCTTATAGGCCAAATGATATGAGCTTGCTTGATAAAGCGCTTCTTTACATTTCAAAGGTTTGGGAGTTTGTTTCTGGTGAGCCCAGAGAATCAAACACGGAAGGAGGTATCTTCCCCGCCATTTTCGGCACAGTCATGATGGTAGTAATAATGAGCGTTGTTGTTTTACCCTTTGGGGTTCTTGCTGCTTTATATTTAAGAGAGTATGCAAAGCAAGGGCTTCTCTTAAGAATCGTAAGAATCTGCGTTAATAACCTGGCAGGGGTCCCCTCAATAGTATTCGGCGTTTTTGGACTCGGTTTTTTTATATACGCAATTGGGGGAACTATTGACAGCCTTTTTTATCCTGAGTCCCTACCAACACCGACTTACGGCACAGGAGGGATCATCTGGGCTTCGCTTACACTTGCCCTTCTAACTGTGCCTGTTGTAATTGTTGCCTGGAGAGGTTGCACCCCTTATGATTACAGGGGTTGTAAAACTCGCTCCTGAGCTTCCGATTGACGGCGACTTTCCTTTTATACACCTTGAAAGAAAATTCATGCACCTTGGCTTCCACATCTATGATGTTGGGTTTCAATCTCCAAATGTTGAGGCAGCTAAGCCTATGGTTTATGCGACAACATTACTCCTGATTTTTATAGTTGTGGTTTTAAATTTTACTGCAATAGTTATTAGGAACCGTCTTAGGAAAAGATACGCTTCGTCAGTATTTTAAATTGGGAATTAGGAATTTGGAATAATGTAGAGACGACCCGCCGGGTCGTCTCTATAATCTAAAATCGGCACAAGGAGCTCACTTTGAGATTACCCTTAGGAAAGATTAAGATAAGAGACGATCAAGGATATGATACTATTATAAAGACTGAAGAATTCGAAGAGAAAAGAGTGGGTCAACAAGTAGATATTCCAAACCCGATAGTCAAGATTGAAAATCTCACTCTAAAGTATAGTGGCACACCCGCTTTAATTGATATAAACATGGAAATCCCAAAGTATAAGGCTACCGCTTTTATTGGGCCCTCAGGATGTGGAAAGTCCACACTTATTCGCTGCTTGAATCGTCTAAACGAGCTTATTGACGGGGTAACTATAGAGGGTTCAATAAAAATAAGCGGTATGGATATCTTTGACCCAAAGATTGATGTTACAGAACTAAGAAAGAGGGTCGGTATGGTATTTCAAAAATCCAATCCTTTTCCGAAATCAATTTACGATAATGTGGCGTATGGTCCTAGAATTGGTGGTATTAAAAGCCGTTCTCTTTTGGATGAAATGGTGGAAAAGAGTCTTAGAAGTGCTGCGCTTTGGGATGAGGTAAAGGAAAGACTAAATGAAAGCGCAATCGGGCTTTCAGGAGGACAACAGCAGAGGCTTTGTATTGCAAGAGCAATTGCTGTTGAGCCTGAGGTGCTTCTTATGGATGAGCCATGTTCTGCTCTTGACCCTATTGCTACAGGAAAAATCGAGGACCTAATAACAGAGCTTAAACAGAATTACACAATAGTTACCGTTACTCACAACATGCAACAGGCTTCACGTGTTTCTGACTATACCGCTTTTATGTATTTGGGAAGGTTAATTGAGTACGATATTACCGAAAAGATATTTCTTACACCCTCAAAAAAGCAGACTGAGGATTATGTCTCAGGAAAGTTCGGTTGAGCGTTATTTTTAAATGTAGGATGATGCCTTAGTTTCTTCCCATTAATTAAGTTGATCTGTACCAGGCTATGATTTGTGGGTTTGAGCTGAGGTGATAGTGGAGGAAGTAATAGAGCATTAAAGTGAGATAATGGTTAAGCAAAGAAAGAAAAAAGTTTTGTTTGTTTGTACCCATAATTCTTCTCGTTCTCAAATTGGAGAGGCGTTGCTCAGAGCTTTATACGGTGATCGTTATGAGGCTTATAGCGCTGGAACGAAGCCAACAAGAGTAAACCCTTATGCTATTAGAGTGATGAAAGAGATCGGTATTGACATATCATCTCAAAGTTCTAAGAGGGTTGATGAATTTCTTTATAAGAAATTTGACTATGTTGTTACGGTATGCAATCATGCGAAAGAAGAATGCCCTGTGTTCCCAGGAGCCAAGAAATATCTACACCAGGATTTTGAAGATCCATCTGAGTGTAAGGGAACAGAAGAAGAAATCCTTGCCATTTTTAGGCGGGTAAGGAATGACATTATAAATTGGGTTAAAGGAACATTTGATAAAGGAGAAGACACTAAAGTTGTTAAGAATGTTGGCTGAGAGCAATTATTTAAGAGAAGTTTAAACTAACTAAAAGAGGTTTATGGAGATATTGACAATATTTTAGTCTGAGGGGAATTAAAATGAAAAAATTCGAAGAGGAAATTATTAATCTTAAAAGGCTACTTCTTGAAATGGCCGCTTCAGTTGAAGAGATGATTGTTAAGGGCGTTAAAGCGCTCAAGGAAAGAAACATGATTCTAGCTGAGGAAGTTATAAAAAGTGATGACAAAGTAAACAAGATGGAAATCGAAATAGATAACTTAGTTATAAAGATACTCGCACTCTATCAACCGGAAGCTGAGGATTTAAGAAACGTTACAATGATAATGAAGATAAATAACGACCTTGAAAGGATAGGAGACCATGCAGTAAATATTGCTGAGAGGGCGATTTACCTTGCAGATAAACCTTCTGTCAAACCACTAATTGATATTCCCAGAATGGCAGAAAGAGCAATGGAGATGCTTAGACAAAGCCTAGATGCATTTATAAACAAAAATACGGGGCTTGCAGTTGAGGTTTGTAAAAAGGACGATGAGGTGGACTTTCTTGAGAACCAGATTATGAGAGAACTTTTGACATATATGATAGCAGACCCAAGCACAATTGATCGCGCACTTTTTCTGATTCTTGTAAGTAGAGACCTCGAAAGAGTTGCCGACCTTGCAACCAACATTGCAGAAGAGGCTTTCTACATAGCTTCTGGAAAGATCTTAAAACATCACACATTAGAAAGAGAGCAAGTTTAATGAGCTGATGAGATTAATAAATTTGTGGCCCTATCTGAACTCTCATAATACCTCATCGCTTCTGGGAGCCACTTCTTTAGATTGCTTACTCTTGTACCATAGCCAGGATGGGTGGCGAGAAACTCAGGTGGCCGGGGTTTATCTTTAGTTTCAGTTTCCATTCTGTTCCAAAATTCAATCGCCTCCCTTGGGTCGTAACCAGCCTTTGCCATGTATATTAAGCCGATTCGATCGGCTTCCGATTCTTGTGCGCGACTAAACGGTAATATCCCTCCAACTGTTACACCAACTCCATATGCTTGCATTATAGCATCTACCACAACTGGGTTTCTATTACTAAGGGCAATGTTAAAAGCAACAGCTCCGAGCTGGGCAAGAATTCCGGCTGAGATTCTTTCTGCGCCATGATGGGCGGCGACATGCGCGACTTCATGACCAAGCACTGTTGCTAGCCCTGCGTCATTATTAGCGATTGGAATAATTCCTGTATAAACGCCTATCTTGCCCCCAGGAAGGGCGAAGGCATTAACCGTTTTATCATCTTTAAATACTTTATATTCCCAGTTATACCTAGGTGTATCTGAAACTCTCTCTATTTTTCCTCCTACCCTTCTTACGGCTTCGTTATAGATTTCGTTGTTTGATACCTTTTCCTTGCTTAGCACCTCTTGAAAAGCTGCAGTCCCCATCTGACTTGCTTCCTCCTCCGAAATCAAAATGAGTTGAGATCTACCAGTAACCGGAGCCTTATAGCAGGTTATTAAAAGAAAGGAGGTAACTAATGTGATAAATAGGGCAAATAAAAATTTGCCTATCCAATCGGGTTTTCCAGTTCT
>LDXN01000063.1 GCA_001443445.1 Candidatus Dadabacteria bacterium CSP1-2 | reverse complement strand
TACATCTTTCGCCTGCTTTGTTATTAGCTGCACATCTTACCTTCTCTTGTTTTTTAGCCATTACTTAATCACCTCCATCTAAGCTATATATCCTACTCCCTAAACCCCTTGAGATATTTATAGCACACTTTTAATGGAAAAAGCAAGCTTCAAAAAATAAAGTCTTAGGTTAGGTCTTGACAAATCTTTGTTATGATTATATATTATATATACATGAATCCAAAAAGATTAAGACCAAACCTGATTCACATATATCTTCACCCTGAAGAGGATAAGTTTGTTAAAGATTATGCGGAAAGAAACTATCTCTCAGTTAGTGAGCTAATCCGAGGCTGGATTCATGAAGTAATGAAAAGGGAATGTTATGAAATTAAAGAGCCTTCCCTACCTGAACAAAAATCCAAGAAAGGGAGGAAATAAAAAAACGAGAAGAATTCCTATAAACTCCAATTTAAGAAAAATACTCCTAGGGCTAAAGAGTGGTGGGAGTGATTATGTTTTTCCAAGTTCCGATGGCAAGCCTTATATGAGACAGGATTCCTTAAACCGTGCTTTTATTGGTGCTCTTAGACGTTCCAAGATTAACCATCTTAGATTCCATAACCTGAGACATACAGCCGCTACTCGTATGATAGGGAGCGGAGCCAATATTGTAGCGGTAAGTAGAATCCTTGGACATGCCGACCTTAAGACCACTATGAGATATACTCACCCTGATGATTCCCTAAAAGATGCTGTAGAAAAACTCACCGTTTTTTCTTCAGTTACTGACATATTCACTGACATGCTAGGAATGGAGAAAAATTAGATTTACTTAAGTCCTTGAAATATTTGGTAGCGGGGGGTGGATTTGAACCACCGACCTTCGGGTTATGAGCCCGACGAGCTACCAGTCTGCTCCACCCCGCGGCAAATTTAAGTATATAGTATTTGAATTCAGGTATTATGTCAAACAACCATTCATCCTATCATGACTCCCAAGCTTAAAAATATTGCTTCTAAAAATATGGATGGAGATTAATTAATGATGATGGTATTATTATAAGATCGTGGATCTGATTGAGAATAACTCTCAAAAGGTGATAAAAAAAGAAAAGAAAAGAAGCAATTTCATACCCTTTTTAATAGCATCTATTCTTTTCCATGTGCTTTTATTTTTTCTAATATCACCCTTATTTATATCTTCGTTAAGCGAGCAGGCTAAACAAAAAGAAAAACCAAAACTTATTGAGATAACCGACCTCCCAGTTCCTAAAGAGAAAGAAACGCAGCCTCCAAAAGAAACAAAACGCTATGCTGAGAGGTCTCACCAAACTCCGGTGGAGAAGACAAAAGATGAGTTTACAAAAAAGGGTAGCGTGCGTTCACTCCCACAGCCAAGACAGCAGTCTAAGAAGGTTGCAAAAAGGGTTGAAGAAAAACGGAAGGAAGAAGCAAGTAAAAAATCTCCTCAAGTTGCTTCCCTTCCAAAGAAGATCGAAAAGGAAATTCCACCTCCTAAAGAAAAACCAGAAGAAGACAAACTTGCTAATATCACCAAAGAGCAGCTTTTTAATGCACCCTCTAGCCAGGTTTTTGAGGAAGGCCCCAAGGAATTTCAAGGATCGAGAGATGTAAAACAAAAGGAGGATACTGTAGATTTAAATACTATTGAGTTTAAGTATTTCTCATACTTTGCAAAACTTAAACAGAAGATAGAGCAGGTATGGAATTACCCCGAATCCTCCAGGTTAAGAGGAGAGCAAGGAGAGCTCTTCCTGGTGTTTACAATAAAAAGTGATGGGTATCTCGAGGATGTTAAATTGATCGAACCTTCTGGATATAATCGTCTTGATGAAGAGGCAATACGTGCAATCAGAGTTGCCTCTCCCTTCCCCCCTTTTCCTAAACAGTGGGAGGGTTTAGAAAAGCTAAATGTGAACGCTACCTTCAGGTATCAAATTAGCTATGGCTGGAACATCAGATGACCACTCAATATTCCAATTTTTACCACTTAGTCATTAGTCGTTTACCGCTCAATTGTCTAACAAAACGACAAAGAGCCGGTGACAATGCCAATTCTTCACTTAATTAAAATTCCCCGATCACCCTTTTTTCTCTTTCTTACTTCTCCAATAACCTTACCCTTCTCTCCTAGTCTCTTTAGTCTCTTCAAAACCTTATCGGCTTCCCCACCCGAAACAACTAGGACCATACCAATGCCACAGTTGAATGTCCTAAACATCTCTTCTCTTTCTATTCGACCTGCAATCTCGATTAACTTCATAAGTGGAGGAATCTCCCAGAGAGATGAATCCAAATAAACAGCAGTGTTTTTTGGAATTACCCTAGGGATGTTTTCTAAAAGTCCCCCGCCTGTTATGTGCGCTGCAGCCTTTATTTGAAACTCTTTTTGAAGAGAAAGAATCGTCTTTACATAAATGCGAGTGGGTTCTAAAAGCTCTTCCCCAAGTGGACGGTTAAGAGGGCTAGGAATATCCGATAAATCCAGTTTGAGTTTCCCTAGAAGAACCTCTCTTGCAAGAGAATACCCGTTTGAGTGAAGCCCGCTCGATGAAATACCAATTACCACATCACCTGGTTTAACCTTGGATCCATCTATCATCCGATCTCTATCCATTATTCCCACCACAAACCCTGCTAAATCAAACTCTCCCTTGTTATAGAAGCCCGGCATCTCTGCCGTTTCGCCTCCAAGAAGGACACATCCAGCTTTTTTGCAGCCTTTAATTATCCCCTTTATTACTTCCACGCTCTCTTTAGGCTTCAACCTTGATGTGGCCAGATAATCAAGAAAAAACATCGGCTCTGCACCACAAGTAACTATGTCGTTAACATTCATTGCCACGAGGTCAATCCCGATTGTGTCGAGTTTTCCAGTCATAAATGCAATCTTTAGTTTTGTCCCTACCCCATCTGTAGATGCAACAAGAAGCGGCCTCTTATATCTTTCAAGTGGTATTGAATAAAGACCAGCGAAACCACCTATTCCTGCAACCACTCTCTTATTATAAGTTGATTTCACAAGTGGTTTTATAAGCTCAACAAAAAGATTGCCAGCATGAACATCAACACCAGCGTCCTTATAAGAAGAACCCTTTCCCATGAAATGGAAGAATACCCAAGAGCGTTTTTTTGTCTAGTAAGTGTATATTGGGGTTTACTCAGAAAATTTTTTTTCTAAAAATTTTTCCTTAAATAAGAAAATCTCTTGACAACAATTTTTTTTGTTCTATCATCACACTTAGAGTCAGATGATGAGTAATACAAAATCCAAATCTAGGAGGAAAGAACAAAACGATGAGCGAATTCTCCGATTCGGAGGAGCCTCCATCCCGACACTTATGGAGTGACATAAGCGAGGAGGAATGGAGAGATTGGAAATGGCAGTTAAAAAATAGAATAAGAACCTTCCAGCAACTAGAAAAGCTACTTCCCTTTACAGAAGACGAGAAAGAAAGAATAAAGCGAGTTATTGCTACTTATCACGTATCAATCCCCCCTTATTATTTTTCCCTCATAAACCCTGATGATCCTGATGACCCGATCAGAAAACAGGCTGTCCCTATGCCTGAGGAGATAGAAATTAAGCTTGGTGAAGATGACCCGCTAGATGAAGAAGACGATTCTCCTGTTGAGGGGCTGACACACCGTTACCCTGATAGGGTTCTTATGTATATTGCAAGCTTTTGCCCCGTTTATTGCCGCCACTGCACAAGGAAAAGAGAGTGGCTTGAAGGCGAATACCAAAGGACACCGGAAGAACTCGATCGAATGATCGCTTATATTAGGGAGAATGAAGAGATAAGGGATGTTATTATATCTGGTGGAGATCCACTTGCATCTCCCCTTCATAAGCTAGAATATGTCCTCCAAAACCTCCGTGCTATTCCTCATCTTGATGTAATAAGAATAGGGTCAAGGGTTCCCGTGTTTCTGCCGATGAGGATAAATGACGAGTTAACTGCCGTATTAGAGAAATATGGTCCGATCTGGATAAACACACATTTTAATCATCCCAACGAAATCACCCCTTATGCTGAAGAAGCAGTTCTAAAACTCCTTAAGGCCGGTTGCCCTGTAAATAATCAGGCAGTCCTGCTTAAAGGTGTAAACGACGACCTTGAAACGATGAAGAGGCTCTTGAGGGGTCTTCTTAAGATCCGTGTAAGACCTTATTACCTTTTCCACTGCGACCCAGTAAACGGCGCAGCGCACTTTAGAACCTCAGTTTGGAAAGGGATAGAGATAATCGAGGGACTAAGAGGTCATATCTCAGGACTTGCAATCCCAACCTATGTTGTTGACGCCCCTGGTGGCGGAGGAAAAATACCACTTATGCCAAACTACCTTCTCTCCGCCTCAGATGATGCGGTTGTTCTAAGGAACTACGAGGGCATAATTGTAAAATACGATCCAGATGGCAATCATAGAAAAAACAAAAACGCAAACCATCATAAAAATGGTAACCACAATGGCAACAAATTCAGGGAAGCGAACCCTATAGGGGTATCTGGACTCTTTGAATCCGATGAAACCTCTCTTATACCGCGAGAGCTGCCAAGGGTTCGAAGAAGGAGAACCGCGGTATGAGGATTGGTATCGCCTTTGACCTAAAGAAAAAGCCACTCGCGAATCTGCCCGAAGACATCTATGAAGAGCTCGACTCAATTGAAACAGTAGAAGCTATTGAGTCTGTCCTCAACAGTGCGGGCCATGAAACGGTAAGGCTCGGCGGTGGAAAGAATTTTTTATTCTCGATTCTTAAAACACATGTTGACATTGTATTCAACATCGCTGAAGGCTGGGGAGCAAGGTCTAGAGAAGCTCATATTCCATCCGTACTAGAACTCTTAGGAACTCCATATACTGGATCAGACCCTCTTACGCTTTCGCTTACACTAGATAAAGGAATGGCTAAGAGGGTAGTGATGAGCGCAGGAGTGTTGACGCCCAGATTTTCTGTTATTAAGGATGCAAAGTCTATAAATCATGTTCAAGAGCTTAACTTCCCATTAATCGTAAAGCCTTTGTGGGAGGGGTCTAGTATAGGAATTAGGAGAGATTCCAAGGTGCAAAATTTTAAAGAACTAAAAAGGAAACTCGAATGGCTTATTAATTCGTATGGCGAACCTACACTGGTGGAGGAGTTTATTGAAGGGGAAGAGGTAACAGTAGGTGTTATTGGGAACGAGAATCCATATGTAATTGGAATGATGATGATCAAACCTAGAATTGGAGATCCAAGGGATTTCATCTACTCGCTAGAGGTAAAGAGAAACTGGAGAGAAGAGGTAGAGTACTTTTCGCCTCCTCCGCTTTCTGAGCAAGCACTCAGCGAACTTTCACGCTCTGCACTCGCAGCCTATGAAGCCCTTAGCTGTAGAGATGTTGCGAGGTTAGATTTTAGGATGGGGAGAGATGGAAAACCATACTTTCTCGAAGCAAATCCCCTTCCAGGGCTTAATCCCGAAACTGGTGACCTACCAATAATGATTGAAAAGGAGGGGATACCCTATGCCAAACTTATCCTTTCGATCCTCGATAACGCCCTTAGGCGAAATCGGCTCACGGCTAAAAGTCGGGCTTGTGTTTAATGACCCGTACTTTTCGGGGATGGGGGTATACAAGGGAGCCGAAGAGGACGTATTGAGAGAGGTTGAGGCTGTCTTCAAAGCCCTAGAGGAATTAGGCCATGTGGTAGAGCCAATTCCTGTGACTGACGACTTTTCAAACTTCTTCAATCTTATCTCCTTAAAAAATTTGGATGTAGTTTTTAACCTGTGTGAAAGGATGTGGGATGATTCGTGGGGAGAGATACTTATGGCTCACATGCTTGAGATACAGGAAATCTCTTTTACTGGTTCCGATCCAAAAGCCCTCTGGCTAGGCCTTAACAAGGATAAGACAAAAAAAGTGCTTAATTTATTTGGAATCCGCACACCATCTTTTAAGATTTTTGCCTCGGAAAAGGACACTTTAGACGTTCGTGAGCCGTCTCGCCTGAGCTCGACGCAGGCTCAGTCGAACGATGGTCTAAATTTCCCACTCATCATAAAACCTAATTTAGAAGACGGGAGTCTGGGGATCGATTCATCATGCGTTGTTTGGGATTTTAAATCTCTCAGAAAGAAAGTTAGAGCGATGATTAAGGAGTTTACAAGTCCTGTAATTGTAGAAGAGTACATTGATGGTAGGGAGTTTAATGTTTCTATTTTAGGTGACACTGTCCTTGCAGTGGGTGAAGTAGAATTCAAACTGCCTAATGGAAAACCTAAGGTTGTAACTTACAAGGCAAAGTGGGATAAAGAAAGTAATGAATACAAGAATACAATTACAATTTGTCCTGCTAGTTTGAATAAGAAAACGGAAAAAAGAATAAAAGACATAGCCCTAAAAGCCTCTAGAACAATAGGATGCAGAGACTACGCAAGGGTGGATATGAGAATGGATAACCTTGGAAGGGTATATGTCATTGAGGTAAACCCTAATCCTGATATATCACCCGAATCAGGCTTTTCAAAGGCTCTAAAGGCAGCAGGTCTTAGCTACAAGGCATTTGTTAGCCAGGTTGTGGAATTTGCGATTCAACGGAAGAAAGCGAGATATTATGACACTAATAGTAAGGAGCTTGGGAATACAGGATAGGGAAAGGATTGAATGTATTCTTAACGAGGTTAAGGTATTTTCTTCTGAAGAAATTAACGTAGCACTTGAGTTAATAGATTCCTGCCTTTCTGGTAACCCCGATTACATCATAAAGGTTGCAACTAATGAGAATGGCACAGTTCTCGGCTATGTATGCTATGGTAAGATCCCACTAACAGACGCTGTATGGGATATCTACTGGGTTGTTATATCAGATGAGTTTCAAGGAAAGGGAATTGCAAAAAATCTCCTGACGTTTATGGAGGATGATTTAAAAGCTAAGAGTGCAAGAGCTGTCATGGTAGAGACATCCTCAAGGCCAGAGTACGAACCTGCAAGGAGTTTTTACCTGAAAAATGGGTTTATCGAGGTTTCTAAAATTAGTGATTTTTATGCAAAATATAATGATAAGGTGATTTATAGAAAAGATTTAAACTCTAAAAACTAAAAAAACACTTTTATTTCCCTACTGGTTCAATTACACGAATAGATTCTACTACTACAGGTTCTAAAGGAACGTCCCTGTGCATCCCTTGATTGCCTGTTTTGACTCCTGCGATTTTGTTTACTACATCCATTCCTTCAACCACTTTGCCAAACACAGCATAGCCAAAGTCCCTATTTCCACGATTTAAGAAGTCGTTATCCGTAAGATTGATAAAAAACTGAGAAGTAGCACTATCTACCACACTTGTGCGCGCCATGGCGATGGTGCCTGTATCATTCTTAAAACCATTATTCGCCTCGTTCTTTATGGGTGGTTTAGTTGCCTTCTGTTGCATTTCCGGTGTAAATCCACCTCCCTGAATCATAAACCCAGGAATGACCCGATGAAAGATGCTACCATCGTAAAACTTGTCATTAACATAGGCGAGAAAATTATTAACAGTCACTGGCGCCTTATCCAGATATAGTTCTATCTTAATATCTCCTATTGACGTAGACATTATTACCATTGGGTTTCCTCCTTTAGTTTCGCTCTTCTTATTTTCACTACCTTGCTGATCAACTATCTTTTGTTCATTCTGCTTTTGCTCGCTCTGTTTTGGTTCCTTCTGTTCACAGCCCCAAATAAGCATGGCAATCGTAATCAGCATTATGATAGGAAGGACTTTGTTAATAGTGCTATAGCCCAGTTTTAAACCGAGCGCACTTTGTAATAACACCTGTTTCATTTTTTTGTAGTACCTTCACTGAAGATTAGGTAGCTTTTTAACTTATAACAACTATACTCCAGTGTCAAACTCCTGAATGAGTTCATAATATAATTACGGTTGATTCAACACTATTCCTCTGTTAAAGTGATTTCCATAATTCATAAAACTTTTAACAGGTGTTAAGTCATGAAAAAGGCCAAATTCGGAGTTATTCTACGTCAGGAAAAGATTGATTTTAAAACTATTAGAGAAACGGCTGAGCTTTGTGATGAGTTGGGTTACCATTCAGTATGGTTCTATGACCATATGCTAGGGATGGGCTCCATTGACTTTGATGTTTTTGAGGCTTGGACTCTTATGTCTGCCCTTTCAACTATAACTTCAAATGTAAATATTGGAACACTCGTTCTTTGCAATTCTTTTAGGCACCCTCCCCTTCTTGCCAAGATGGCTGCGACCCTTGATCACATAAGTAACGGCAGGCTCGAATTTGCAATCGGTGCAGGCTGGTTTGAGCCTGAATATAAGGCTTACGGCTATCCATTCCCAGATACAATAACCAGGATAGAACAATTAAAAGAAGCGGTAAAAATAATTAGAGCATTATGGACTCAAGAAAAGGCAACGTTTATTGGAGAGCATTATCAGATTAGAGATACATATTGCAATCCCAAGCCTATTCAAAAACCACATCCGCCAATTACTATTGGAGGTTCAGGAGAAAAACACCTGCTTCGAGCTGTAGCAGAGCTTGCAGATGGCTGGAACTGCCCTGCCTCTAATGCGTCCGAATATGAAAGAAAGCTAAATGTTCTTAAAAATCACTGCAAATCTTTAGGCAGAGATATAAATGAAATGGAAATATCTGAACAGACAGTATGCGTGATAGCAAAAGATAAGGCGGAGCTTGAAGAGAAACTTCCCAAGGCAAAAAAACGATATAGCTTTTTTGGGGATATTGAAAAGACAGGAATTGTTGGAACACCCGATCAATGTATTGAGAAGATTAGACACAAAGTGAACAAAGGGGTTAGTAAGTTCACCATATTCTTCTATGATATTTTGAACCCCGAATACCTACGTTTGTTTGCTAAAGAAGTTATGTCTGTTTTTTGATATTGTTTTATTCATTACTTATTTTGCAAGTTCTTCTACTTTACTTGCAAAGTCACTGGCAAAACTTTTTATCGTATCCGCAACTTCCTTGTTTTTTGTTGCTCTTTCATAGGTTTCAGCCATTTTCATGAATGTAAGAAAAAAATGGGCGTTCATTTCACCAACTTCCATATCTTTTGTCCATAGATCAATACTCAAAGAGTTCCTTTCATGTCTATCCCACATTGATATCATTATAGAATCACACGCCTTTTTGCCCTCGAAATCCGCATCCGAGGCTTCCCAGAAGATAGCAACTGGTATGTTGTTATCATCCAATTTAATACTAAACCTAATCTCTGCTTCTTTTGACATAATGGCTACCCTCTACAATGCTTATTTATCTGGATTTTCCTCATCTTCTGCCCAATTCGTTGGATTATTGGCAACATATTCGCGAATGGTATTTAGTTCATTCTCATCGCGAATAATATGTTCATAAAAACGTTGTTGCCAGGCAAAAAGAATATTGTTTATCACCGACCACTTTTTAACCCCGATTTTGTATCCGCGAATAATTGATGCCAGATTTTTTGATTGAGGCCCAAATTTGCTTGGTTTTCTCTGTAGAGACGCAAAATTTTGCGTCTCTACGATATTATCATCGCCGATAATAACGATACCGTGCACATGATTGGGCATCACCACGTATTCATCTAATTGAACATGGGGAAAATGGTTTGGAATTTCCTGCCAATACCGCGATGCAATGTTTCCTATTGATGACAATTTCATTTCAGTTTCAATTACGTTGCCAAAAAAGCATTCGCGGTTTCTGGTGCAAATGGTTACAAAATAATAAGCGGATGAATGATAATCCCAATTTTTTAACCGAATAGATTCAATACGATATCTATTCTTAAAAAATATCATTTTTCTCCCTCTACATTTTAATCATGTTCGGTATTGAAAGGTAGAGACGCAAAATTTTGCGTCTCTACAAAGTATAATTTCTACTCCACAACCTAGTCTCCTCAAACCGTAGAGGTGTAAAATTTTACTTCTCTCCGATAAAGCTATTTAGCTGCTGTTCAACGATCTGATTAGCGCCCTCGACCAGCTTCGCGGACAATTGTTGCGGCGGGCTTAATGTCGCTTACCAAACCCACACCCTGTCCGCTAGGAGATTCATTGATTTAATGTCACCTCTAGCATCTTTGCTCGGTGGAAACCCCTTAAAACGCACCACCGGTACAGGCTGACCGCCAATACGTGTCTCTCCAAT
The DNA here is from genome assembly GCA_001443445.1 of Candidatus Dadabacteria bacterium CSP1-2. Taxonomy (GTDB): domain Bacteria; phylum Desulfobacterota_D; class UBA1144; order Nemesobacterales; family CSP1-2; genus CSP1-2. Next base: position 215 of record LDXN01000063.1, on the reverse strand, counting down.
CACGGGCTCATCGGGTCGTGACTCGTTCCCTCGCTCTTCCTTCCCCAGCCACTCCTCTACGAATGCCGTGCGAATTGTACGGTGTGGAGCATTGGGCCAGCCATAACCAAATAGAGTGGTACGCACGGTATCCTCCTCATTTGCTTCCAGAACCCTCTTCTTGTAAAGTGGGTGAGCGTTCGACTCAATTGTTGCAAGAAATCGCGTCCCAAGTA
>LDXN01000062.1 GCA_001443445.1 Candidatus Dadabacteria bacterium CSP1-2 | reverse complement strand
CCGAAACATGTAGTAACTTAGCGTAAAAATTCATTTTTGCTCTATCTTACTTCTATTAGGTTCGACAAGCTCACTACAGGGATGTATATGCACTCAAGAAACCAATATCTTCAAACATTAATTAGAATTATAACATGCCTTTTATAGCTCTTTCTGACTATTACTAGCTTTTCTAAACTTCGCATTTTAAAGTAATCTAAAGTACCTAACCCATGAAAGGCAAACTTTATATCGTTTCAACCCCAATAGGAAACCTTGAAGATATAACACTTCGAGCGCTCAGGGTTCTAAAAGAAGTTGATCTAATAGCTTGTGAAGACACAAGGGTTACAAAGAAACTCCTTTCCCACTATCGAATTCAAAAGCCACTTACGATCTACCATGAACATAACGAAAAGAAAAAAGCAGAAGAGCTTCTTTTACTTTTAGAAGCCGGGAAAAACATAGCCATTGTCTCTGACGCAGGGACTCCAGGAGTTTCTGACCCCGGTTATAGACTCGTAAGTCTTGCCTCAGAAAAAGGGATCGAAGTGATCTCTATACCTGGACCTTGTGCTGCAATTGGAGCAGTGAGTGTATCAGGGCTTTCTACATCAAGCTTTACATTCTTTGGATTCCTTCCTAAGTCAGCTAAAAAGAGAAAGGAATTCTTAGAATCAATTAGAGAACACCCTCAAACCATTATAGTATATGAATCTCCTAATAGAGTCATAGAAACTCTAAAAGATATCTTTGAGATCCTTGGAGATAGACAGGCATCAATAAGTCGAGAGCTTACTAAGATGTTTGAAGAAAACCTGAGGGGAAAGCTTTCTGAGGTACTCGAAACCCTGAGTCAAAGGGGAAAGTTAAAGGGCGAGTTTACAGCAGTTATTGAGGGTTATCATAATGAAATTAAAAATTTAGATCATTTGGTTAAGGAACAACTTAATATTTATAAGGAAAAAGGATTAACCTTAAGAGATGCAGTTAAAGAGGTTTCTAGAAATTTAAGGCTTTCTAAAAGTAAAGCTTATAAAGTAGCGCTTAAGGTGTTTAAAACATGATTGGACTAAACTCAAATAAATATACCGATCATCGTTTCTGCTTTTTCTTTTCCTTCTCTACCTCTGGACCTATTCTCACTTCCCTTTCTATCTTCTGTTTTTTATCTATTGCCTCCCCTTGAATCTGAGCTTTACAGACATCACAGATTGAAACCTCAGAAGGCTTTCCACAAACCATGCAAACTTTCTTTTTTTCTGACATATCTCCTCCTTAATTAAAACAAATTCCAAGCATCAAATACCAAATCACAAATATGTAACTACAGAGATGACAAAATTCAGAAGTTAGAATCTGCTGACTTCCGTCTCCCGACTCCTGGCTTCCGTCCTCTATTTCAAATCGGTGGCCTTCTTCCCCTCCAATTCGTACGTAGTTCATAAGCATGAGCTACTCGGAGAATCGTCTCCTCATCAAATGGCCTTCCAAGAAACTGAAGCCCAATCGGAAGACCTCCTGATGTAAATCCGCAGGGAATTGAAATACCAGGAAGCCCAGCAAGGTTACAGGGGATTGTAAATATATCCGATAGATACATCTTTAGCGGATCGTCTGTTTTTTCTCCAATTTTAAATGCGACCTCAGGCGAAGTAGGAGTTATAATTATATCAACCTTTTTGAATGCCTCTTCAAAATCCCTTTTTATAAGGGTTCTCACACGCTGAGCTTTAAGATAGTAGGCGTCATAGTAACCTGCAGAAAGCGCATACGTTCCAATCATAATTCGCCGTTTGACCTCAGCGCCAAAACCCTCTGCTCTTGTTCTATGATACATCTCCCTAAGTGAATTTGAATCAGGAACCCGAAATCCATATCTTACTCCGTCATACCTTGCAAGGTTTGAACTAGCCTCAGATGGGGCAATGAGATAGTATGTGGAAACAGCATACTCTGTGTGGGGAAGAGAGATTTCTTCTACAGGACAACCCAAGTCTTCAATAAGCCTTATAGCATTCTTTACCGCCCCCTCAACCTCAACATCTATTCCCTTTATGAAATACTCTTTCGGAACCCCGACTCTAATCCCCTTAATTTCACCGTCGAGTTGCATTGCATAATCAGGAACAGGAATATGTACAGAGGTTGAATCTCTGGCGTCTCCACCTGCTATAACGTTTAGCATCAGAGCCGCATCTTCCACAGTTTTTGTGAGAGGTCCTCCCTGATCCAATGATGAAGCAAAGGCTACCATTCCGAATCTACTCACCCTTCCGTAAGTGGGTTTTAGCCCGACAATGCCGCATAGTGCAGCGGGCTGCCTTATAGAACCCCCTGTGTCCGTGCCAACGGATGCAAAACAGATAGATGCTGAAGTAGCGGCGGCTGAACCGCCGCTTGAGCCACCCGGAACCCTTTCTAAATCCCACGGGTTTCTAGTAGGTCCAAAATAGGAATTTTCAGTAGATGAACCCATTGCAAACTCATCCATGTTATTTTTCCCGACAATAATAGCTCCTGAGTGCTTTAGCTTTTCAACGACCATTGCATCATAGGGAGAAACAAAATTCTCTAATATCTTGGATCCGCAAGTAGTTCGTGTTCCCTTCATAACAAAGATGTCCTTTACACTAATCGGGACACCGTGAAGAGCACCAAGATAGGTTCCTGAAGAAATCTGCTTTTCCGCTTCCTTTGAAACCCGAAGTGCTTCCTCTCCTAAGATAGTTATGTAAGCGTGTATTTTGCTATCAACGCCCTCGATCCTATCCAGAATTGATTGAGTAAGTTCAACTGGAGAAACCTCTTTTCTATTTATTAACTCCGAAACCTCACGTATTGAAAGAAATGGTAGTTCCATCTTGTCTCCTATGTTCATCAGTAGTAGCCACAGAGATCACAGAGAGAAGAATTTGATTAAAATAATTTCTCTTTGTGCTCTTTGGCTAAAAGGCCTGCCAATCAATTACTACTCAATCCTCTATAAATTTTGGGACTGTAAAAAAACCTTCTTCCTTTTCTGGAGCGTTTTCTAAGGCTTCATCCAGGCTTAGCCATGGTTTTACAACATCTTCTCTTAGGGGAGTCGAAAGCCCAAGGACATGGAACGTAGGCTCAATACTGGCGGTATCAATCTCATTTAGTTTTTCCATGTACTCAAGAATGTTCCCTAACTGCTCAGAGAATCTTTCAAGCTCGTCTTCTTTAAACTCAAGCCTGGCAAGCTCCGCTACGTGTCTTACCGCATCTTTTGAAATCTTCATGTCCTGCTCCTTCTCAATTAGCCACGAATGGACACGAATTTACACGAATAAATACAAAAACATTAAATTTTCTTTTCATTCGTGTTCATCTGTGTTAATTTGGGGCTAAATAATTTTTATTGCATACTTCTTCAACAAAATCAATAACCAGAGACTCCAACTTAGTCCCACAAAGTCTATTTATCTCCTGAACCCCTGTAGGGCTTGTCATATTTACTTCCGTAAGATAACCACCTATAACATCTATTCCTACGAAATAAAGTCCATCTTCTCTAAGCTTTGGTGCTATCCTCTGACAGATTTCAATGTCTCTCTCAGTTAGCTCCGTTTTAGCAGGGCTTCCGCCTGAGTGAAAATTGCATCTAAACTCCCCTCCGGGTTTCGCTATACGTAGTACTGCACCAAGCGGGGTTCCGTTAAGAATAATAATTCTTTTATCCCCTTGAGATACCTCTTTGATAAATTTTTGTGCAAGTACGAAACGTTTCCCACCATCCGTGATGCTTTCTAATATTACATTCGCATTTCTATCACCTTCTTTAATATAAAACACACCTTCTCCGCCGCATCCATCAAGTGGTTTTACAACCATCTCCCCCCCTATTTCTGTAAGAAAACCTTTTAGTTTGTTCATGTCTTTTGCAACAACGGTCGGTGGAACTAGCTCAGGAAAGCTTAGAGTGTAGAACTTTTCATTCGATTCTTTTAACCCCTTAGGATTATTCACAACCAGTGTTTTTTGTTGGTTTATCAAACTAAGAATATAGAGGGCATAGATATAATCAATATTAAAAGGAGGATCCTTCCTCATCCAGACAACATCAAAATGTTCAAGCGGTACCGTAGCTCTTCCTAAAAATTTAAAAAAATCCGGCGCAATTTTTAAATTAATCTCTGAAACCGTACCCCAAGCCTTCCCGTTTTCACTAAATAAATCCTTAAGCTCAAGATACCAAACCTCATGTCTTCTATTCTGCGATTCTAACATTAGTACGAATGTTGTATCCCTCTCAATATTAGTTGTCTCAATCGGATCCATAACGAACGCCATTCTGAGTTTCATAGCGTAAAATCTATCTAAAACCACTATGGAGTCAAGGATTGAAATGTAAAATTGAAAAAGGGGTTATGATAGAAATGCGCGCTAGATCACTCTTGACAAATTGCTTTATATGCTTATTCTAATAATTCTTTGTGAAAAGAGGATAAAATTGAGGAAGCAATGAAAGGCAAAAAAAAGAAAGAAAAGAAGAACAAGAAAAAGGTATTAAGAGGCAAAGAGAGTTACAAGAAAAAGACTAAAATGCTAAAAACCAAGACCTCTCCGCAAAAAACAAAAAAAGAAAGGGGTAGGAAAAAACAAGGAGGTATTCTTTTGAAGCCAGAAACAAAAAAAACGGGGACAAAGGGCAGAACTTTAGAATCACCCCGTAAAGAGGAAAAACCTAAATGGATGAATGAAATAAAAGATATGCTCATCGAGATGAGAAAAGAACTCTTAAAGGATGTCTCACAATCCGCTAAGATGGAACGAGATTATCTAAGGTTTGACATCGGTGACTTCTATGATCACGCTTCAAGCGATAGAGACAGGGAGCTTATGCTTACCCTCACTGATAGAGAAAGAGATAAGCTAGTGCTCATAGATGAGGCTTTAAGAAGGATTAAAGATGGAAATTATGGAATTTGTGAAAACTGTGGTGATGAAATAGGCGAAGACAGACTAAGGGCTATGCCTTTTGCAAAGTTTTGCCTCTCTTGCAAGATTGACCTAGAAAGACAAGAAAGCAGAAATATCTAACTAAGAAGCGACCTTAAACTCTTAGAATAAGGCGCTTCGGCGATTCCTCTTTCAGTTATTATAGAACTAATATGATCGCTTGGTGTTATATCAAATGCAGGGTTTAAAACCTCCACATCCGGTGTAATTTTATTCCCGAGTATATGTGTTACCTCTTTAATATCACGCTTTTCAATTGGTATTAAATCCCCTGAAGAGCAATTGAAATCAATTGTAGAAATGGGGGCTGCAACGTAGAATGGAATTTTATGAAATCTAGCCAGTATAGATAGAGAATAGGTTCCAATTTTATTTGCAACATCCCCGTTTGAGGCAATTCTATCTGCTCCTACAATCACAACATCCACCATGCCGTTACTCATCACGTAACCAGCCATATTGTCGGTAATTATTGTGACAGGTATACCATCTTTATCCAACTCCCAAGCAGTAAGCCTGGCACCTTGCAAAAAGGGTCTTGTTTCTGATGCGATGACCTTAACCCCTTTCCCTTCCTCAAAGGCCGCTCTAATGACTCCCAGCGCAGTGCCGTAGCCTGCTGTGGCTAGGGCGCCCGCGTTGCAGTGTGTAAGGATTGTAGCTCCATCCTTTATCAACTCAGAACCTACCCTTCCGATTCTTTTACAGATTTGAATATCTTCTTCATAGATCTTCTTCGCCTCTTCAACCAACCTATCTCTAATCCAATCAATATCCTTATCCTTATTTTCATTCACCAAATTCATCATTCTGTTAGCCGCCCAGAAAAGGTTAACCGCAGTAGGCCTTGTGTTTGAAATTACAGTTGAAATCTCCTTGAGTTCGGCTAGGAATTCGATTTTATCCTTCCTTCTGCTTTTAAGCGCTCCTAGAGCAATACCCATTGCTGCGGCAACACCTATTGCAGGAGCGCCACGGATGACCATATCTCTTATAGCCTGAGCAACATCCTCAAAGGTTAAGCACTCTACGTATGCTTCCTTGATAGGTAAAATTCTTTGATCTATCATCACTACCCTGTCATCTTTCCATTCAATCGTTTTAAAAGACGACATACATTTCCCCTCCTACACATTTATTCAAATTAACACATACTGTTTATTTCCATTTCTCGCATACTATTTATTACCATTCCATGAACACTGCACATTTAATACAACAGCTCGAAATACCTTTTATTTCCATTTCTCGCACACTGCGCTCGAAATACTACTAAGTTTACTTTAGTTGCTATTTTTATCAATGCAAAAAACAACAGCGATCCACTCTCCTTCTTTAAGTTCTCTAGTGAAAATAAATCCAGCTCTCTCAAGCCCTGAAATAAGTTCGTCTCTTCTTGAAACTGGTATCCCTGACACCAAGAGTACTCCCTTATCCTTAAGCCTTGTATATAGTTCCTTTTTCATAAGGAGTATCGCCTCGGCAAATATATTTGCAACTATTAAATCATATTTCCCTTTTACACCTTCTAAATAACCACATAAAAGCTTAACCTTGTGAGAGACGGAGTTTCTCGCTATATTCTTCTTTGCCTCTTCTACAGCAACAGGGTCTATATCTAATCCAATCGCCTCATATGCTCCCAACTTTACCGCAGAAATGGCAAGAATCCCGCTTCCGCAGCCTACATCAAGAACATTCTTAACCTTACTATTCTCAATTATCTCCTCCATTGCCTGAATGCAAAGCCTAGTCGTCTCGTGATGCCCCGTTCCAAATGCCATTGATGGGTTAATCTCAATCACATGCTCACCCTCCTTAGGTAAATATTCTTCCCAAGGGGGTCTTATAACTATCCTTCCACTTGCCCTTACGGTTTTTAGCTCGTTTTTCCATACCTCCCAGTTAGTACGGTCTATTTCTTCTATCGTAATGTTTCCCGCGCGGAATCCAAGTAGATTATTTTCTAAAAACAATAGATAATCTTTTAAACTAACCATGATAGGATTCAAATCCATTTCTATAGAGAAATAGGCAGAAACATCAAATCCCTCTCCCTCAATCACATCCTCAGCCACACCCATCGCATCAAGACCTAGAAGGTAGTCCGAAACAAGAGATTTTGCCTCTTCCGATACCCTCAAGGATAGTTTTCTGATTTTAAATAATGTGTGATCCATTTTACTTTGAGTTACAATGATTTTACTCGATATGTAGAGAAAGTAGAACCTTGTGCGTCAATAGTGTCTCGTGGTTCGTGTATCGTGTATCGCACAACCTGCCAAGAACCACAATTCACTAATCACGATTCACGACACATTATGATTAAACCTTCCTTGATTTTCACTAATCAAGTAATATTTTTAAAGATGTAGGTTAATTATGGAGGGACCAAATAAATGAAATGGGAGAAACTTACAATCAAAGCACAGGAGGCAATCACAGAGGCACAGTCCGTTGCCGAAAGAGAAAAACATCAACTAATTGATATACCTCATGTGCTTCTAGCGCTCCTTGCGGAAGATGGTATCCTCACTGAAATCTTAGGGAAAATTGGTGTAAACCCGCAAATAGTCCGAGACCTAGCAAAAAAAGAACTCGGATATCTTCCAAAGGTTGAGGGTAATAAAGAACAGCTTTATTTAAGTCGTGAGATGAGTCAGGTATTAAGTACTGCAGGACAAGAAGCTAAATCCCTTGGAGATGAATATATAAGTACAGAACACATACTCTTAGGAATAGCACAGCACGCTATAGGTGGAATTAAAACCGAGTTTAAACGGCTTGGAATAACAAAAGAAAATATTCTAAGAGTCTTAAAAGAAGTAAGAGGTGGACAAACCATAACCAGTCAAACCCCTGAAGAGACATTTCAGGCTTTAAAACAGTACGGGAAAGATTTTACTGAACTAGCACGCCAAGGAAAACTTGACCCAGTTATCGGTCGTGATGAAGAGATAAGAAGGGTTATACAAGTTCTATCAAGAAGGACAAAAAATAATCCAGTGCTAATAGGTGAACCAGGCGTTGGAAAAACGGCAATCGCAGAGGGATTAGCCCAACGCATTATAAATGGAGATGTTCCTGAAGGGCTAAAAAATAGACGCCTTATAGCACTTGATATGGGTGCTCTAGTAGCCGGAACAAAGTTTCGTGGACAATTTGAAGAGCGCCTAAAATCAGTATTAAAAGAGATCACTGAATCTCAAGGAGAGATTATTCTTTTTATAGATGAGATCCATACTGTCGTTGGAGCAGGAGCCGCAGAAGGTGCAATAGATGCATCAAATATGCTAAAGCCTGCACTCGCACGTGGAGAACTCCACTGCATTGGGGCAACCACACTTGATGAGTATAGAAAACACATAGAGAAAGACGCAGCCCTTGAAAGGAGATTTCAGCAGGTCTTTGTTGATGAACCATCGGTAGAGGATACGATTTCAATCCTTAGAGGTCTTAAAGAAAAATACGAGGTTCATCATGGAGTAAAGATAAAGGATGAAGCATTAATCTCGGCTGCTATTCTATCACATCGCTATATTACTGGAAGATTCCTACCTGATAAAGCCGTGGATTTGATAGACGAGGCTGCCGCAAGACTACGAATGGAAATAGATTCTATGCCTACTGAGATTGACGAAATACAGAGGCGCATTATGCAGCTTGAGATTGAAAGGGAGGCACTAAAAAAAGAGAAGGACGAAAGCTCAAAAGAGAAGCTCAGTCTAATCGAAAAAGACATCGCTAATTATAAGGAACAACTTGATGGCCTAAAAGCACACTGGCAGAGAGAAAAAGAGCATATCTCCGAGATCAGACAGATAAAGGAAGAAATTGATAAAGTAAAAATGGAGGCAGAAAAAGCCCAAAGGAAAAGCGAACTATCAAAGGCCTCTGAGTTGCTTTATGGAAGACTCCCTGAGCTTAACAAAAAACTAGAGAATAAGAGTAAAGAGTTATCTGAGATACAAAAAGGAAAAAAGATGCTAAAAGAGGAGGTTGACGCTGAAGATATAGCAGAGATCGTATCTAAATGGACCGGAATCCCGGTATCAAGGCTTATGGAGGGTGAGATTGAAAAACTTATCCACATGGAAGAGAGGATTTCAAAAAGGGTTATAGGACAAGAAGAGGCTATAAAAGCTGTTTCTAATGCCCTTAGACGTTCACGTGCTGGACTTTCAGACCCTAAAAGACCGATCGGTTCCTTTATATTCTTGGGTCCTACAGGAGTAGGTAAAACGGAGCTTGCAAGGGCACTTGCTGAATTCATGTTTGACGACGAGAATGCAATGGTACGGATCGATATGAGTGAGTATATGGAGAAGCATACAGTATCAAGATTGATAGGTGCACCACCAGGGTATATTGGATATGAAGAAGGTGGCCAATTATCCGAGGCCATTAGAAGACGTCCATATTCCGTGATTCTATTTGACGAGATCGAAAAGGCTCACAGTGATGTTTTCAACATCCTGCTTCAGATCCTTGACGATGGCCGATTGACCGATGGGCATGGGCGAACGGTGGATTTTAGAAACACGATTATCATTATGACCTCAAACATCGGAAGCCACTATATACAGGAGTTGATTGGGAAAGAGGTTGAGATGAAAATCAAAGTAATGGAGGTTATGAGAAACACGTTTAGGCCGGAATTTCTAAATAGAGTAGACGAGACAATAATCTTCCGATCTCTGAGCCTAGATGACCTTAAAAAGATAGTTGACATCCAGATTGAGCATTTAAGAAAAAGACTAAGGGAGAGGAAAATCGAGATAGAACTCAGCGATAGAGTAAAAGAAACTCTTGCTAAAGAAGGCTATGACCCCATTTACGGTGCAAGACCACTTAAAAGAACAATTCAACGGATGATTCAAGACCCACTTGCTACAGATATACTTAAAGGGAATTTTAAAGAAGGAGACACAATAGTTGTGGACGTAGATAAGAATAAAGAGTTTACATTTACAGCAAAACAAGAAAAAACAAAAAAGAAAGCAGCGGCTAATTGATACGATTTCTAAATAAAAATGAAAGGGTTTCCCTAATTGTCATTGCGAGCGTTAGCGAAGCAATCCCGAACTGCAGGGGCTACTTGTTTAATACAACTCCAGTTGATTTAGTGGGGAACTTTTGTAGTAAAGTGGAAGTAATGACTGGTGTTACAAGGTCTTCTGCATGACATTTGGTACAGGGTGATTATATGAAAGAGATTCCGTATAATAGTTATGCCGACATGAAGTTCGAAATGCGATGAGCATAGAAATCTCTCTCGAGTTCTCTGGACCCTTTGCGTGGTCTTTGAAAGGGGATTCGCCATGCGTGTTCGATGACCATGTCTCCAGCCACGCGGGGATCTACCTTTAGACCGTGTCAACTCCCGAGGGCGACCTTATCTGTTACGTGGGCGAGACGGGAAGAGACTTCACGACTCGCCTGACAGAGCACCTCAAGGATCAACTGGCGGGAATGTACCGCATTTATGATCCTCACTTGTTTCTGCAGGGGGTGAAAAAACCTCTTAGAGGCGGCATGTTCGGCAGGTTGCGTGAGCGGGGCCTGTCAGACTTCGTGGCAAAGCTTTCGGAGCTGTCACCAGCCTTGATTAGATTCGTCCAAATCATCCAGTTTCACCTGGCACCGCTTGAGTGTGACGACCGACTCCGCAAGAGAATCGAGGCGGCACTTGCCGACCTATAT
>LDXN01000061.1 GCA_001443445.1 Candidatus Dadabacteria bacterium CSP1-2 | reverse complement strand
ACTTTTCTCGATGCTCGCAGCCAAGCGCAATAGCTCCGATTCATTCCATTCTGGCAACGGCACTACTGAACTAAGGCGCGGCTTTCCTTCAGTGAGCGTGCCAGTTTTGTCCACAACTAGGGTGTCAACCTTCTCCATAACCTCAAGGGCCTCTGCGTTCTTGATGAGCACACCTGCTATAGCTCCACGACCGGTCCCGACCATGATAGACATCGGGGTAGCAAGTCCAAGCGCGCAAGGGCAGGCAATTATGAGAACAGCCACAGCATTGACTATGGCATGAGCCAGGCGTGGCTCTGGACCAACAAGACTCCATACGATGAATGTAACCACGGCGATTAGTATAACGGCAGGGACAAAATAAGAAGAGACAATATCGGCAAGGCGCTGAATGGGGGCGCGGCTCCGCTGAGCCTCGCTTACCATTCGAACGATCTGGGCTAAAAGCGTTTCGCTCCCCACCCTCTCTGCTTGCATCACAAAGCCACCGGTACTGTTCACTGTACCCCCCACTACCTTATCTCCCTTCCTCTTTTCCACCGGAATAGGTTCACCTGAAATCATAGATTCGTCTACAAAGCTTTCACCCTCTATGACGATTCCATCAACAGGTACCTTCTCTCCAGGGCGAACTCGGAGCCGATCACCAGGCTTGATGTTATCAAGTAGGATTTCTTCCTCCGTCCCATCATCGCGTATCACTCTGGCAGTCTTCGGAGCCAGTCCCAGAAGCGCCTTAATGGCACTGGTAGTCTGGCTACGTGCGCGCAGTTCAAGGACTTGCCCCAACAGCACAAGCACTACAATTACCGAAGAGACTTCGAAATAGATACCCACCTCGTTACCGTGGCTACGGAACGAAGCTGGAAATATATTCGGGAAAAAGGTTGCAACTATGCTATACCAGAAAGCCACCCCTGTACCGATGGCAATGAGGGTGAACATGTTAAGACTGCGGTTGACGATTGATACCCAACCGCGTTTGAAGAAAGGCCATCCGCCCCAGAGTACCACAGGAGTTGCAAATGCAAGTTGAATATACTTAAGAATGCGAGTCGAGATAACTTGCTGCACGGGCTGGCCAGGAATCAGGTCTGACATAGCAAGAAAAACAAGCGGAATCGTGAGAACAAGGCCAATCTTGAATCGGCGGGTCATGTCTACCAGTTCTTCGTTTGTTTCTTCACCTGAGACTGTTCTGGGCTCCAAAGCCATCCCACAAATGGGACAAAAGCCTGGCACGTCACGTACGATCTCTAGATGCATAGGACAGGTGTATTTTATTCTCGTTGTCGGCATTACCGGGGATATGGGCTCGAGGACCATGCCACATTTTGGGCATGAGCCTGGCCCTTGCTGACGAACCTCCGGATCCATAGGACAAATGTATACGTTGTCCTTAGCGCCCAATCGAGGTTCTGATTCTTCGTGAGTAATAGCCGGTGCGTGAGTCAGGTATTTAGCAGGCTCAGCCTTAAATTTCTCTAGGCAGAATTGATTGCAAAAGAAGTATGTTTCTCCCTGGTACTCATACGAGCCAGCAGCAGATTCCGGATCTACGTCCATACCACATACGGGATCTTTCACCATCTGAGTGCTTGCAATTTTTATAATTTTCATCTCGACGTCTCCTAAATATGCTTAGGATAAAAAGCCAGAAGGTGTATGACTCTTAAATCAAATCTTTCCTGATGTCTCAAAAACATCAAGAAGTTCCGCTATTACCCGCTCTCTTTCAACCAGCTTACTTGACCTTATTGCAGTTGTCACACAGCTTTTGAGATGGCTTTCGAGTATAAGAGCGTTTACCTTATCTACCGCGCTCTTTACAGCAAGTGCTTGTTTTATAACATCAATGCAGTATTTATCCTCTTCTATCATTCTTTGGATGCCGCGAATATGCCCCTCTATGCTCTTTAATCTTTTAATTATCTTATCTTTATCTTTCATATTACCCCCCCTTATTCCCCCCCCCATAGTGGGAGGGGGTATAATTATCATAATCATAAATTATTTTACTGTCAACTTTGTTTCAGTTCCTAGACAACCTAACCCTTTTCCCATAGAATAGATATAATGCCTTCAAAGCTCTCAGAAGAAATTGCCCCGTTCTTTGTTATGGATGTTTTGGAGCGGGCTAAGGAAATTGAAGCCCAAGGGAAAAGGGTTATCCACTTTGAAATCGGAGAGCCAGACCTTCCTACTCCAAATATCATCTGTGACGAAGCTATTGAAGCCATTAGAATTGGAGATACTAAATATACTCCTAGCCTCGGAATTCCAGAGCTAAGAGAAGCTATAGCGGAAGATTACAAGGAAAAATACGGGGTTAATATAACTCCTGGTAGAGTTGTTATTACCTCCGGTAGCTCCCCTGCCCTCTTCCTCTCTATGCTTTCACTTCTCGAACATGGGGATGAGGTTATAATTACGGATCCACATTATTCTTGCTATCCACAAATTATAAAGGTTGCGGGAGGACTACCGAAGCGTGTGAGAATTTATGAAGAAGATGGTTTTCAGATCGATATTGATAGCCTAAAAAAAACGATCTCCAGCAAAACAAAAGCAATAGTTATAAACTCGCCATCAAATCCTACTGGAGTAGTTCTAGAACCGAATGTGATAAAGGAAATATCAGAGCTTGGGCTTTACATAATCTCTGATGAAATCTATCACGGGCTTGTTTACGAGGGAAAGGCACACACTATTCTTGAATTTACAGATAAAGCGTTTTCTGTTAATGGGTTTTCTAAGCTTTATTCAATGACGGGATGGCGACTTGGGTATTTTATTGCCCCCGATGATTTCATTCGCCCTATTCAGAAGCTTCAACAAAACCTCTTTATTTCACCAAATCCATTCGTTCAGAGGGCGGGGGTTGCAGCCATAAGGAAAGCTAAGCGGGAAGCAAAAGAGATGGTTCAAATCTTTAGCGAAAGAAGAAAGAAGATGATTGAAGGGCTTAGAGGTTTGGGGTTTGTGATTCGTTCTGAACCTAAAGGTGCGTTTTACGTATTTGTTAATGCAAAAAGTTTAAATGATAGATCACAGGAATTGGCATTTGATATACTTGAGAAATCTCATGTAGCTGTAACACCAGGGATTGACTTTGGTTACGGAGGAGAGGGATACCTTAGATTCTCTTACACAACATCGCTTGATGATATAGAAGAGGGAATTAAAAGGCTTGGAGAATATATTAAAGGAAAAATTAACGCGCATAAAGAATTAATTGAATCGTAACAATTTATTTGTTGTTTAGTCTATTACTGAAAAATCGTTTTTATTTATTCCTCGATACCTGTTAGTTAATCTTTAAGCGTCATGAATTTAGTTTCAATTGATGAAATAGATATAAAGGACAAAAGGGTTCTTATCAGGGTGGATTTCAACACACCACTCACTAAAGACGGCGAGGTCGCGGATGATACGAGAATCCTTGCAGCACTACCTACTATAGAATATGCGCTTAGGGAAAAAGCAAGGGTAATTATTGCCTCTCACCTAGGAAGACCTGGCGGAAAAATAAACACAAAGCTTACGCTTGATCCGGTGGGAAGAAAACTCTCAGAAATTCTAAGATGTGAAATAATCTTTCCCAAAGACTGTATTGGAGATGCAGTTAGGAAATTATCCGGTGACCTTTCTCCTGGAGGCGTTATGCTTCTTGAGAATCTTAGGTTCCATAAAGGAGAGGAAGAAAACGATCCTAGGTTTGCAAAGAGACTTGCAGAAATTGCCGATATATATGTGAACGAGGCATTCTCTGTATCTCATAGATTACATGCTTCAGTTGTCGGAATATTGGATTATATCGATACCGCTTGCATCGGGCTTAGGTTCAAAAAGGAGATGGAAAATTTAAACCGACTGATTGAGAATCCTGAACATCCATTTGTGGCGATTTTTGGTGGTCGTAGCGCCTCAGAGAAGATTCAAATTATGGAAAGCCTTTTGGATAAAGTTGATACGATATTAATCGGGGGAGGTGTCTCAAATACATTTCTCAAAGCCTTTGGAAGAGAAGTGGGAAAGTCAGTAGTGGATCAGATTGCTCTATATAGTGCAGCAAAACTCATTTCCTCAGCTAACGTGCGTGATGTTCAAGTCGTTCTTTCTGAAGACGCTGTACTTATAAAAGGCGATTTGAATAACTACTCTAATTCATTTATAAGCTCTACTGGGTCATTCCCCAAGGACGCTACTTCAGTTGATATAGGACCCCAAGCGATCAACGATTTTGCCTCAAGTATATCGAGGGCAAAAACCATTTTATGGAACGGACCGTTAGGTGTTTACGAGGCTGAGGATTTTAGAAAAGGGACTATAGAAATAGCTAAAGCCATAGCTCATTCGAATGCCTTTAGTGTCGCTGCAGGTTGGGATACAGTTATAGCAATTAAAAGGGGAAATTTTACGACTGGTAATATTTATTTTTCCACTGGTGGCAAGGCAACTCTAGAATTCATTCAAGGAAAAAACCTACCGGGACTTGAAGCACTAAAGAAAAGGCTAAGATGAGAAAAAAATTGATTGTTGGAAACTGGAAGATGAATATGCTAAGGAAAGAGGCGTTAGAGCTTGCACAAGAGCTATCTGAACTCCTCGGAGATTTAAACGAGGTGGACATTGTAATAGCACCGCCCTATACCTCGCTTGATATCGTATATCAAGTTATTCGTAAGACTAATATAAAGCTCGCAGCTCAAAATGTTTTCTGGGAGCCATCTGGAGCATTTACAGGAGAGGTTTCTCCGTATATGCTTAGAGATTCTGGGTGTAGATGGGTAATTATTGGACATTCGGAGAGGAGAGGCATTTTAGGCGAGAGCGATACTATGGCGCAGAGAAAGATCAAGGCCTCAATTAAAGCAGGGCTTATTCCTATACTCTGCGTTGGTGAAACCCTTGAGGAAAGAGAGAGGGGAAATACGATGAAGGTGATAAAAAACCAGATTAAAAATGGACTTAACGACGTTAATATCAACAACCCTGACAGTATTGAAATCGCATATGAACCGGTTTGGGCAATTGGCACAGGAAAAAACGCTACACCTGAAGAGGCTGAGGAAGTTCACGGCCTTATTCGAGAAATATTAAGCAAGATTTTTATTGGTATTGCTGATAAAATGAGGATTCTCTACGGTGGTAGCGTAACGCCTGAAAATATAAAGGATTTAATTTCACCGCCAGGCATAGACGGAGCGTTGGTTGGTGGAGCTAGCCTTAGGGCTGAGTCTTTTGCAAAAATAGTGAAGATAATAGGGGGCATCCAAAATTGGACATAATCATAACGCCTGTAACAATTTTCCACATAATTGTAAGCATTCTACTTATAATCACTGTGCTACTTCAGCCAGGGAAGGGTGACGATCTAGGTACGATATTCGGTGGATCAAGTCAATCAATCTTTGGTGCGAGTGGTGCGGTTCCATTTCTTACGAAGGTAACTAGGATTCTGGCTGTACTTTTCATAATTACCTCACTGTCCTTAGGATATTTCTCAGCGAAGAGTATAAAGTCATCAGTGGTAAATGAATCAAGATCATTACCTAAAGAAGAGGGGATGGTGATTCCACCAGAAGGTCAATCCCCAACTAAACCTGAAAAAGAGTCTACTATTAATCCAGAATCTCAACAACAAACCACTCAATCTCAGGGTAATGAACTATCGTCGCCTCAGTCAGAACCGCAACCTCGAGGAGGACCCGGTAGTAATAAATAAGTAATTTTTTTGTAAGCTAGGAGGCTGCCGGAATGGGCATACTTGACTCAGTATTCAGTAAGAAAAAAGAGGAAAAAGGAAATGAGGCAGCAAAAACAAAGCCAGTTGAAGATGCTGATCCTTTATTGAAATCAGGTGTCCGGTTTTACAACGATGGAAATTATGAGAAAGCAGAGTTTGAATTTAGACATGTTTTGAATCTACACCCTAAGCACGTAGAGGCACATTATTATCTTGGAAAGATTCATGAATCCAAAATCCATGGCGAAGACGATTTTGAAACAATGGAAGAGGCTATGAATGAGCATCAAGAAGCCATAAAAATAGATCCTGCTTATCTCAATGCTCACATTAGTTTGGGGAGGCTATATGTAAGAAGCGGTTTTTATGAGGGGGCAATTAGAGAGCTAGAAGAGGCCGTTAGGATAAATCCAAGTTCACCAGAGGCTCACACCGCTATGGGAGAGGCATTATATACAATAGGAGCTGGCAGAGAGGTTAAGGTTGAGCACCCGTCCGGTATGGGAGCGACTAGCGATTTTAGGGGAGCTAAAGAATACTTCAAAAAAGCAATAGATGAGTTTAACCAAGCAATAAAAATTGAGCCATCGTTAGCTCAAAAGCTGCAACCACTTATCGAAAAGGCAAGTCAGAGAGTAAAGTAACGAACAATTAAGAACTCCCCTATAACTTGACATATTTGGGACTAGTTATATATAATTAACTTAAAGATTGAGGAGGTAAAGTTAATGGCATATATAATTGCAGAGCCGTGTGTAGGCGTTAAGGATAGATCCTGCGTTGATGCTTGCCCTGTAGATTGTATATATGAAGTAGAAGATCAACTTCTTATACATCCAGATGAATGTATAGACTGTGGCGCATGCGTTGATCCCTGTCCTGTAGATGCTATATTTCATGAAGATGAGCTTCCAGATAAATGGAAAAGCTTTATAGAAAAGAATAAGAGCTATTTTCTAGGTAAAACTGGACTTACTCCGGCACAGCGTAAAGGTTAGATTTATAAGAATTTTATTACTTTCTTAGTACCAATCTTTTGATTTAAAATAGTTAAGTTTAATCCAGTTAAATTAACAATATTTGGTAAGGGATATGTTTGTTGAGACATATCCCTTTTTTATTTGTCAACTCACTTATCCAAGTATCTACCAAGAATCTTCAAATAGTATTATAATTACTTATAAAATTCCGTATAAGCAATATATTAAGCTATGTATTTTGGTTAAGCTCTACAGTTTTAGATAAGCAACTAAAACGGAGTATGGGTATTGAAACAAGAACAAATAAATCTTCAGGATGAGAATTTAAATTCTAAAAAGAAGAGGGTAAAGAACATAATTTCGATATTCCGCAAGGAATATCTAAATCCTAAATGTCATTTGAATTTCAAAACCCCACTAGAGCTTCTTGTAGCCACAATTCTCTCTGCTCAGTGCACAGACAAGAGGGTCAATCAAGTTACAAAGGAGCTTTTCAGGAAATATAAAACAGTTAAAGATTATGCAGATGCAAATGAAGATGAGTTTGAAAATGATATTCGTTCAACTGGGTTCTACAGAAATAAAGCAAAGGCGGTTATAAACTGCTGCAAGACATTAATTGAGAGATATGATGGTAAGGTACCTGCATCAATGGAAAGATTAACAGAGCTTGATGGAGTGGGAAGAAAAACAGCTAATGTTGTTCTGGGAAATGCATTTGGAATCCCTGGAATCGTAGTAGATACACATGTAAAGAGGCTTGCAAAAAGGATCGGCCTCTCCTCAAAATCCGACCCCGATAGAATAGAGGCTGACCTTATGGAGTTAGTCTCTAAAGAGGAATGGATATACTTTTCTCATGCCCTTAGCGATCATGGTCGTAAGATATGCAATGCAAGAAGACCTCTATGTCCAAGCTGTAAGATTAACCATCTCTGCCCCTCTGCTGAGTTGTAAGGATGGGTTGATAAAACGCATTACATAGTTAAAAGTTAAGCGAGCTTATCAAATCACAAGATTTTTAAGACTGCTAAACTAAATGGATAGACGTTACAATAATTATAACAGTTACCTAAAAGAAAAATTTGGATGCCGAGTTCACAAGGTTTCGGTTGACGTTGGATTTACATGTCCAAATAGAGACGGTAACGTGGCTATTGGGGGATGCATCTATTGTAATAATGACAGCTTTGTTCCTTCTTATGCCAAATCACGCGTTTCTCTGCAAGACCAGATTAGAACCGGAATGGAATATCAAAAGAAGAGATTCAAGGCTGAAAAATTCATAATCTATTTTCAAGCCTATACTAACACTTATGACAAAATTGAGAAATTAGAAAAACTCTATAGAGAGGCTCTAGATAGTGAAAACGTCGTTGGGCTTGCTATAGGTACAAGGTCAGACTGTGTTGACGAGGAAAAGATTAAATTATTTGATGACTTGGCTAAGGACTGGTTTGTCTCAATAGAGTATGGGATTGAATCAATTTATGATAAGACATTGGAGTATATGAATAGAGGACATAACTATAAATCCATCATAGATGCAATTCGGATTACGAAGGAGAGGGGAATACATATCGGGGCGCATATAATCGTCGGATTTCCTACCGAGGCCAAAGAGGAAATGCTTCAGATGGCTGACGAGGTATCAAGATTAAATATAGATTTTCTAAAGGTTCACAACCTACACATTGTAAAAAACACACCTCTTGCTAGAATGTATGCAAAAGACCCCTTCCACTTATTTAACTATCAAGAGTATCTTGATTTCATTACATGCTTCCTCGAAAGGTTAGCTCCTAACATCGTAATAGAAAGGCTCTTTACTGACACTCCACAGGATCTTCTAATAGCTCCCAGATGGAATAAAACTCATACTGAGATTCTTCGTGGGATTGATATGGAGCTTGAAAGAAGAGATACCTATCAAGGAAGATTATTTAAAGAACAATCTTACACCTGAGAATCCGTTCTGCCTAAAGCATATACATCAGTTTATTATGTAGTGATTCTAAGAGAGAATGGACTCTATGTGTTTATTATTGAATTTATGGGAGGAAAAAACTATGATTGTTGAACTCAGCATAATCCCAATAGGTGTTGGAACCTCACTTTCAGAGTACGTAGCAATGGTTATGAAGATTATTCAGGAAAGCAGATTGAAATATGAATCGCACTCAATGGGGACAAACATCGAAGGCGAGTGGGATGAGATTATGCCGCTTATCAAAAGATGCCATGAAGGGCTTTACCAAAAAGGTGTTCAGAGAATAAGCACGACTCTCAGAATTAGCGACAGAATAGACAAACCCTACACTATGGAAGGAAAGATGGAAAGTTTAGAGAGAAAGCTTAGATAACGCCAAATGTTCTTGATTGTACTCAAAATGCAGAGTTAAAACCTAATATCGTCATGGAAGAATGGAAATACTGGATTGCACTCAAAATGGTTCAGGGTGTAGGAGAGGTTCTATTTAGAAATCTTCTAGCTAAATTTCCTAGCCCTAAAAGTGTATTTGAAGCCAAATTAAGCGAACTCGAAAGGGTAGAAGGAATCGGAGAAAAAATAGCTAAGGAAATAAAGGGCTTCAAAGATTGGAATAAGGCTGATGAAGAGGTTAGAAAGATTAAAAAGTTTGGTTTCAAATTATTGCTTCTTAAGGATTCAAACTATCCAAGAAATCTTTTTAATACGTACAACCCTCCTCCTTTTCTTTACATCAAAGGTGATATTCTTCCTCAAGACAATACTGCAGTTGCGATTGTTGGTACTAGAATTCCAGACCGTTACGGAAGATTTGTTACGGAGAGGCTTGCGGAAGAGCTTGCCGTTAGAGGTGTTAATATTGTGAGTGGAATGGCACGAGGTATAGATTCAATTGCTCATATCACTGCCTTAAAAAGTAGAGGAAGAACAATTGCAGTTTTAGGATCTGGTTTGGATGTTATATATCCGTCTGAAAATAAAAAACTCTACGATGATATTTCAAACCAAGGTGCAGTTATCTCCGAATTTCTTCTCGGTACTCTCCCTGAGTCCGGAAACTTTCCTAAAAGAAATAGGGTCATAAGCGGTCTCTCACTTGGTGTTATTATAGTCCAGGCTTCTGATAAAAGCGGTTCACTTATTACAGCCTCTCTCGCACTTGAGCAGAATAGAGAGGTTTTTGCCGTGCCAGGAAATATTGGAAGCAAGCTCAGTAAGGGAACTAATAGGCTAATAAAAGAAGGAGCAAAATTGGTTGAGTCAGTAGACGACGTATTAAGTGAGATAGAGGAGCTTAGAAGGTTAAAGGAAAAGGAAATAAATGATAGAAGTGCTTTTCTTCCTGAGCTATCTCATGAAGAAAGATTGATTTATACAGAGCTAAAGAATGAAACCCTTCATATTGATGAAATTACAAAATTAACTGGAATAGCTTCTTCAAAGGCACTTACAATTCTTCTATCTTTAGAACTTAGTGGCCTAGTTACTCAGCTTCCAGGAAAGATGTTTCAAATTAAAAAAACAATTTAATTTTTCACAATCTTATCTATCCAATCAAAGACCATTTGCTCGAATAGGCCAGTTGCACCCGCCTCGCAGTGTGCACCTGCTCCGTCACTTGCCTGAAACACAATGATATCCTTTTTATAGTTCAAAGCCTCATAAAGTGTATTACCTCGATTAGCAACAGTATCAGTAGGGTTATCGCATACAAGTGTTGGACAGGTAATGGTACTTACCTTATCTTTAAAGGTATAACGAGAAAACTCGTTGAGAAAATCGTATACCGATGACACACCGTGTACTCGCATACGACTCAAAAAGAAAAATCGCATTGAGGGATTCTTTTCAAATATCCCTCCAAAGAAATCATTCACACCACTGGCGTAGTTGGTTTTCCACATTTTCAAAACCTCTGGTGGGAGTTTTTCCTGTAAAACACCCGCTATATCCATTTGGCCTGGATCACAAACCAATGCTGCCAGTCGCTTTTCCCCACAGGCGCCTCGTGGAGCTAAGCAATGCAACGCATCAATGCGGTCGCGTCTCAACTTTTATCTTTCATTTTCTCCTTATGTCAAATGTTGACAGGCTGTTGCTCAAATAGCTTTTTAGGACATTTATGGGAAAAACATCAACTTTTCATCTTTCTAAGTTATTGATTTTATTGTCTCTTCATTTCGATTGTTAATCAACTTTGTATCAAGTTAGGATTTGGGCAACAGCCCGTTGAGACCT
>LDXN01000060.1 GCA_001443445.1 Candidatus Dadabacteria bacterium CSP1-2 | reverse complement strand
AACTTAATATTCAATTCTATTAAATTCTAAGTAGAAGGCGGAATCCTTTCTAGATGCCTGAAATAAGGTTATTTTAGACTTTTTTCTTCTAAGTACCTCAATAATTTCTTCTTTATGTTTATCCGAAATTCTACAACCTAAAATAATTTCACAAATTATCCCATCTCTAATCCTAAGTGGAAATTTCGACTTATTATTAATTGAAATCAGTCTCCATTCCTTTTCGTAATTCCAGTATTCTGATTTAGTAATCAAAGGTTTCACACCATGATCCTCAACACTCATTTTATCTCTTTCAAATACAGGGAATTTATCTTTATATTCAATCTTATGTAAATCAATAATTAAGCCACTCTGAGTAAAAATAGTGTTACAACATTTATCAAACTCTTGCATATCAAAACCAACGCAAATCCCCTTATGAGAATCAGCATAATGCGACCACATAACAATATTGTGTGGATCTTCTGTTAAAGAAAAGATACCAAAATTTTCTATTCTATAATTGTGTTGGACTCCGGTCATTTCTCCGTAATTTTCCCAGTATCTTGGTGATTTTAACATATTTCTTTTGGCCAAACTCTTAGCTTTTTTGTGTTTAATCCCAGGATATTTTCTCTTTGTCAGTCTAGTAGATATTTTTAATATATCTTCCTCAGATAGTAAATCGTATCGAATGGGAATAATCCCTTCAAAAGGGTCATTAAAAGATACTATTGAAGAAAAATAAATTTCATTATGAGTAAGCAACCTTTTATGGTAAGCGTTTTCCCAAACTCGATATTTATATAGTTTGTTGGAGTATGATTCTGAACTCATTAGTTTTTGGAATTACGGAACTAGGTCTTGCTTATTGAATCCCTATCAGATTTCTAATTTATTTCCGAATCCATCATAAGTCAACGCTCAGTGTCTCCACACTCAGCGTCTTCAATTCCCTCAAATTAGCTCTAAGCTCCTCTTAAGTTAAATAATGATTTGTTACTTCGCTAGCAAGATATGCTCCATAGGCTCTCATTCCAAAATAACCATGGTCGCAGAGGTTGAATAATATGATTTTAGATTTTCTTCTTCCTTTGCTCTTTTAGCTTTTTCAACAACCAGAAATTGCGTGAGTAGGTTCGAGGCTGATTAATCTGCCAGTTGATTTTTCAGCCAAGTTTTTATCGAGGCATTTATGGGGTAGTGACCGTCGGTCTCTATCTTCCCGCCCGCTTCCTGGACTGCTTCGTGGAGCATTTGTTCAGGGATTTCTGTTATTTCTGCAACGAATCTGCCGGAGCCATCCGGGTAATTTTCGTATAGGTACAGTACGGGTTGGAGATTCCGGACATCTATGTAGAAGTAGTAACCAACCCTTGCTTGCAGTTGTTTTTCGATCTGTGCCATTTCTTCTTCGGTTTCTATTCTTGTCCGTCGGACCCTCTCCCGTGGCTTCATGTCCCAGTGGATTTGGGATTGCAGGTCTTTATCCCGCCGAATATCTTCTAGAGTTTTCATTTGTTATTTCTCCTTGTTGTTTAAGAACTTTTATAGTAGTGTGTGGATTGTACGTTGAGTCTTGCGTTTTTTTGTTACAGTGTACCCATAGGTGGGTGAATAGACAATTAATATTTATGAGATTGTAATAACCCTTCTGCCAAAATAAGAGCTAAAGTAGCATTAGACAAAAGTTATGGATTTTCTAAAAAACAGCTCAAACTATTTCTTCTAACCTTCTGACCAGTTACAATTATTAAAAATTTAATGATTTAGGAGGGAATATTGATGAATTCACCAAATGTATCAAAAATAATCTTTTTTTCTGTATTTATTTTTGCTCTTGTATTTGCAACTTTCTCGGCTGTAGGCAAAGCTGAAGAAAAGGCTTCAGATCAAAAGCACGACGCCACTACGGCAAAATGGAAGGAATACGCCGCTCCTAGCGACAATCATAAACTCTTAGATTCATTCGTCGGGAGATGGAATTATACAGTCAAGTGGTGGATGTCTCCTGATGCTAAACCAGAGGAATCCAAGGGAACAAGTAAGGCTACATCGATCATGGGAGGACGTTTCCTTAAGCAATCAGCCCAAGGGAAATCAATGGGTCAGCCGTTTAAAGGCATGGGCATAACAGGATATGATAATGCAGAAAAACAATACAATTCCATTTGGATTGATAATATGGGAACGGGGATGATGATGTCCAGAGGTAATTATGACCCGTCCACAAAGACGTTAGTCGAAAAGGGAACATTTACAGACCCAGTTGAAGGCGAAAAGTCATATAGAGGTGTGACGAAAATTATCAATAAAGATAAATATACTTATGAAATATATATTTCTGGACCCGATAAAAAAGAATTCCGAATGATGGAAATCGTTTATACCAGAAAGAAGTAATCTTTAAGCTAAATGAAATACCTTGCAGTAAGTTGCATGGTATCTGCATTTAAATAAACAACTCCTTCGGTCATTGCGAGGAATGAAGTAACGAAGCAATCCCATCTAGATTCCTCACTGTTCCTTCGCCTGTCCCTTCGCTTTGCTCAGGGCTACGGCTCAGGACATGGTTCGGAATGACACTTTGTGTCAGATTGCTTCACGGAGTTTACGCTGAGCACTTCGGTTTCCTCAGTACAGGCTCCGTGAACGTGTTCGCAATGACACCGTGGAGTGCGCAAACCGTAGCAGGCTGCAGGGAATTATCAAGTTAAGATGAAACCATTGCTAATAACTACAGTAGCAATTTTACTTAGCTCAGGATGTACAACCTCCCCACAAATTCAAACTATGCAAGAACAATCTGTCGGTAAAATTCCATGTCCGTCTGAAAAGATCGAAATAATACAATACAAAATTAACGATGCAGATGGCAGTGAATACTGGATGGCTTTGTGCAATGGGAGAACATACAAATGCAGACGAGGCGCTAGTGATCAAACGAATACTATCAACCCTGATGTAATTTGTGAAGAGATGGAAACACAAATGCCTGAATAGAAATTTAATGAAAAAGGTGACGCAACCTTAAAACACATACAGTTTTCCCGAGCCTATTAAAGAGACGCTTCCATGGATTAGAAAGGTGTGATGACAATATTAAGGTTTTTTATGACCTGGTAAAGATCGTTTAGTCTTCAGAAGTCTTTGCAGTAAAAAGCTTATAATTCAAGACCCCTTCTATTCTATAGCTTTTGCCACCACCATCAGTACTACCGCGTTATCTTTTTACTTTTGTCACAGTTATTGAAGGTTGTGAGAAATTGCCTTGTTGGTCATAACCTTTTGCAGTAATTGTGTGTGTCCCATTTGCTGCCTTCCTCGAATTCCATGAGTAATCGTATGGAGCCGCAGTATCGGTTTTCTTGAGACTCCCATCGATGTAAATTTCAACACGATTAACACCGCTAAGGCTGTCTGAAGCCGATACCTGGATATTTACAGTACCGCTTACTGTGGTTCCATTTATGGGATTTGTTATTGAAACTGTAGGAGGGGTTGTATCTATAAACACTACATAAGTCGCATTTTCCGAATCAGTATAAGTGGAATTAACAGCATCTACAGCTTGTGCAGTGATCTGGTAGCTACTTGCCACAGCAATAGAACTTGAAGTAACGCTCCATGTTGAAGAACCCTGTTGTCCTGAATTTAAATTTAATACGGAGGGAGAAAAACTAGTAGACCAACCACCTGGTACTAAACCGCTCAAGTTATACTGGTTTTGGAGACATACAGAACTATTATTATTGTTAACTGTAACTGTATAGTTTTTCGTAGATCCGGGAGTTCCTGACTGGCTGATAGGGGAAATGGTAACTACTGTTGGATTTGCCTTTACGCATTCTGGTCCGCTAAAACTAACTGATACGTATGATCGTGATGTGTCATGACTTGTTTGGGTGATTGTAATGCCGTTTGTTTGATCGGTGTAACTCTGACCGTCAGACAGTGCGGATAGAAAATATGTGAAAGTCCCTCCAACACCACCCCAACGATGAACATTTGTGCGATCTCTATACTGTGTTACTAAATTAGAGTCATAGCCAATTGGGCGTCTATATCCTATGTAGTAATATTCATTTGTATCTGGTTTGAAAATTTTAAGAACCTGGGGTTCCCCTGGATTTATGCCATCTTCCAACCGTGATATGATATAGTTCCCGTTTGTTGTTACCGTTTGAATTCGAGATGATGGCACCCAACCCACTTCAATCTTATGAGGCGAATTAAAGTGCCTATATCCATAGCCGGCATAGCCCATTATATCTGAAACATCAGCATATTCCTCGGATGGAGTATTTGAGTGGTGGGGTCCTAGGTTATGACCCAATTCATGTCCATATACATCCTCGTTGTCACACCAATTTCCAAATACCCAGGAGCGGCTGGGATTGCCGCCAAGAGTTCCGTAACCGATACCACAATCGAGATGGTCGGGGAGAACATATATTCTTCTTGGATAGTTACTAAGGTTGACACCGTCTTGACTTGCTTTCTGATCGGCGGCGTTTGCGAATCCGTATAAATCACAAGTATTTGTACTGCTGTCGTTGCTATAGTTAATGGGATATGGACCTTTAACAACACCAACTAAGCTTATATTATTAAATGAGTTTTCCTGATAGTATTGATCAATATTCTGTGTGCCGGTAAACATAACAGAGTCTACGGTTGAAAATGAGCAAGGAACGTTAGAATTCGTGAAATTAGCAATCATAACAAGTGTATTCTGAACGCCAGTTTGTGCCGCTGCCGCTGCTTCAATCGTATTCACATTCGGTTCATTGCCATTAGCAAGCACCAGTTTTTTATCGAGCTTAACCCCTTTCGCAATAATCCATGAATCCGAATTCAAAGCCGGGGGATTTTTCGCAAAATGCAAGGTGTACGTAATTGAAGGATCATTTATATCTTGAAGATAATAAGCGACTAGGCTTTTTTTGTTAACAAAATCGTCACCCCTAATTATGGTTAAAATACCCTCAATCTCAACATGCTCCTCGATCTGTTCTCTAATTCCTGGAGGAAGCTGGTCTCTCACCTCCGAAGGCAAGGCATAGAGGAGAAAAGAGATTGGATCATGTTCTATTTCTTCAAGGAGGGTTTCTTTCCTTTCGGAAACAATAGTTCCTAATCTTAGCTTTATTTCATCTTTTTCCTTCCCTTGTGATTTGTTGTACTTTGTTGCCTCTTGAAGCAAATCATTGGTTAAAATTGAAATATTTTCGTCATGATAAGCAGACGCTACTTTTGTAAAAATAGATATTAATAAAATTGAGCCTAGTATAAATAGAGATATCCCAAAAATTAAGGAATAAAATTGATAGTATGATAATTGTGATTTGAAGGAAAAATTTTTCATATCCATCCCTCCTTTATTTTGTTAAAGGATTATCACCATTGCATAGGGATGAATAGAGAAAAGGACTCATTACTGATTCGGTAGCCAGGCTAACCTTTCTCTCTATTTGAGGTCCCTTTAGCTTTGCGTACCCATCTTACGGTAGGCTTGCCTTTTCGTCAATAATGATAACTTGGAGGTAATTATAATGCCGACTTAATGAAAAATCAATATGGAATTGTGCATTGTGCATTAACCCTCGAATCACGAACCACGAATCACGAGATTGTAAACCTTAGCCCCGATAAAGAGATTAAAAAGATCCCAATCAATCTTTCCCTCCTTAGCCTCTGATGCAAGAATGTTCAGAGAACGGTCTATGGGAAGCGCGCGCTTATAGGGTCTGTCGCTTGCGGTCAATGCATCGTATATATCGGCAATAGTCATCATTCTGCTTTGGGTTGGAATCTCCGGCGCGCGCAGACGGTTTGGATACCCGGAACCGTCAAGTTTTTCATGATGAGCTCCTGCGATCGTAGAAATTTCCTTGAAATTTTTGGTCCAGGGAATCCGCTCAAGAAAACGGATGGTGTGAATCACGTGTGATTCAATCTCCAGGCGCTCTGCTGTGTTGAGACTGCCTGTAGGTATAAATAAGTTTTCCATCTCGTAAGGGGTTAGGAACGGCTGTGGATTTCCATCCAAGTCGGGGTATGTCTGAATAGCGATTTCTTTGAGACATTCAAATCCTCCCTCTGGAATTATGGCAGGTTTGTTGCACTCCAAGATGAAACGGAGCTGACTGTCAATATCAGATAACTTCGCTATTAACTCTTGATCAAGCCTCTCTATCAAATGTGTATTAGCCCCTTTGCTTGACTCAAATATCTCGTTTTTTTTTCGGAGATACTCGGCTTCCAGTGTTCGCTTAATGAACTTAAACCGCATCAAGAGAAGCTGAAGCTCTTCTTCGTAGAGCTTGTTTGCCTTAACAAGAATAGATTCTTTTACCCCGATCTTGCCAAAGTCGTGAAGTAGAGCCGCATATCGAAGTTCTTTTAGCATATCCGGGCTGAAACGGACTTTTGATAAAGGGCCTCTTTCTACTCTATTTATGGCTTCGGCCAATCCAACTGTAAGTACCGCCACTCGCTCTGAATGACCGTAGGTCGTGGGGTCTCGAGACTCAATGGCATAGACAGAGGCGCGGATAAAACCTTCAAAGAGTCTCTCTATTTCTTCATAGAGAAAGGCATTCTCTATGGCGACTGCTGCTTGGCCTGCAAAGGCTAGAAGGAGTTCTTCATCTTCGGGTAAGAATTCTCCGTCTCGCTTGTTAAGCACTTCTATAACTCCTATCACTTCTTCCTCTCGATTCATCATAGGGACGCATAGGATAGTTTTGGTTTTGTAGCCGGTTTGTTTATCAACTTCGCTATTAAAGCGGGGGTCTTGGTAGGCATCCGGGATATTGAGTATCTTCCTAGTTATAGCTACATGCCCTGCAATACCAGAGGCAAGTGGGATTCTGATCTCTTTTATCTCTAGTCCCTGAGCGATCCTAGACCACAGTTGGCGCCGCTCTCTATCCACCAGGAATACAGAGCTTCTGTCCGCTTCTGTTACCCGTGTGACCTCCTGCAGTATAAGAGAGAGAAGCCGATCCAGGTCTTTCTCAGCAGTTAGGGCCCTTGCGATCTCTAAAAGAGACCTGAGCTTTACAAGCTGTGTATTTTCCCTCTCCATGACTCCATACCCTTTCTAATTATTAAATGTCTAAATATACTGCCTTGCCACAGAGCACACAGACCCATCGTGAGCTAAGTCGAACGAGGTCATAGAAAAAAAGGGGTCAAGCCTTGAATCGTGAATTATTAGATTATTCACGATCATCGATCATTAATTATACACCCTCACCACGTTATAAAGGGCGTCCCTTTCAACAAGCATATAACCGGCATTCTTATATCTTTCTTGTGAAAAATTCCCTTACTTGACCCCATATTTTGAGTTCACAAACAACCCATGCAGAGGCTCAGTTCTTGTCTCATCCATAATTGTTTATCCTCCGATGACAATTTCGTTGGCAGAGGACTCAGAGCGTGCGTTGTAGGGGTAGAGGTTTCTTCCGTGGCTCAAGACAGACAGCCCCGCGCGCAGTTTTTTTGCTCTTGGGATCGCTGATTTCAAGCATGTAACCACATCCCCCCTGGTTCGCAACAGATTGCATTAGCTTCGGCTGCATCAGCTCTGGAATTGTAGACCAAGATTGCCCCTTTGGAGAAAAGGTGCCGAAGTCGGCTACCGCCTTCCCTGAACTATCAAGTAAGCTTATGTGTACAGGCTTAGTAACCCCTGCTCGCTCCAAGACACCGCGCACGCTTATCATATCAAAACCGATGGTACATCTGGGGCAGTCTGGAAGCCCACCTGGATCAGGCTGTGTTCTAAGTCGTTCCAAATCTTCAATGAGCTCTTCGAGGAGCCCGTCACGTTCGAAAATTTCCAGGTCGCTAGGTGCGCATGGTGACACGCAGAAGCCCGACGCGCATATCTTCCCCGGAGGAAGACACCTTGGGTCCGGGCAACGCTGGGCAAACTGAGGATTAACACAAGCCCTACAAGTAGTGTCACCGTCCTGATACGAAACAAAAAGCCTATCCTCGCCACAGAAGTCCACACATGCGTTGTTCTCACACCTCTTATCAAAGGCGCATTGCCTGTCGTGCCTGCATTCTACACAAACGCACTCGTTATTTTGGCACACCCCGCGTTCACCGCACTGGGCGTTGTTGTCGCATCCTTCGCAGCGATGGTTAATGCAAGCCTTATCGGTGCTGCAATCCTCAGCCGTGTTACATTCCACCCTATCGCATATGCCTTCTACGCAACCAAATTCTACACCTGTATTACTAACTCTAGTAGAATTTAATGGGGTACAGTCGCTGTCACTATCGCATGTGACCCTCTCTTGGCAGGTGCCTTCAACGCAGAATCCAGGGCAATCTAATTCATTGTTGCAATGAATTGGCTCTGCCCATAAGGGTTCTCCTTGCAGGTAAACAAGAACAGAAAACGCTAGACCAATCCACAAGCTCTTTGTATACATCATCTTCCTTTCCTCCTATACAAGTTAAATGGTCAACTCTTGAATCCTGCAGACTTCATTCTAACACAATCATCAATTCCTAATTATACACCCTAACCACATTATAAAGGGCGTCTCTTTCAACAGGGGTGTAACCGGCGTCCTTTATCGTCTTTACGAAGAAATCCCTTGTATGGCCGACCTCTGAAGGGGCTCCAGCGTCGTGGATGATTTTTTCTCGGATAATTGTTCCATCTGCATCATCGCAACCAAAGTGAAGGGCAACCTGTGCGGTTTTTTCTCCTAACGTTATCCAGTAGGCTTTTATATGCGGGAAGTTGTCAAGATACAAGCGAGCAAGGGCGTGGACTTTTAGATCATAGGAACCGGGGAAGGGTTTTATATATTTTAGTCTTGTATTTTCAGGCTGAAAGAGAACTGGTATGAAGGCAAAAAATCCATGAGTCTCATCTTGAAGGTTTCTCAATCTATCCATGTGATCGACTACATCTTCATATTTTTCCAAATGTCCATAGAGAATCGTTGCATTAGATGGAATCCCAACCTGGTGGGCTATTTTATGAATCTCAAGCCACTTTTGAGACGAGGTCTTTGGCGCGCAGATCTTATTTCTAACATCTTCTGCAAAGATTTCAGCGCCGCCACCGGGAAGCGCATCAACTCCTGCTTCTTTCATCTTTATTAAGACGTCCTCTATCGAAAGACCGCTTATCTCAGAGAACCAGTCAATCTCTACAGCGGTGTACGCTTTTACGTGAGTGTCTGGATAAGCGTTTTTTATTACACGGACAATGTCTAAATAATGCTCAAATTTCCAGTCAGGATGGAGCCCACCTACGACATGGACCTCTCTTAACTCTTCGTTTAAACCTGCAAGAATCTCATCGAATGTCATTTCATAAGTTCCAGCGGCACCCTTGGGCTTTCCAAAGGCACAGAACTTACATGAGATAGCACAGATATTTGTAGGATTAACGTGACGATTTACAACGAAGTAAACCTTATCCCCTTCCCTTTTTCTCTTAACATAATCCGCAATCATCCCGATTGCGTTTAGGTCATCACTCTTAAGAACCTTAAGTCCATCTACAAAACTTATCCGTTTTCCCGCCTCAACCTTCTCAAGTATCTCTAAGAGGGATTTATCCCTGCAAAGCCTTTCTATGTTCTCCAATAATCTTGCCATCTTTCCTTCACCTTATTTTTTATATCCTCTGACATCTCTATAACCTCAGGATACCACGCTTTGAAAGTAGCATCTATCCCCATTCTTCCACCATAAACTACCGCTGAGCCTCTTAGTTCCGCATGCTCAAATATTACATCAAGATAAGGATCAAACCTAGTAAATATACCCCAAATTAGATCGGTATCATCCTTTATATCAATATCAGGACTCTGGGCTACAACGATTCTAACATCTTCATAACCAGGGATGTCAAAGAGTCTTCGAATATTATCTTTAGGATTTTTTTCAACCTTAAGAACTAAAAATCCACCGGGAAGAAGTCTAAAATCTATCACTTCACTTAGCTTCTCCCTTGGATCTGGAACGCTCTCAGGAATCTTTCTCTTCGCTACCCTACCGTTAGGTTTTCTTACAGCATTTATCCCCATCTTGCTTCCAATATTTAGTTTCCCGCTTGAAAAATCCAAGGTATCAATTGGCGCCCATGGAATCAAGAGAAAATCCTCACGTGGATCAAAATTCTCCCCTATTTCCTTGAGAACTGCGCTAAAATCTCTTGGATTTATATCACTCGAAACCATTATCATACACTTTGTAAGAAGAAGCTGTCCTATTCCCCAGAGCGCAAGCATAGCTTTAATCCCGTTTTTTGGATACCTCTCGTCAACTGAGACAACAAGAAGGTTATGGAATCCGGATTCTGGATATGCCCACATGTCTTTAACCTCTGGTTGGATTATCCTTACAAGAGGTGAGAACATCTCTGCCGCAGCAATTCCAAGAAATATATCTTCCTTAGGTGGTTTTCCCACAACCGTAGCGGGATAAATCGCATTTTGTCTTCGCGTAATCTCTCTTACTCTGAAAACTGGAAAATCGGCTTCCATCGAATAGTGACCAAAGTGGTCTCCGAACGGTCCTTCCACTCGTGTCTCTCCTTGTGGTACAACTCCTTCAATAATGAACTCCGCATTCGCCGGAACTCGAAGCGATATACTTTTCCCTGAAACCATAGGAATCGGACTTCCCCTCAAGTAACTTGCGAATGCAAGCTCATCCATACCCTCTGGAAGCGGGGCTATAGCAGTGAAAATCATCTTAGGATCACCGCCAAGAATTACAGCAGCTTCTAAGTCCATTCCGAGTTTGCTTGCTTCATGGTAATGAGCTGCACCTCCCTTATGTGGATGCCAGTGCATCGCCGCAGTCTTTTTATCGAAAAGCTGCATTCTGTATATCCCGAGATTCCTTCTTTTTGTAATTGGATCCTGTGTTAAAACTAACCCCAAAGTGATAAACCTTCCGCCATCTTTTGGCCAGCATTTTATGACAGGGAGCTTATCCAGATCAGGTTCTTCCGAAACCTCCTGAACTATCCCCTTCCCTACATTTTTCGTTCTCATAGAAAGTAGACCCAAAGCCTTTGGAAATATTGACAAAAAGGACCTGAGTGATGGTGGGTTTAGCTTCTCAAAAAGAAAAACTAACTCCTCGCCAACCTCTCTTGGTTTCCTTCCAAGAGCAAGCTCGACCCTTTCTTCGGTTCCA
Source organism: Candidatus Dadabacteria bacterium CSP1-2 (assembly GCA_001443445.1). Lineage (GTDB taxonomy): Bacteria > Desulfobacterota_D > UBA1144 > Nemesobacterales > CSP1-2 > CSP1-2. The sequence goes on along the minus strand of LDXN01000060.1, from coordinate 127 downwards.
AAAAGGTTAATTGCAAGTGGAAATGGAGACCCCTTCACATTTTCAAAGATAAGGGCGGGGCCTCTTTCTTTAACCACCCTTGAGTAAACCTCAGTTATTTCTAAGATAGGGTCAACTTCGGCTTTTA
>LDXN01000059.1 GCA_001443445.1 Candidatus Dadabacteria bacterium CSP1-2 | reverse complement strand
ATTCAGGTATTGGCGGGCTTACAGTTGTAAGAGAAATATTGAGAAGACTTCCTAATGAAAACATTATTTATTTAGGCGATACTGCAAGGGTTCCCTATGGTACAAAATCCAGCCAAACCGTAATTAAGTATTCTCAGAGCAATAGCAAATTTCTCATATCAAAGGGTATAAAGCTACTAGTTGTCGCATGCAATACAGCCTCTGCTGTAGCGCTACCAAGTTTAAGGTGGGATTTTGAGATTCCAATTATAGGTGTAATTGAGCCAGGAGCAAGAAAGGCGGTTAGAATAACCAAAACAGGGAAGGTGGGAGTAATAGGAACACCTTCGACAATTAAAAGTAATGCATACAAAAAGGCTATGGAAAATATTGCGCCTGAAGTCAAAGTCTATTCCAAAGCATGTCCTCTTTTTGTCCCGCTTGCTGAAGAAGGGTGGACTGATGGAGAAATCGCCGAGCTTACGGCGAAAAGGTACTTAGAGCCATTAATGGAATCGGGAATCGAGGTTCTTATACTTGGCTGCACTCACTATCCATTGCTAAAGTCAATGATTCAAAAAGTCATGGGTGACGAGGTTACACTTGTGGATTCTGCTGAAGAGACTGCTTTGGAGATAGAAAGAATTCTTAAAGATAACAACATCTCAAATGAAAGTTTCTCTTCTAATAAGAGGGAATTCTATCTTACCGATGTCTCAGATACCTTTATTGAAATTGCAGGAAGGTTTTTAGGTGAGAAGATAGAAAGGGTTGAGCAGGTAGATATATAGCATTATTTCTAGTAGGTAAGGAAAAAATAATATGGTTTTACTTACAGCCCTTTTGCAGCAGATGTATCTAGATACCACTCCAGCACTCCATTAAATGGCTTAACCTTAGCTGCGGGATAGTTTAAAGAGGAAGGGCTTTTTTTCAGGATTTCCCTGACAATCGTTGCTTTTTCGGCTCCAGTAACCAAAAATGAAATGCGCTTTGCATTATTTATAACGGGGAGTGTCAGGCTTATTCTCTTCTGACCGCTTGTCGGATGCTCTGCAATAACACATAAAGCTTCTTTTTCGAGTAATGTAATGGCACCAGGAAATAATGAGGCAGTATGCCCATCATTTCCCATTCCTAAGAAAATCCAATCAAATTGTGGTAGTCCCCTCGTTCCCAAAGGTACATGGTTTCTAATTTCATTCTCATATCGTTTTACTTCAGATTGTGGTGGGTTTTCTCCCATAACCCTGTGAATATTGTTATCAGGTATAGCTACGTGGGATAAAAACGCATCATTCGCCATTTTGAAATTGCTCTCCCTATCGTCTGGAGGAACACATCGCTCATCTCCCCAAAAGAAGTGAACAGTTTTCCATGGGATTTCTTCACGGTATGGTGGCACTGCAAGCCTTTCAAAAAATATTCTTGGAGTGCTGCCACCTGAGAGGGCTACAAAAACCGATCCTCCTGCATTTGCCTGAACCTCCAAGGAACGGCGAAAGTCTCGAGATAATGTATCTGGAAGTTGTTGGCTGTCACTGAAAATATAGATTTCTAGTTTCATCATTCCTCCTACTACGGCAATAAGCCCTAACTACTCAATCTACAACTCACAAAACTCACCATCTGTTGCCAAGTTTTTGCAAGGATAGCGCCAATCCTCTTCTGGATTATCGAAAAGTTCATGCGCCTCTTTAGGTCCCCAGGTACCGGCTGGGTAGCCATAAATTTTGATATCCGGTCGTTCTCTCCAGGCCATTAAAATAGGATCTACATATCGCCAGCACGCCTCAACAGCATCAGTCCGGGCGTAAAGGGTCGCATCACCCAGTATGCAATCTAGTAGTAAACGTTCATAGGCTTCTGGAATATATGCATCGCCAAGGTCTGAATAATGGAAGTTCATATTGACGTCTTTTATCTGGAAACCAGCGCCTGGCATTTTCATGCCGAATTTAAGTAAGATGCCCTCATCGGGTTGGATGCGAATAATAAGCTCATTACAACTGACATCACAAATATTATTTTGTGTAAATAGATGATGAGGGGTCTTTTTAAAATGGATGACCACTTCAGTTTCTCGGGTAGGAAGGCGTTTTCCAGTGCGAATGTAAAATGGCACATCACCCCAACGCCAATTATCAATATATAATTTGAGTGCTGCGAAGGTTTCAGTACGGGAATCTGGGGCGACTCTTTGTTCATTCCGGTAGCCTGGAACCTTTTCTCCGCGTATAGTTGATTTTGTATACTGACCGCGCACTGCATACTTTCCCACTTCCTCAGGTTTGATGGGGCGAAGTGACTGGAATACCTTTACTGTTTCATTACGTACTGCAGTGGCATCGAAAAACGAAGGCGGTTCCATTGCAATTATTCCTACAATCTGTAAAAGGTGGTTTTGCACCATATCCCGAAGAGCGCCATAGTTATCATAGTATTCACCTCGGTCTTCTACACCAATGTGTTCTGAAGCAGTTACTTCAATATGATTTACATAATTCCTGTTCCATAGTGGTTCAAAAATGCCGTTAGCGAACCTGAAGGCTAAGATATTCTGAACAGTTTCCTTTCCTAAATAATGGTCAATGCGATAGATTTGCTTCTCATAAAAAATTTTAAGCAGTGCTGTATTTAATTCCTTTGCCGATTCTAGACCATGTCCGAATGGTTTTTCTATAATAATCCGCTTCCAACTGGAGCCATTTCCCTCCTTTTCTAGATTCTGTTTTCCAAGTGATTCTGTAATGGCTGGAAATAGATTAGGTGAGGTGGATAAATAATAAATATAATTGCCATGGGTTTTTAGTTCGGCATCAATTTGAAAAAGCCTTGTTTTCAGCTTTGTATATTCTGAACCGTTGCTCGCATCCAGGGGCTGGTAATAGATATTTTTACAAAAGGAATTTAGTATTTTTTCTTCTGGTTGTTTTTCACAATATAGTTTTATACCTTCAGTCATTCTTTCACGAAATGCTGTATCTGAAAGATCCGAGCGACTAACTCCTAATACGGCGAAGCGATCAGGAAGCAGATTTTGCTTATATAACGCAAAAAGGGCCGGGATTAGTTTTCGTTTTGTTAAATCTCCTGATGCGCCAAAAATTACAAGTATGAAACTATCAGGTCGTTCCATTTTTCTTCGTTGCCTATGAACACTCTTGAATTATTTATTCTGCATATTTTTAATTCTGTGAGTTTGTAATTTAAATAAAAAAATCGCACTAGCTCACAGGAGTATTCTGACCATGATTAAATTACAATTTACGGCGAGGTTCGAAATCGCCTCAGTGAGATAAGAATACCCTTGACCTATGATACTTTATAATGCACCTTCATAAATGAATACTTTTAATCAGTGCGTTCACATTTTCAGCTACTGTCCCTGATGAATTATACACACTTGAACCTGCTACAAGCACTGTTGCCCCGGCATTTACGACCAAAGGAGCTGTCGTAGTGTCAACTCCTCCATCCACGGCAATGGGTATATGAGAGCTGCGTTCGTTAAGTATCCGCCTGAGACGTCGGATTTTATCCAGTTGGCTGTGAATGAATTTTTGACCTCCAAAGCCAGGATTAACTGTCATTATCTGAATAAAATCCGCTATATCAAGAACCTCTTCTATTGCGTTCAAAGGTGTACCAGGGTTAATAGTAACACCTGCTTCGATTCCTAGCTCTCGTATTGTTTCCAATGCGCGGTGGACGTTTACGCAGGCTTCCTGATGCACTATTATGCGATCTGCCCCAGCCTCAGCAAAAACTCCTAAATAGCGCTCAGGTTCAACAATCATAAGGTGAACGTCGAGGGTTATTTTCACTAGTGGTCTAAGGGCTGAGACAACGCCCGGCCCAAAATTAATGTTAGGAACAAAACGCCCATCCATCACATCGATTTGAATTGCCCTGACTCCGGCGACCTCTGCTTCTTTGGCGGCTTCACCAAGGCGCGCAAAATCAGCAGAGAGAATCGAAGGCTCGATTATAATCATAACGTCCTCATTTGTTATACCATTTTAGAAAACAAATTATGCTTTCTAGTAGGGGTTCAACATGTTGAACCCCTACAGGTATTATCGTCAGAATTACTTCTCGCGCATGATATGTCGGATTCCGTTCTCGGTCGCGACGATGACCTCCGTTGCTAACCCTAGAAATAAACCGTGTTCTACAATTCCTGCTCGGTTACATAACTTTAGTGCTAGTTCCTCGGGATTTGAAATTGGGCCGAAATTGCAATCTAGAATAAAGTTGTTCTGATCGGTTGTGTAGGTACTGCCATCATTCTTTTTACGCAAAATAATCTTAGCTCCGAGTGAGGTTATATAATTCGCTACCGGCTTAATTGCAAAAGGAATTAATTCTACAGGCAAGGGCCAGTGGGTGCCAAGCTTTGGAGAAAGCTTGTGTTCATCAACTATAATTATATTGCGACGGCTTGACTGAGCTAAGATTTTCTCCCTGAGGAGCGCTCCACCGCCGCCCTTAATAAGGTTAAGATGTAGGTCAACCTCGTCAGCTCCGTCAATTGTTAGATCAATTTCTTGGTGTTCATCAAAGTTGGTTAGTGGAATACCGAGCTCCTTAGCTATTTTTTCTGTTTGGAAAGAACTAGGTATGCCTACTATGTCTCGTAACTGTCCAGTTTTGATCCGAAGCCCGATGTATTCTAAGGCAAATCGAGTGGTACTGCCGGTTCCAAGCCCTAATACCATGCCAGATTGAACAAAATCTACCGCGCTCTCTGCTGCTTTTTGCTTTAACTTAACCTGCAGTTCCAATCTATCTGGTTTGTTAATATTACTCATTTGGATTTCGACTGAGGCTCGTTTATTTCAGAAATGTACCGTTTTACTACTCCAAGCAATTCTGGTGGGGAATCAACGATCCATCGCTTTTCGAGTAGATCCATTTTATGCACCCCATCTCGAGTAAGGTTTGTTGTCACGGCAATGCATCCCATTCCTGCAGCAAGGGCAGCTTTTACACCTGAGGCTGAATCCTCAATTACGAGGCACTCATAAGGAGTCACATTTAATTCGCTAGCCAACAGGTTATAAATTTCCGGATCAGGTTTGGGATTCTCCACGTCCTCTCTTGTAGCTATAAAATCAAAATCCTTTTTTATATCCAAAATTTCCACTATACGCATTGTTTCCGGGCGTTGAGATTGGGTACCTAGCCCAGTGGGATACCCATTTTGCCTTACCCATTTAAGAAGTCCGAGATTATAAGGGCAAAGGTGTTTATTTAGTATTTCAGGATCAGAGATCATTGAGTCATAGATTCCCATTCTGAGTTGAACAAAAGCCTGCCAGGGCTGGTGTACGTTTAATTCGTTCATTCTCGCACTCGCCTCATTCTCTAGACTGAAGCGTTCCATTAATTTTTGGGCGACCTCCTTTCGAGAAAGTCCTACTACATCTTTGAATGCATCAATAATTTCTTGCTCTTTGAGGGATGGACGAAGTTCGTGTGCTGCCTTTGCATAAGACATAGCCTTTAAAATTTCTGTCTGTACCAACGTGCCGTCCATATCAAATATAAAGGCTTTAATCATTTTAGTTTCTTTGCTAATTGTTTTAAATAATTTTAGGTTATGTCATAAATAGGATAACATTACGACCGGTCTATAACAATTACTAGTATAACAATTATTCCTCCTATCGGAGCGTTGAACTCGACAATCCCCTGTAGCTTTGACAGGATTTCCACTGTAATCGCGGGCACGTTCACCTCTCTCAGTGTAAACTACGAAAATCAATTTCTTCCACTTGCTGCGAACACATTCACTTTGTTCGGTGTAAACTACGTGAATCTCTTGATTCGCCGTGTTAAGGTTTTTATAAATTTAACTTACACTGTATTCAGTATATACACACAACTGGAATGAAAATTTATAGTTACTAGCGAAGTTAACTTGAAATAAAGGTCAAGATGAGCAGCAACAAGTTAGATGCCATTATAGTTGGGGCTGGTCCTTCGGGTTCAATGACCGGTTACTATCTCGCAAAGGCTGGGGTAAGGGTAGCTATATTTGATAAGATGAAGTTTCCTCGTGAAAAGGCGTGTGGCGGTGGGCTTCAAGTTAAGGCTGCAAAACGAATACCATTCGATTTGACACCAATTCTTCGTGGAGCATTGCAAGGCATTACTTTTAGTTTTAGGTTTGATGATAGGTATTCAAAAAAATATCATTTACCACTCGTCTATAGTGTGCTTCGGATTGAGCTTGATAATCTTCTCTTAGAATCAGCTAAAGAGTCAGGAGCTAAGGTTTACGATAGAGCAAATGTTATATCAGTAGAAAGTTTGAAGCCTGATTTGGTTTCAGTTCATACCGACGTTGGAGATTTTTTATGCAACGTTCTTGTTGGAGCCGATGGAGCAAACAGTGTAACGAGAAAAAGTGTTAATCCGCTTAATGACTACTTCTGGCAAGTTGGTTTGTATGGGGAGATTCCAGAAGAGTATTTGAACAAGGACGTAATTGATTACGAGCAAATGAGGGTTGACTGGGGTACACTTCCGAGCGGTTACGGCTGGATATTTCCTAAGAATGGTTATTGCAACATCGGTGTTGGAAGCCCGGCCATTATAGGCAATCGCCTTAGGTCATATCTTAAGGAATTTATACAAAATGAAAACGTACTTAAAAATGGTGCATTCGACAAGTTGCGATTTTCGGGTCACAAGTTACCTACTTTCACCAATACTACCAAATTGCACAGGCAATCAATAGTTTTAGTAGGAGATGCTGCTGGTCTTGTGGAGCCTTTAACGGGCGATGGTATATCTTACGCCCTGCACAGCGCTGAGTTAGCTGCGGATTCCATATTAAGAAATCTTAACAATGGTAAATTTGACTTTAAAGAGTATGAAATTGGAGTCAAAAATGAAATCGTGACTGAATTAAACTATTCAAGAAAGCTCATGAGCCTTTTTATTGCTTTCCCCAGACTAGCTCATGAAGTTTTGAAAAATAATGAAAGGGTTTGGGAATCGTTTTGTAAGGTATTGAGAGGAGAGGAATCTTATAGCGTTTTTAGACAAATGGGATTTGGACTATCAAGGTTTATTTGGTATCCTCTTAGCAAGTTCATCTCTTTTTATGAACCTAGAAGACTTTTGGCGAACACATCCAAAGAAACAACCTTCTTGCGTTCTTTTAGAAAATTACTCATCCCTCTACTAAAAAGAATTTAGTAGGACACGTTGAAATACTTGTCGTTTTATCAATCATATGTATAATCTTTTTCTTTATGATCGGGGCGTAGCGCAGGTGGTTAGCGCGCGGCGCTTGGGACGCCGAGGTCGGAGGTTCAAATCCTCTCGCCCCGACCATTTCTACCGATTTCGGATTTTAGATTGCGGATTGCGGAATAAAAGATTTAAACTGAAACCCGCAATCCGAGATCCGCAATAGGTATAGATGCGCCCATAGCTCAGTAGGACAGAGCAACGGCCTTCTAAGCCGTGGGTCGGGGGTTCGAATCCCTCTGGGCGCGGGATTCTATGGTGGGTGTAGCTCAGCTCGGTTAGAGCACTGGGTTGTGGCCCCAGAGGTCGCCGGTTCAAGTCCGGTCACCCACCCTCTGCTTTAATAAGTTGCGGATTTCGGAATGCAGATTTCGGATTTAACTTTAATCTGCATTTTTAGCCACTAAGGACATAGAGAAAAGGCTTCATAAAAGATAAAATCTTATCTTTTCTCCTCTCTGTGTTCTCTGTGGCTGTAAAATTTAAGTTCTGTATTGTGCATTAAGCTTCAGGTAATCCATTGTAATGTCGCTTGCAATCACGAAAAAACCCGATTTGCCGCTTTTGAGGTCTAAGGTGATAGGGAAATTAGGTTGTTTAAGTATGTGGTTTACTTTACTCTCATCCAAAATCTCAATACCATTTCTTACTACTTTATAATTTCTATAATATAGATCCACTTTTAACGGGTCGAATTTAACCCCCGCTCTCCCTGCTGCCGCCAGCACACGCCCCCAGTTTGGATCTTCTCCGTAAAGTGCAGTTTTTACAAGAAGAGAAGAGCCGATTGTGCGGGCGATATTCTCTGCGTCTTTTTCAGTCCTCGTTCCTTTTACTATTATTTTTACGACCTTCGTTGCTCCTTCCCCATCTCTTACAACCATCTCTGCAATCTCTGTTGTTAATTGAGTGAGAATCCTTTCAAACTTTCTAAAATTTTTATCTCCATCTTTTATGGGTTTGTTTTCTAAAACGCCGTTTGATAGCATAAGAACAGTGTCATTTGTAGAGGTATCGCCGTCAACTATGATTCTATTAAAAGAGTTATTCACTGCATTTTTTAGAGCCAATTTTTGAGCCTTCAGATCGAGATTAATATCGGTGAGAATAAAACAGAGCATCGTAGCCATCTGAGGAGCAATCATACCAGCTCCTTTTCCGATAGCAGAGATCGTTCCAAATTTCCCGTCGACTTTCATTTGTGCTGATGCAAACTTGGGGAATTTATCAGTGGTCATAATAGCTTTTGTTGTATCCAATAATCCGTCTTCGCTTAATTTTGAGATAAGCTCAGGAATAGCGTTTTTAATCTTTACCATTGGTAGTGGCACACCTATAACGCCAGTTGAGGAAGGTATGACAAGTGATTCATCTATTCCAAGTTTGTTGGCTACATGTCTTGCAGTAGAGATTGCATCTTCTAATCCTTTTTTTCCTGTACATGCGTTGGCATTTCCACTGTTTACTATAATTGCTTGACACCGTCCTCCTTTTACTCGTTCGATTCCTAAAATGACAGGAGCGGCCTTCACAACGTTAGTTGTAAAAACCCCTGCTACCTTCGCAGTAACTGTTGAAAATATTAGACCCAAGTCTTTTTTCCCGTTCCTTTTTATACCTGAAGAAATACCACACCCAAGAAATCCAGGAATCTTAATCATTCCTAAGCTCCTCTAAAAATTTAGATGACTTAATCTCTTTCCCTGTACGGTATTGAGTAAATTTTACTAAGAGTTTTATATATTCAAGAGGATCTTTTAGCTCATGGTTAAGGAAATTCTGCTGCCTTTTCATCCAATCTCTTTGGGCTAGAAGAAAATCATTCGATATTCTAAAACCATTTGATTTATTATTCTCGCATTCATTACATACTATTCCACCTCTTTGAATGCTGAAAAATCCCTCCTGTTCTATAAGATTTTTACATTCAACGCAGGCATCGAAGTTCGGCTCATACCCAGAGAGGGAAAGAGCGGAAAGTTGGAATTTTAATATCACGCTTGAAGGGCTTTTCTTTGAATCTAAAGCGGAAAGGGTTTCTACTAGAAGATTAAACATCTTTTCGTTAGGGTCTTCTTCAGGAAGAAGTATTCCTACATTCTCTAATATGAAACTGCCGTACATAAAAAGGTCTACATCCTGCATGATGGTTGAAAACACCTGGATTGTCTCAGAATCCTCGATGAATTTAATACCACCTGGTTTTTCACGAAACCTCACTCGAAGATGCACAAATGGTTCGAGTCTTCCGCCAAATCGCTTTCTGCTTCTTTTTGCATGTTTAGCTAGTCCACTTATTTTTCCGAAATCCTTTGTAAAAAGAGAAAGTATATAATCTGCTTCCCCATATTCGATTTTATGAAGGAGAAACGCCTCGGAAACTTTCATTGATATTATATTATTGCCTAAAAGTGGCTACTTAGCCACAGAGGACACAGAGCACACGGAGAGAAGAAAAAACAAAAAATTTATTTTTAAAATCTTTTCTTTGTATTCTCTGTGCTCTCTGTGGCTAACTTAAAAAATGAGCATAGCAATAAAGAGGTAAACTACTGATCCAAAGATGTCGTTAAACATAGTAAGGAAAGGGCCAGAGGCAGCGGCGGGATCAAACTTTAATTTATATAAAACAAGCGGTGCAGCCGCACCTATGAAAGAGGTGGCGGTAATTGCAGATATCATCGATACGAAAATGGCGAACGCTAATTTTATAAATTCTGGTTCATTCATGCTTATTACTCCACCTATTATGGCAGCGACGACTCCACATATTACTCCTAGAAAAAAACCTTCTTTGATTTCTGAAAAAATCAATTGAAATAATTGGGCAATGTTAATTGTTCCCATTCCTAGGCCCCTTACAACTATAGTTGTTGTCTGAAGCCCTACGTTTCCGCCTGTAGCCATTATAGCTGGCATAAATGCAGCAAGAATGGCAATCCGTTCAAGCGTAGGTTTAAAAGTGTGCACAATCACAACTGCGATAAGAAGCTCTCCAAAGAGGGTAAGAAGAATCCATGGAATGCGTAATCTTACCTTGGTAAGAATAGGGGTATAGATAGGGTGGATATATTCTTGTACACCAGCAAAACGATATATATCCTCCGATGCTTCTTCTGTAATAACGTCTATTACATCATCTGCTGTTATGCGGCCTAGAAGTCTTCCTTCATCGTCAACAACCGGCATCGAGACAACATCGTATTTTTTAAAAATATTAGCGACCTCTTCTTGGTCAACATAGGGTGTTACTTTAACTGGGACCTGCTCCATTATATCACCTACTTGTATCAGTGGATTAGCTAAAACTAACTTTTTAAGTGATACCATCCCAAGAAGTTTATCAGTAATATCCGTAACATATATTTCATAGAAATCTTCAACCTCATCGGCTATCAGTCGAATCCAGTTTATCGTATCTCTCACTGTAGAATCATTTGTGACCTGAACAAGCTCGGCCTGCATGATTCCCCCTGCGCTATCCTTAGGATAACGAAGCAGGGTCACAACATCCTTAACTACCTCGGGCGGCATCTTTGCAAGAACAACTCTAGCTTCATCCTCGGGCAGCTCTGATATAAGATCAGCAGCGTCATCTGAATCCATTTCATTTACAATGTTTGCTATATATTCTGGATCGAGTCCTGAGAGGATTTCTTGTCTTTGCCCTTTCTCTAGTTCGAGAATAATTTTGGAGGCAGTTTCAGTATCTAATGAACTTAATAGCTTTGGTCGGTCCGCTGGATCAAGAGAATGGAAAATAGTAGCTATTTCTGTTGCGTGGCTAGATAATAGCACTTCTTTGACCCCTTCGATGTTTCCTTCCTTAAGACAGTTGGATATTTTCTCCGTTAGCTCTGCAGCTTCCATAGTTTTCATTAATAAACTAATGTTTAATCAAACTATTCTAAAACGCAAACTATAAAAGTAAAGGAGACGTCCTTGTAAATAATTGACGGTGCGCAAGCTGTCTGATATTCGAGCATGTTGCAAGGGAAGGCGTCATTCGACTGAGGGCTTTGTCTGAGCTCAGGCTCCGTTGCGATCTCAGCCGAACGGTGAAGACCTTAAGGCTACGTCCTAGAGCAGTCTGACACGAGGTGACATTCTAAACCATGTCCTGAGCAAGATTCAAAATGATCTGAAGGGGATTTTGTCATCTCGAACCCTGTCCTGAGTTAAACTAAGGAGCATGTGAGAGATCTAGATTTCTCGCCTTGCTACGAAATGACAAGCACGCTTGAGATTTACCTAGTTTACACTGAGCACATTCGATTCTCTCATTGCAGGCTCGGCGAATGTGTTCGCAATTATGATTATGAGAGTTTCGATTGTTAACTATAAATTTGGTAAAATCCTAGATTAATGAGAAAACTGAAAACATATAGTAGCTTTGTTAAGGTTGAGCATACACTCTTTTCCCTTCCCTTAATCCTGAGTGGTTCATTCCTTGCAGAGAGAGGTTTGCCTGATATTAGAGTGCTTATACTTATAATAATTGCTGCATTTGGGGCAAGGACTTCAGCCCTAGGTCTTAATAGAATCATWGATAGKGAGATTGATAAGAGGAATCCGAGAACCAAAGGTAGGGAACTCCCTTTCGGGAAAATAAGTCTTTGGGAATCTTACGCAATCGTAGGAGTTGGTGTACTTATCTACTTTATTTCGGCTTATTTAATCTGCAATCTAGCGTTCTATTTATCCCCGATTCCGCTTCTAATTTTTACCCTTTACCCATATATGAAAAGGTTTACCTCGCTTTGTCATTTTGGAGTAGGACTCGGACTATCACTTGCTCCGCTTGGAGGAT
>LDXN01000058.1 GCA_001443445.1 Candidatus Dadabacteria bacterium CSP1-2 | reverse complement strand
TCCTTTTGCAACATACTATGATTACTTACTTTTTTGTCCTTCCTCAATGTCACTAGGTCCTAGTTCTCTTGCCTTAAGTTGAATGATTTTCTGTCTCAGGGCTTCGATTCTATCTTTTGCAAAGGCGGTCTGTGATGGTGCAGCCTGCTGTAGATTATTATAGTTACTAATAGCATTTTCCAAATCCCCTTTCTGCTCGTAGCATCCGGCTAAGGAAAGATAAGCTTTTTCTTTCACTGAATCTGGTGGAGGCGGAGAAATCTTAAGAAGTTCTTCATTTGTTTTTATAGAGGCTTCACAGTTACCCTCGTTCTGTTGTTTGAGGGCTAAATTTAGTTGCTCATTATAGGCGCTTTCACGATATGCATATAGTTTCGCTTCTTTGCTTCTCTCCTTATCCTCTCGAGTTTCCTGTTCTACCAGTGCTTCAAAACGTCCTTGTGCTATTACTTCTGCTTCTAAAGACCCCTCTTCGGTTTTAGTTGGCGGTATGGGTGCTGGCTCATTCATTGATTTATCTTCTAACCTGGCGGAGGCTACGTCCTCAGATGTTTCATCCGCTTTTTTTGCCTCCTTCTCAGCGACTAGTTCCTCTGTAGGAGCACCTGCTACCAAAGAAGAACCAGATTCTTCTTTGGTTGTCCCCCTCTTTCCTGAAGCTTGGGAAGAAATCGAATATGGTTCACTAGATAAAACACTACCTGGCTTTGATTCTCTACCTTCTAAAATATTTTCCCCGCTTCCTGGTACATTTGACCCTCTTTCGAGTGGATTGGATAAAATAGCGTGTTTTTCTGATTCAATCTCTTCTAGAACTTTATTTCCACTTAACGGAACATCTGGTTGCTGTGCTACAGGCACCTTTTTTGCCATGGCATCCCTTGAATAGATAGTTTCACCAGGAGAGTAATCTATATTCTTTTGTCCATAATAGATCCACACAGAAAGTGCTAGGGCAGAGCTCAGAACCGGGACTAAAATAGGTGAATAAAACCACCTCTTCCAAAAGGGAGACTTATCTTTTGCAACCTCCTGCCTAGCTCTCTTTGATATTGTGGCTAAAACTTGAGGGGAAGGTTGAGGTAGACTTTCTTTATTAAATCTTCTTCGAATTTCCTGAAATTCCTCTAACTTCTCAGAGCAGTGGGAACAGGTCATGAGATGCTTCTTAACCATTTCCCTCTCGGAAGGTTCTATCTCATTGTCCATAAAATCTATTAAAAGCTCTTCAAACCTTTCACAATTCATATTTGCTTTTACACCTCTTTAGCCCTTTGCCTTTCTTCAAAATAGCCAGCCCTAATAAAAACCTCTCGAAGGTTTTGGTAAGCATATCTAAGACGGCTTTTTACAGTACTGAGGTTAGTATCAGTTATATCGGCAATCTCTTTAAGTGTTAGCCCCTCGATTTCTCTAAGTAAAAATACCTCTCTAAATTCTTCCCTTAATTCCTCAATTCCACTATCGAGTAGTCTTTGAATTTCCTTGTCTATTATCGTCTCCTCCTGGTTTCTTTCCCTGCTTTTAATAATGTCAAGGACAACTGCACCATTGCTCTCGTCCCTAAGTAAAGAAGCATCGAGAGAATCGTGGTGTCTATGATTTTCGGTTCTAAGGTAATCTATACAGCGATTCCGTGTAAGAGTATAAAGCCATGTAGTAAATTTCTGGGATGAATCGTATTTTTCTCTGTTCTCGATTACCTTTAGAAACACTTCTTGCAATAGATCCTCGACTTGGGTAGGGGCACGTTGCAACGTGCCCCTACTTCCTATCATTTTTATTATAAATCTCAGCACCCCGGTACTGTGTCGGTGTAGAAGTAGATCAAAAGCATCTGCGTCGCCATTTTGAAACCTAACCATCGCTTCCTCATCCGCAAGCTCTTTCTTAGCTTTTAATCCAAACAATGTGAGCGCTCTCTTTAGATCATGTTCTAAACTTCTATATAATTATACGATTAAAAACGGAAAAAGTTTTAGCTTTTTACAAAAAAGCCATTATTTTGGATTACCTTTTACAAATACCCATTATACTATTTCGATTCGGGGTAAGTCAGAAAAAACCGGTTATCACGGGTACTCAAATCGAGGACCCTCTTTTCAATTAATACTTTTTTATAGAATCTTTTTAAGATAAATTCGGAAAGAAATTATCGTTGATTCACATAAAATTAGGTGATATGCTTTACCCTCCTTTATCAATTATCAATGTAGATACATCCGAGAATTCCAGAAAAAGGAGGGATTGGAAATGAGCGAAAACGACAATTTATATAAGGATAGTTTCCTAAATCTAATCACTAATATTCATATTCCAATATTGTTTGTAATAATACTATTCTCAAGCCACCTGACTCAGGCTGCCACTATAACGGTCTGTGCAAGCGGCTGCGATCATACAACCATTCAGGGAGCGGTTAACGCCGCCAGTTCTGGTGACACGATCAACATAGCTGCTGGTACGTACAAAGAAAATGTGACCATTGAAGTTAAGACCCTGACCGTTAATGGAGCTGGAGCGGATAGCACAATTGTGGATGGCAATAAAAGTGCCTCAGTTTTCTCTATACGAGGCAGTAGTGGCCCTCCCTTTTCAGTGACCCTGAAGAATATGACCATCACAAATGGTAAGGCCAGCGGATCGATAGGAGGAGGTATCTTTATTGAGGTTGATCCAAGTGTTACTGTCACCGATTGCATCATAAGCGGTAACTTTGCTAATAACGCTGGTGGCGGGATCAGTAATCTGGGAGGGGGCATATTGACTATCATGGACAGCAACATAAGCAGCAACTCTGCCGGCTTTGGTGGCGGCATCGCTAGCGGGACCATGGGGGGAGCGGGGACATTGACCATAACCGATAGCACTATCGGCGACAATTCAGCCCGTTCCAATGGTGGAGGTATCGAAAACAGTGGCTTAATGAGCATCGACAACACCATAATAATCAACAACACAGCCGCCGCCTTCGGAGGGGGAATCGCTAATTTTGTCGAGGCTCTCTCCTTTGAAACAACTATCACAAACAGCATCATCAACAGTAATATGGCTCTTGAGATAGGTGGCGGCATCATTCACGCTGGTAAGATGAACATCAATAATAGCACCATAATCTACAATACAGGCTCGGGTATCGTGAATCTTCTAATTATGATGACTATCACTAATAGTACTATTAGCGGTAATAAAGGCGTGGGCATCATTAATAATGCCACAATTAGCATCACTAATAGTAATATAAGCGGCAATTTTGGCGACGGCTTCTCTAACCAGGACAACGGGATGGGGATTCTTCCTAACACTGCGTTAACCTTCAGCACAATTAGCGACAATATGAGGGGCATTTCTAATTTTACCGGTATGGTAAATCTTGACAGTAGCATAGTGGCTAACAATTCAAGTGGAGACTGTTCCGGGAGTATGATATCTTTAGGCCACAACCTGGCTAGTGATAACTCTTGCAGCCTTACTGCTATGGGTGACCTCCCCAACACTAATCCTCTTCTGGGCCCGCTCCAGAATAACGGTGGACCCACAGAAAGCCAGGCATTGCTCCCTGGGAGCCCTGCCATTGGGAAGGGCAACCCAAGCTGTCCCCCACCTTCCACGGATCAACGCGGAGTAGAAAGACCACAGGGGAAATGCGATATAGGGGCATTCCAAACCGCTGATAGTGATAGCGATGGCATTCAAGACAGCTTAGAGGGTGGCGAAGATGCTGATAACGATGGCTTGCCTAACCATGAGGACACAGATTCAGATGGTGATGGTATCCCTGATAGAAAAGAAGCTGGAGAAGACTTTGATAATCCTGTAGACACCGACAGTGACGGAACGCCAGACTTCCTTGATCTCGATTCAGACAATGACGGAGTGCCTGATAGCGCTGAGGGTGGTGGTGGTTGTTCTGTTGCATCAATTAACACTACAACATCAATTCCACTTTATCTCTTAATTCCCGCATTGATTGTGATAAGGAGGGTGTGGAGAAGGTATAGGAGTTAAGGAAAAAGGAGCAAATAATTATTTCAAAACATATAATTAGTGTTTATAATGAGTTTTAGGATTATTTAAGCAGGAGAGGATGCTAAATTGAATTGGATGATATTTGTATTTATCATCGTTTTTTCTTATCAAATACCTCCTTTGATGTCCGCTGAAAATGGATATTCAGATACTGATTTAAAAAATGAAATAACGAAAAAGTTTACAAAACTCTATATCTATGATGAATGCAAAAAAGCACAAGAAGAGCTTTGGAAAGAATACCAGAAGATAAGAGACGAGTTCATTAACGGCTATCTTGCAAAACAGCTTGAGATGACTTACGAAGAGTTTAAACAGATGGAGAAATCGTTAAGGGATAAATACATAGAGGAAAGAAAAGAATTGCCTGAGAAGTTTTTTAGGGAATCAGCTATCAGTAATCAGCAGTCAGCCATCAGCGATCAGTAAAAGGCATTTACTGACTTCGTCGTGAGCTCAGTCGGACGACCACCCTCGTGTCTGCCCTAAAACACACAGAAAAAACGGGCGAACACAGTGGTTCGCCCCTACAAAAGAGGAAAACCATGAAAAGCCACACGGAGTATCTCTGGTTTAATACAAAAAACAGGAGAGAGATAATTCACATCACTGATAAGGTAAGGGAAACCGTAAAGAAGAGCGGCGTGGAGGAAGGATTCGTTCTAGTTTCTGCGATGCATATAACGGCTGCTGTATATGTAAATGACCTGGAAGAAGGACTTTTTGAAGACATTTGGGAATGGCTAGAAAAACTAGCACCATATAGAAAAGACTATAAACACCACGGAACAGGAGAAGACAACGGTGATGCCCATCTTAAAAATCTAATAATGCATCATCAAGTGATAGTTCCCATCACAAAAGGGGATTTAGACCTGGGTCCCTGGCAGAGAGTCTTCTATGCTGAATTCGATGGACAAAGGAGAAAAAGGGTGATTATTAAGGTGATAGGGGAGTAGTAGTTCGCCACAGAGGTTTTGATGCTCTGTCATCGCCGATTACAGATTGCAGACTGCTGATGTGCCAATTTTAGATTGCGGAATGCGGATTTCGGATAAATTGAAACAACCAACTTGAGTGAGATATAATAAAAATATTATGACAGAACCTGAAGAAAAAAAAGATAAATTTCAGCCGAGAATATACATTGATAAAGAAGGAAATTGGTATCAGGATGGGATTCCAATTCTACACAGATGGACTTATCTTTACAATAATAAACTACTAAGACGTGATGAAGAAGGAAGATATTACGTAGATGAAGGAAGTGGGAGAGTTTACGTATATGTGGAAGATACCCCTTTTGTTGTGAAAATGATTGATAAACGCCAAGATGGGTTCTTTATAATATTAAATGATGAAACTGAAGAGAAGCTCGATTTCAATTTACTGTGGATGAACGATGAAAACATTCCTTACACAAGGGTAAAAAATGGAGAATTCGAAGCCAGGTTCTCAAGACCAGCCTATTATGAGTTTACCAAGTACTTGAAGCAGGAAGGGGATAAGTTTTATATAGAATTAGATGGGAATAAGTATGACTTAAAAGCAAAAAAGTAGGGGCAGACATTGTGTCTACTCTGATGACGGGCGAACACGAGGTTCGCCCCTACAAATGCAAAATGCACAGGCATTCTCATAAGGGCGACCGGTCGGTCATCCCTACTTCCATGCTTATTACCCGATTAAATTTTCAATAACCATTAGCTTTGCATTATTCTTATTCATAAACCAAAGAGTCACAAACTCTCATAATAAGCTCGTTTGAAACAAGGATTCCCTTTTTGGTCAAGAGAAGTGAATTATCAGATAACTCTAGAAAACCCTGCTTGAAGAGAGCGCTTAAACTATCGGAATACCATTTTGCCCCAAACCTTTCTTTGAAACTAGTAAGATTAATTCCCTCTCCAAGCCTTAATCCCATCATTATCTTATCCTGAAGAGCCTCTTCTTTACTGAGAAGCTCAGTAAATGCTAAAGGTCTTTTCCCTTCCAAGACTGTTCTCATATAGAGATCTGGATTTTTTAAGTTTGCCCACCTAACACCCCATGACGACCTTTCATTTAAATCTAGATGTGAGTGTGCTCCCGCACCAAGACCCAGATAATCTTCTCCTCTCCAATAAAGAAGGTTGTGCCTGCACTCATGACCCAGCTTTGCAAAGTTTGAGATTTCATATTGCCTATATCCCGCTTGCTCAAGGTAATCACCTGTGAAAGTAAGCATACCAATAAGTGCGTCTTCATCCGGAAGAGGTAGCTTACCTTGTGAATAAAGCGCTCCGAACTCTGTATCATCCTCAATTGTTAGGCAATAGGCTGAAATATGATTTGTATTAAATTCGAGTGCCTTTTCTAAATCTGTTCTCCATTCCTCAAGTGTTTCAAAAGAGACCCCGAACATGAGGTCGAGGTTAAAATTATTAAACCCAGCTTTGATTATGTCCTCCAAAACCCTCCTGCTATCATCAGGGGTATTGATCCTCCCAAGAAGTTTGAGCTTCCTTTCTGAGAAAGATTGTACTCCGACACTCATTCTATTTACCCCAACATCTTTTAATGCTTTTAGTTTTTCCAAGTCAGCCGTTTTTGGATTCACCTCTAACGAGACCTCTATCGAGTCTAAAGGAAGGGTTGTTTCTAGAATTTTGCTAATTATTTTGCCTATACTATCCGCTGAGAATAAAGATGGCGTTCCTCCGCCGAAGAAGATTGAGTGAAGTGGAAGTTTTTCAATCGATTCTTTGTAGGAATCGATTTCTCTAAGAACTGCCTCTGTGTATTCCTTTTCCGGAATACGTCTCCCAACGCCGTATGAGTTAAAATCACAATAAGGGCACTTTTTTACGCAGTATGGTATGTGAACATAAACGCCGAATGTCATAAGGGTATTTTACATAATTAGATGAATCCCAACAAATTAATGAATAATTATTGTAACAGCCTTATTTTAGAGTCATATTTATACTCCTTATAGGGAGGTATTCAGATGAGAGCACTGTTCCTTTTATTAATTCTTTCATTAAGCACTCTTAACATTTCCTCTTCAGCCCAGGAAACTACCGAAACACTTACTTTAGATAAAGCCCTTGAGATTGCGTTAGAAAACAACCCTACTTTAGAAGCTTCAAGGGCTTCTGTGGACATTATGAAAGCAAGGGTGCAGGGGGCGCGTTCCGACCTCTTTCCCCAGATTAAGTCTAGGTTCATATACCCATTCGTTGGAACGGAATCAGGGGTATCTTTGGACCAGCTTATATGGGATTTCGGTTATACCTCAAACATTATTAAGGCAACCAAAGCACAAGTAAAATCCTCAGAATACGATAAAGTAGCAAATCGTGAGGATGTAATCCTAGATACTAAAATAGCTTATTATACAGTGCTAGCGCAAAAGAGGATTGTTGAAGCATCGGAGAAAAAGTTCATTGAGAATGAAAGACGTCTAGAGCAGGCAGAGGGTTTTTTTAAAGTAGGTAGAATATCAAAGATAGAGATCACAAAGGCAAAAGTAAATCTAGGAAACGCTAAACTCAATCTCGTGACTGCAAAGAACAACCTAGAAAGAGCAAAGTTGCAGCTATCAACAGCAATGGGAATAATAGGGAATTTCAACTACGAACTTGAGGATATGTTAGAATATAAAATGATAGATGTGAATCTAGAGCAGGCAATAGGTAAAGCCTTTGAGCTACGCCCTGAGCTGGATAGCCTAGAAGCCAAGAAGGTAGCTATGAAAGCAAATTTAAAGGCCTCAAAGCAGGATTATTACCCGACCATATTTGGAAGAACAGCATATAGGATAAAAGGAGAGGGTGCAACTCAACCAGGCTTTATAGCAGGAATTGGCGTTCAATTTCCTATTTTTGAAGGATTTTCAACCATATCTGAGATAAATGAAGCAAAGGCCGATCTAAGGCGTTCTCAGGCAGAGATTGAATCCATGAAGGGGCAGATACTATCAGAAGTGAAACAGTCATATCTTAACCTAAAACTTTCGGAGGAAAGTATTAAAGTAACTGAGACATCCAAAACATCTTCAGAGGAAAATCTCGAGCTTGCTAGAGAAAGATACCGCCTTGGAAGAGCCTCTTCGATCGAACTTGCAGAAGCTGAAGCTCTTTATGCCTCAACAAATGCAGACTACATTCAGGTTATTTACAATTATAAGATTGCTGTTGCTCAACTGGAAAGAGCAATTGGGGAAAAGCTAGAAGAATGAAAACGCTAAATAAAAAAACGATCACTATAATAGCTATTCTCCTGATTATTGTAATCTTTTTGATATTTCGAACCTTTCAAAATAAAGGTGCATCAATAGCCTATAAAACCGCAAAGGTTGATAAGGGGGATATAATTTCATACGTTACAGCAACAGGCACCTTAAATCCCATTTCTACTGTAGAGATCGGCAGCCAGGTTTCAGGAGCTATAAAAAACACATTTGTGGATTTTAACTCTGTAGTAAAAAAGGGTGATCCTCTTGCGGAGATAGACCCAACACCATTGAATTCACAACTTAAACAGGCTCAAGCTGATTTAAATAAGGCTGAAGCTGATGCTGAGATTGCAAAAAACTTGCAAAGGGCAAACGAAGAGCTTTATAAAAAAAGATTGATTTCAAAAGAAGAATATGACGATTCAAGAGCAAAATACTCCTCGGCTATTGCTACCTTAGAGCAGAGAAAGGCAGCGCTTGAGATTGCAAAAGCAAATCTCGATAACACAACAATCCGTTCACCAATTGACGGAATTGTAATCTCAAGGAAGATCAATATTAGTCAAATAGTTACTTCCGGGCAGTCTTCTTCTCCCCTTTTTCTCATAGCTGAAGATCTTAGTAGGATGAAACTTGATGCACATGTGAGTGAAGCCGACATCGGTAAGGCAAAGAACGAACAAGAAGCCGAATTTACGGTGGACGCATATCCTAACCAAACTTTTAAAGGAAAGGTGTGGCAGATAAAAAACGAGCCAATTGCCACAAATAATGTTATAACATATGATGTAGTAATTCTAATTGATAACAATGACCTAAAATTAAAACCTGGCATGACTGCAGAAGTAAAAATACTTGTAGCACATAAAAAGGATGTGCTTAGGGTTCCAACTGCAGTGCTTAGATTTATTCCACCTCCCTATGCGTTGGTTGATGAAGGATCTATAGAATTAAATAACACTTCAGTTGCATGGGTACCTCTAAAAAATGGGCGACTTAAGGCCGTTTCTATAAACCCCGGAGTAAGTGATGAGGCCTTTACAGAAATCCTAGACGGAAATCTTGGTGAAGGGGAAAAGGTAATTGTAGAAGCTACTGAAAATACTGGGGCTGGCTCCGAACCGCTTGGCCCTATTGTTCTCCCCAAACCCCAGAGGTTTTAAAACAGTGGAAGATATTATTGTTGTAGAAAACCTGCACAAGGTTTATAAGATGGGAGATGTGGATGTCCATGCCTTAAGAGGAATAACACTTACTATAAAAAAGGGAGAATTTATATCTGTAATGGGACCCTCTGGTTCTGGTAAGAGCACCTTCATGAATATACTTGGATGTTTAGACAAACCTACAAGTGGAAGATACCTTCTAGAAGGGAATGACATCTCTTCACTAGACAAGGATGAGCTTGCAAATATTAGAAATAAAAAAATTGGTTTTGTATTTCAAAACTTTAACCTCCTTTCAAGATCAACCGCAATTGAAAACGTAGAGCTTCCACTAATCTATAATGGGATCTCTTCTGATAAAAGATCTAAGCATGCTAAAGAAGCGCTTTTCATGTTAGGACTAGATGGAAGAGAAAAGCACTATCCGACCCAGCTATCAGGCGGAGAACAACAAAGGGTAGCAATAGCAAGAGCTATAATAAATAAACCTAGCATCATCTTAGCAGATGAGCCTACAGGAAATCTTGATTCCAATACAAGCATTGAGTTAATGGAAATTTTTAAGAGACTAAATAAAGATGGAAAAACAATCATTATGATTACACATGAGACTGATATTGCAGCCTACGCCGAAAGAGTCGTTATGTTTAGAGATGGTAAGGTCATGAAAGAAGAATTGAGGAGTAAGGAAAAGCTTCATGAACCCGTTAGTCGCGTTTAGGGTTTCATATAGGGCTTTACGAAGGAATAAAGTCCGCTCGATACTTACTACGCTAGGTATCATCATCGGTGTTGCTGCAGTAATTACAATGGTATCACTTACCCAAGGTGCAAAAAAAATAATAGAAGAACAATTAACAAGCCTTGGTGGTAACTCACTTATAATTAATTCAGGAAGTCGATCACGAAGCGGTGTAGGCAATAGCATAGGCAAGAAAAATACACTGTCTCCGGATGATGCTGAGGCCATAAGAAAACTAAGTACAATTACTCACGTATCACCGATTCTGGATACAACAGAACAGGTTGTCTGGGGCAATCGGGATTGGTTTACAGCGCTTGTGGGTGTTTCGCCTGACTTCGTTTTCATAAACGGTTGGTTTCCAGAGCGAGGTAGCTTCTTTCACAATGAAGACGTTAAGAACGCAGAACTTGCGTGCGTACTCGGAAAAACCGTAGCGTCAAAGCTCTTTGGATATCAAAACCCTTTGGGTAAAACGATTAGAATAGGTAACATCTCATTTAAAGTAATTGGCGTTATGAGTTCTATAGGACAAACACCCAGTGGAAAGGATCAAGATGATATAGTTCTAATCCCCTACACTACACTGCAGAAAAGAATATTGGGTGTTAACCACGTAGATAACATATCCGTATCCGTCAGAACATCAAAGGATATACCATTTGCTGAGGCTCAGATAACCCAGCTTCTAAGGGAACGTCACCGTATAAGACCAAACATGGAAGATGACTTCTACGTAAAAACACAACTCAACATTATAGAAAGAATCTTCACTATCTCAAAAATAATGACGATACTACTTGGAAGTATCGCCTCCATTTCGCTAATAGTAGGTGGGATAGGAATCATGAACATAATGCTTGTTTCTGTCACAGAGAGAACAAGAGAAATAGGGATAAGAATGGCTGTTGGCGCCAAAGAGCGAGATATACTTATTCAGTTTCTCATAGAAGCCGTTGTACTCTCACTAACAGGCGGATTGATAGGGATCGTATTAGGGATAGTAGGATCAAAAATTTCCTCATTTTTTACCCACTGGCCTACTCTTGTTTCTTTTGGCTCGATATTACTTGCTTTTAGTTTCGCAGCGATAGTAGGGATTTTCTTCGGTCTTTACCCAGCTAGCAAGGCGTCAAAACTAGACCCGATTGAAGCACTCAGGTATGAGTAATTACTAAAACTCCGCTCTTACAAAGCCGAGTCCACCGACTCCAATATCGGCTATAAAGTCCCCCGAGATATCACCAATACTAAGCACGATTCTTCCAAACTTCTCATCGGTAGGAAAACCTTGATTCATTCCATTCAAGGGGGGGAGGCATAACGAGGCTTCCATCGCGCATGAGCTTGCAAGAACTGAAGCCGGAAAACCATCGTCACTTCCAAAAAAAACATAAACCGACCCTCCTTCGGCTGTTCCAGGTGCACCTATTGCAAAATCAGGATCTGTAGGAATAAGTTCCAGTACAAAGAAAGACGTCCTCTTCACCTCGCTAACCTCTGGATTTATATCGCCGAGCATGCTTACAGAGGTACCAAACATATCCCCAGTGGTTTCACCAGTAAATTCTGTTTCAATGTCCGGGCTAGTATCATCTGATAGAGCCATAGCGATATCTGTCCCGGAGTAAAGGAAAACAGAGCCTGTATCCATGTTAGTACCGGGTGCTCCTACAAGAAGGTCTGGTAAACCATCTTCATCTCCATCCACATCAGCACCGCCTGAAATACTTGAAGCAAAGCCATCTGCAGGGTTGCTTATTGGAACTATTGATGAATCTACACTAATATCTCTACTTCCAAAAATTACAAAGACCTGCCCTGCTTCAGGTGCTCCAACTACAAACTCGGACAAAGAATCACCGTTAATATCTCCCAGATCAGCAAGAGTGAGACCAAACATGCCCCCTGAGGTCTGGCCGTTGAATATAGCTTCTGCCTCGCT
>LDXN01000057.1 GCA_001443445.1 Candidatus Dadabacteria bacterium CSP1-2 | reverse complement strand
CCGGATTTAAACCAGGATTTAACACGCTTACTCTTGGACAACTATTTAACTCGACAATTCCCTGTAGCTTGCTACAGGTCTCCACTGTCATCGCGAATACCATGACTTTGTCAAGCACATTTTTTTACTCTCAGAGCTACTGGATTTAAAGACATATACCCGGGAATATAAGGCCTTCCTGACCTCATAACTGCACATATAATTCTCAAGAGCTTGTTGCTTATATTGTTTATCAATAATCGCTTTGGCTTACCCTGTAACGCTTTCCTCAAGAAATACTCTTTAAAGTAATATTCATGGGTCCTCAATGATAGTGAAGATAAATAGAGTAGCTTTCTTATACTTCCAGAACCATTCTTTTTTGAGTGAGGCCTACGGTAAACTGATTTCCCACTACTGTGCTCATAAGGACATATGCCTATATATGCAGCAAGCTCTCTTGACTTTGGCTCTCTTTTGCCTCCTTGAGTTATCACAATTACGTATGATGCAAGCTGAAGCCCGACACCAGGTATGCTAAGCAAAAGGTTAAGCATAGGGTTAAAAAAAGGGTGTTTCCCCATTAAACTTCGTATCTCCTCGTCTATCTTTCCAATAAGAGACTTTAACTCCCCTATGAGACCCTCATACATCTTCTCAGCCGTCGGAGTACGAACTACCTCTCTCTTTAGAACCTTCAGTGTATTCTTATAGGCTGTAAGATTCCTCGTAAGTTGCTCCCTTGTCTTGAGTAGAGTTTTCACCTGCTTTAATACATTATCAGGTGGTTGCCAAAGATGAAGCTCATCAAAGAATCTGTAAGCATACTCTGCTAAATTCTCACTGTCAGTTATATCATTTTTATGTCCATGTGTAGGGAAGGCTCGCTTTACCTTTAATGGTGGCTCCACAGCCACAAAGTAGTTATGTGCTACTAAGTAGTAAGCAAGTGGTTGCCCATATACACCTGTGGCTTCCATACAAACTATACTTTCATCCGGTTTATAACCGTGCTTTTGTAACCATTCCAATAAATTCCCAAAACCCTCTGCTGAGTTTTCAAATGATTCTGGAGAGCCAACCACTCTCCATGGATATGTTCCCACAGACGCGGTGAACGTCTCTGAGCTCATATCAACACCGATAAAATAGCTAGGCTTTTCCATCTTCTCACCTCCGTTTTTACTTACTTTTACCAATGGGTAGTTAGAACTTGCTCCATGCTAATAGTCATTAAATGACTTAAATACCATATAGTTTTATCTACCCGCCAGGGTGGGGTCTTATTCGCGATATAAGCTACAGCTTTGAGCGAAGCTTAGACTTATTCCACCCTGGTATATTATAAGATGTAATATTAAATTCATTACTATACAAAAGTCTAATGGAGCGAAGCGAAGCAATCTCCTATTTGTGATTGCTTCGTCGTTTCACTCCTCACAAAGACAATTGCGGCAAGTTATTCAGTTAGTTTTAAGCTATTATAAACTAAAGATATGCCGATAAAAAATAATTCTGAGTCTTCGAAGAGCTCATATCTATCTGATTTTGTATACGGTGGAATAGATGGTTCCGTAACAACTTTCGCAGTTGTTGCAGGGGTAGTCGGTGCATCGCTTTCCCCTTCGATTGTTCTCATCTTAGGGTTTGCAAATCTGTTTGCCGATGGTTTTTCTATGGCAGTTGGAAATTACTTGAGTACCAAATCAAAAAGAGAATATATAGAAAAGATTAGAAAAGCGGAGGAGGTCTCGGTCCGCAGGATTCCGGGTGAAGAAAGAGAGGAGATTAGAGAGATCTTTAAAGAAAAGGGGTTTTCCGGAAGACAGCTTGAAGACGCAGTTAAGATAATCACTGGTAATAAAAAGATATGGGTAGATACTATGATGAAAGACGAGTTTGGGATGTTAGAAGAGGAAAAATCGCCAATAAGAGGTGCACTCGTGACCTTTATTGCATTTAATCTAATCGGATTTATACCTCTTCTTGCTTACGTTCTTTCTTACTTATTCCTCTATCTTCGAGAACAGACTTTTTTGTTATCTATAATTTTTACATCTTGTGCCTTTTTTATTGTAGGTTCTGTAAAGGGGAAAATAGTTGATAAAAAGTGGTATTTATCCGGACTTGAAACTCTTCTTATAGGAGGTACTGCCGCAGCAATAGCCTTTTTAGTGGGATTCTTCTTAAAGGGGTTGGCTTAGTGTGCGGGGGTTTATAATAGCATCTTCCACCGCTCAACGATTTTTTGCCACTGCGTAATTTTAGTTCTTTTTACAAGGAGGATTATAAATGGCAAAATTGAACAAAATACTCTGGACTACGGACGGGTCAAAAGAGGCTGGAGCTGCCTTAAGCTATGCTAAACTCTTTGCAAAGATATTTAACTCAGAAATTATTGGTCTTCATGTAATAGAGGTAATTGATAAAAAATTTTGGGGTCTTCTTGGTGAAAGATTAGACCTTACGGGGTGGGTTAAAGACTCGACAAGTAAATGGTTTTATACATTCGATGGACTTCAGGAAGAACTAAAAAAAGAGGAATTAAAATTCACATATAAGGTTGTAGCTGGGTCACCACATGAAAAAATTATAGAGATTGCTAATAATGAAGAGAAAGCTGACCTCATAGTTATGGGAAAACGGGGACTCGGACTTATAGATAGGATGTTAATTGGAATCACAACTCTTAAGGTTCTAAGGAAATCCAATGTACCTGTTCTTGCTGTTAAGAAGCGGGATGAAGAAGGCATAGTTAATATAAGTAATATCCTTGTTCCACTAGATATATCTGAAAAAGTAAGCTCCGCTCTTAACTATGCAATAGACCTGGCAGAGAGGATAAACGCTAATATTTCGGTTTTATATGTTCTTAGATTAGAGACCTATACTTACGAAATTCCTTACAGTGTAGTGGAAAATTTAATCAAGCTTTCTTCTAATGAACTTGCAAAGAGGGTTGAGGAGATAAAACTCAAGCGTGGAATTCACAATAAAGAAGTTGCCAAATTGGAGATTAACACTGAGGTAATTCAGGGAATAAATCTGTCAGTTGCAATAGTTGATTATGCATCTAGTAAGAACACCGACTTAATAGTAATGAATACCCATGGGAGAAAAGGTATAAAGAAATTTGTATTAGGAAGCGTTGCAGAAAAGGTAATTCAAGAGGCTTCCTGTGCGGTGTTAGCCCTAAAACCATAAGTAAGATGAAGGCTTAAAAAGAAAAGAGGTTTCTATGGAGACAAAGAAAATTCTCTGGGCATCTGATGGTTCAAAGGAATCGGATGAGGCTTTAAAGTATGTAGAGTTATTCGCAAACAAGTACAGTTCCGAGATTATTGGGTTAAGTGTGGTCCAGCCTATTGATTTAAATAGGTTAAAAGTCCCTCCAGAGGTTAAAAAAGAGTTGTTTTCAATTCAGGCAATACTAAAGAAAAAAGAATATGAAAGAATCAACAAGGCTCTAAAGCAACTCGAACTAAAAGAAACAAAGTGGGACATACTTGTTGAGACCGGAGTGCCACATAAAGAGATTCTTAGAGTCGCCGAAGAAGAAAAAGTAGATTTGATTGCTATGGGAAAACGAGGATTAGGACTTAAAGATAGAATTCTTCTTGGAAGCAATACGAATAAGGTATTAAGGATGGCAAAGGTGCCTGTTTTAGCTGTAAGACACAAAAAGGGGGATAAGATTGATATAAAGAAAGTGCTTGTTCCCACGGACTTGTCTGAACTTACTTCTATTTCCTTAGACCTTGCCATAGATTTAGCCAATAGATTCGATTCAACAATTTATCTTCTCCATGTTCTACAGCTTCACCACAGCTATGAGATTTCGACAAGTAAAGTAATAGAAGAACTACGCATGCTGGCTCTAAAAGAATTGAGATCCCAACTAGATAGAATTCCTAAAGAAAAAACAAAAGGGATTAATATACGTGAAAAGGTGACCTTGTTCCTGAGAGCCTGGTTTGGAATAGTGCATTTTACTGAAGAAGAGGGGATTGATCTTATTATTATGACTACTCATGGAAGAAATGGACTTTCTAGGTTTATTTTGGGAAGTGTGGCTGAGAAGGTTATAAGTGAATCCCCATGCCCAGTCTTAGCTCATCGGTTAGGCAGATGAAATTGCTTGACAACGAAACCGTGTAGGCAGAATGAAGGAGGATAACCTCTTGCACGGCCGCATATGGCTCCAACGAACTAGTTGAGCAAGTCTCGAAAGGTCCCCGGTTCATCAGGACCTATTAGAATACACAATCATGCAAACATTACTCGGTAAACACTGGCATCATCTTCCGGTAGGCGAAGTAATTACTCTGTTGGAAAGCAACCTGCAAAGCGGCCTAGACGTTTTCGAAGTCAAACACCGCCAGGAACACTTTGGCCCTAATGTGCTTACCGCCAAACGGGGTAAGGGTCCTCTGACGCGTTTTCTGTACTCGGCAGTGTTTCAGCGGCTGTGGCAGCACGGGCACACTGCTCCGGTGAGGTGGTGCGTCCAGGAGTTCGTAGTCAAGTGCAGGGTGAAACGGAGGGCTGTCCTTGACCACGCTCTGCTCCGCTCCGTACGTAACTTCGRGTCTCTATAGGAACCTACTAAAAGTGGCATATTTGCGTAGACAGCGGGGGGTACGTAGATGATCTGGCTTCAATTTGTAGCTCTTACGGCGATAATATTCTTTTCAGGTTCAAAGCTTTCAAAATATGGTGACATCATCGCTGAGAAAACAGGATTAGGAAGAACCTGGATAGGAGTTATTCTTATGGCCTCAGTTACTTCTCTGCCAGAGTTAATTACAGGCATAAGCTCAGTTACCATCTTTGATCTCCCGAATATTACGGTAGGGGATATTCTGGGAAGTTGTATGTTTAATATTCTTATTATTGCCCTACTTGATGTCCTATCCGGCTCTGTGCCTATCTCAACAAAGGTAGATGAAGGGCATGTTCTTTCGGCAGGCTTTGGAATTCTCTTACTTGGGGTAGTGGGTATTACTATCTTTGGTAGTGCAATATTTCCACCCATTGGTTGGATTGGTATATATAGTTTGATATTCATTTTTATATATTTCGTAGCGATAAGAATAATCTTTTCATATGAAAAAACTCGAATAGCCAAGTTTGTCAAAGAGGCGGTAGAAGAACTGCAATACAAGGATATTCCTAAATCAAGAGCCTATAAAATGTATGCCTTAAACGCGGGAATAGTAATAGGAGCGGCTACATATCTTCCTTATGTTGGAGAGGAGATCACTAAGATTACAGGTCTTGGCCAAACCTTTGTTGGCAGCATCTTTATTGCTATATCAACGTCACTGCCCGAAATAGCTGTTACTATAGCCGCTGCTAAAATAGGCGCTGTGGATATGGCTGTTGGAAATCTCTTTGGGAGTAATCTCTTTAATATCGTCATACTAGCGCTTGACGATATTCTCTATACAAAAGGACCGATTCTTTCATATGTCTCAGAAAATCATATTGTTACAGCAATATCAGCTATAATGATGACAGCCATTGCAATCATAGGTTTGACTTATAGAGCTAGTAAGAAACCACTCCTTTTTACTTGGGATTCTATAGGCATTGTGGCAACTTATCTTCTATCAACCTTAGTTTTATATATGATGAGATAGAAATTAAGTGACGTAAAAGGCTTAAGAAATATTTTGAGTGTTATGAGTGGTAAAGGAGATAGCTGATGAAAGTAAGAGAAATCATGGTGCGGCCAGCGATTGTTGTTAAAGAAAACTCTACACTGGAAGAGATTGCGCAGATAATGTTGGATAATCGTATAGGGTGCGTGCCGGTGGTAGACAAGGGGGGTAAAATAGTCGGAATTATAACGAATTCAGAGTTTGCAGCAAAGGAACGTGCCTTTCCGTTTTCAACATTTTTTGCTCCGCAGTTATTCGGTAAGTGGATGTCTAAAGAAGAAATTAAGAAGATTTATACGGCGGCATGTACAATGACTGCTAAGGAAGTTATGAGCACTTCTGTAATCACAGTAACGGAGGAGGAAGCATTAGAAGAGGTGGTGAAAAAAATGCTCCACTACGATATCAACCATGTTCCGGTTGTGCGCGATAGAGTGCCAGTAGGAATAGTAGCATGACGCGACCTGTTGAATCTGATTTTACGGAATGAAGAGCTTAAGTAAGGCAGGTTAGAGTAAACGGATGGCTAACATTGCCTCTAATTGTGAAACTAGCCGAATGGAATATTAAACCTGACTCTTTGCTTTAGAGTATGCATAGCAAGGGAATTTAAAAAGTGTAAGATGTCTTAAAATATACAGAGATTTTCTAACTACTCTATAAAAATCATGAAAATTCTTCTCGCGACTGATACATACTATCCCAGCACGAATGGAGCAGCCTACTTCACACATGGATTAGCACATTCCTTGAGTAGCTTGAGACACGAGGTTTTCGTAATCATTCCATCGCAGACAATAAAAAACACCGTCATTTCCGCAGATAGTGTTATACTCTACGGTGTTCGTTCTCTTCCACTGCCTTTATACCCCGGCTTTCGCTTTTCATTGCCCTTGCTAGCAAGAAAATATATTCACAAAGTCATACAGAAGGTTAAGCCTGACATCATCCATATTCAAAATCATTTTATCATTGGAAAAGGAGCACTCAGGTTCGCTCAAGAACACCGTATCCCCATAATAGGGACAAACCATTTCATGCCAGAAAATTTGGTACATTATCTCCACTTACCACACTTTTTGGAAGAGAAATTAAAACAACTTTTGTGGCATCAGTTTGTTGAGGTGTATAGCCAGCTTCGAATCGTTACTGCGCCTACTAGGACTGCAGCAGAATTAATGCAACGACACGGATTAGCAAAAGAAGTGATCCCACTTTCCTGCGGCATTGATTTACAGCGTTTTAATCCAGCTAATAACGGCACATACCTTAGGGAACGGTATCACATCCCCGACCGGCCAATTATCCTATATGTTGGAAGATTAGACAAAGAAAAAAAGATCGAGGTGATTCTTAGAGGGCTGCCATTCATCCTTGAGGGAATCGATGTTCAGCTCATCTTAGCTGGCATCGGTGCGTTCCGAAATCATCTAGAGAGAATAGTGCATAAATTAGGCCTTCACGAGTACGTGACTTTTACTGGATTTGTACCCGATGAGGATCTGCCTAATTTATATACATTCGCTGATATCTTTGTGAGTGCAGGAATCGCAGAACTACAAAGCATTGCGACGATGGAAGCTATGGCTTCGGCACTCCCTGTGGTCGCAGTGAATGCAGTAGCACTTCCCGAACTCGTCCATGATGGAGAAAACGGGTTCCTTTTTCCTGATGGTGATAGCCAAGTGTTCGCAGAAAAGGTCATATGCATCTTGGCCGATGGGAGATTAAAATGCGAAATGGGTCAAAAAAGCCTTTCTCTGATACAAGCCCACGACATGAACAGGGTGGTGAAGCAATTCGAATTATTATACAGCTCAGCCATAGAACATGCATCGAGTCAGGTTTAGAAGGAGAGGCATCAATTAACAGGCAAACTGTAGGGTGAGAGTAAACGTTTGTTTCGCTATTCCGCCGATTCATACTCATTTTCGAGTAGGGTTTCTATGAAACAGGTGTTCAGCATAACAGCAAGTGATAGAGTCACCTCACGATTTAAACGCCAACGCCTGTTCCTTATCCTGTTTATCTTCATATTCATTGCCATATTCTCAGTAGTGCGTGTTTCCAGTGGATTTGCCGAATCCGATTTGAAAAGTGATGAAGAACTGCTGTTTTTCCCTACAATAGCTTCATTTGACCCTGATCAAAGGATTTGGCTTGTTGACGTTCAAGCCTGGGTATTTGAAACGGAAAAAGATTCTAAGACTCGTAAGATCTTTATCCAAGGGTTTCGCGGATGGCTTAAATTTAGTGAGGATGAAATTGATAATAACTTACTGATGTTACGCACTGCACGATTCATATTGATAGATAAACTGTAATTTTTGTAATTCTTCAAATGCTGTTTTGAGAGCTGAAATATAGATTTTCCCTTAAGTGCAAAATGGTTGATAGAGGTTTTCATCTTAAGCATTTCCAGTTTGATAAAAGCATAGACAGATGCAAAAAAGTGATTTGTCTGTGTTGTGACAGTTCTGGTCGGAGACTTGGTTAATGATGCATTGTGCTTTAGGGATTTGTGATACTCCTCGACTCTCAACCGTCTTTGGTAGATTCTCGTAATCTGGTCGTAGGTCAGTGTCGGATCGCTGCTCAAAAGATGGAGAACACCTCTGCTTCCGTCTTCGTTTGTGAAGACTTCTCTTACCAGATAAACCGGAAAATCCACCCCTCTGCACCTTGCGAACCAGTGGCTTAACAAGACGCCACAACTCAGAAGAAGTGCACGGAGTCGAAGAAAGAAAACGAGTGACTTTGTCATGGTTTACAGCAATATTAAGCAAGGCTGAAAGTCCAGTAGCTGTCGTGTAGCTAAAGGAGCTAAGTAGGTAATCAGGGTAAAGATCAAGGAGATTCTTATCCATTGATAATTCCCTTTTAGCTTGTATTCTAATTTAAAATTTTACCCAATCTGTGCGTAACATGACTATTTAATTGTGCATAATGAAAGCTGTCATTTGAGGAGCGAGGTGACGAAGCAATCCCCAAAAGGAGAGATTGCTTCGCTACGCTCGCAGACAATGCTTTTTCAATGCACTATTAACCAATAGAATTAGTATAAGGTGATAAACGTAAAGTAAATTAAGTCTATATTCATTTGTTAATCTAAAGAAAGGAACACCGATAGAAGAAATAGATAAAACAATAAAAAACTCCCCCAAATTACCGATTGAGCGACTTCTGTATCCCTTTCAGGAGTTTACTAAATTAGAGGCATCAGGCGGTATACTTCTCTTTCTTTGCACTGCAGTAGCGCTCGTGTGGGCCAATTCACCTTGGTTCGATAGTTACTTTGACCTTTGGCAGACCAAACTAAAGATCGGTCTTGGTAGCTTTGTTCTTGATAAGCCTCTAATTCTTTGGATCAACGATGGGCTGATGGCAATGTTCTTTTTCTTCGTAGGCTTGGAAATAAAGCGTGAGATATTAGTAGGTGAACTATCATCTCCCAGACAGGCTGCGCTTCCCATTGTCGCTGCTTTAGGAGGTATGATAGTACCTGCAATTCTATATCTAGTATTAAATGCGGGAAAGCCTGGTGCTTCTGGCTGGGGAATTCCCATGGCAACCGACATTGCTTTTACTTTGGGTGTTCTGGCTCTCCTGGGTAAAAGGGTGCCGATTGCGCTTAAGGTGTTTCTCACTTCTGTCGCTATTGTAGATGACATAGGAGCAGTTTTGGTTATTGCTTTCTTCTATACATCTCAGATCTACTGGTCGAATCTTATTGTAGGAGCCGGATTTCTAATAGCGCTTATTTTGGCTAATCGAGCAGGAATTCGCCATCCACTAGTATATGCTAGTTTAGGGATTGGTGGGCTTTGGCTCGCCTTCCTTATGTCTGGGGTTCATGCCACTATAGCTGGGGTACTTTCAGCAATGACTATACCGGCTAGCACTCGAATCGGTAGAGAAGAGTTTTTAGAGAAAAGTCGTTATATCCTTAAAGAATTTGAGGGAGCTAGTGTAAATGAGAAGAGTGTGCTTACCAGTAGGCAACAACGCAGAGCAGCAGAAGCTCTAGAAAAAGCTAGCGAGCTTGTACAAACACCCCTACAAAGGTTGGAGCACGATTTACATCCATGGGTAATATTTGGAATCATGCCGCTTTTTGCATTAGCTAACGCTGGTGTCTCTCTTGATGGAAACCTAACTCAAGTTCTTATAAATCCAGTAACTCTGGGTATTGTATTTGGCCTAGTTTTTGGCAAACAGATAGGAATCACTCTTTTTTCCTGGCTTGCCGTTAGAAGTGGTATTGCTACTTTACCTGTAGGAGTAAATTGGTGGCAAGTTTACGGTGTTGGATGGCTAGCAGGTATTGGTTTTACCATGTCTCTCTTTATAGCTGGACTTGCTTTCAGAGATATTGCACTTCTGTCCTTAGCAAAGCTAGGAATTCTTACAGCGTCACTTATTGCAGGAGTTGTAGGCTGGATAATTCTTAGGAAAGGCCGGTTCTAGAACTTAGCAATAAGAAATACATAACATGAATAACTTATTTGAGTCACGTGCTTGGTGGTTCATTGTGGATAACGAGCGAGGGAAAAGACTGACAATCCGTTTTGGTGATCAAGATTTCTATATGGAAAAACAGAGCCAAATGGTCATCTCATTGAAACCCTGAAACTGTCTCCTAAAACTGTAAGCAAATTGCAGGCTAAGTCAGATATGCCAGGATGGCTTACCTACCAGGCCGTTCTTCCGAAAATGGATAAGCGAATTTACACAGGGCGAGTACAATTACTAGAACGGAAGGGAATTTCTGTTATATCCGATATTGATGACACCATTAAGGTTAGCGAGGTGACCAACCCCGATAGCAAGATATTTTTGCGCAATACCTTCATAAATGAATATCAGGCGGTTGAGGACATGGCCAACCTATACCGGCAATGGGAAAATGCTGGTATGCAGTTTCACTATGTTTCTGCTAATCCTTGGCAACTTTACGATACCATAAATAAGTTTATGGAGTCAGCGGGATTTCCTAAGGGAAGCATGCGCTTGAGAAACTTTCGCTGGAAGGATTTTAGATCACTGGAACAACTCTTTTCATCTTTAGTAACATTCAAACTATCTATTACTGAAGATATACTACACCGAGTTCCTGAGCGTAAATTCATCCTGGTAGGTGATTCCGGTCAGTCTGATCCTGAAATTTATGCAGAGCTATATTGTAAACACCCTAATCAAATTTTGCATATTTGCATTCGTGATGTTCAAGGGGAAGGAGTTGATTTTGACCGCTTCCGGAGGGCCTGTAAAGATATTCCCGAGACCAAGTGGACGGTCTTTCGAGAAGCAAATGAATTAAAAAGGGTCAGGCATCAATCCTGAAAGCATGCTTAAATTATACATAAACAAAAAGTCATTACCAAACAAAACTTACTGCCTCAGCACACATTGTCCATCTTTGCCAACTTGTGTCATCGAGCACTAAGTAACCGCCCTGTTTGACTAAACAACAAGCAAACACTTCCCATATCCGTCTTGACCAGGAAAGTCCAGTTTGAAGCAGACGATTCAAAGTGTCGTGGGGCATCCAAGGACAGAGTGTTGAAGGTGACAAGCGAGTTGTTCGTGTGTTGCGGTAAATCAACCCTATCAGGTATGCTTGAATTGAAGGGGGGGTTAGTAAGAGGCAAATGTTCTCCGTAATTCTAAAATTCTAACTTAGTTACGGCTCCTGCGTCATCTGAGAACAATTTTGAGAGATAACCGATGAGACGCTATCAAACCATTGTTATAGCTATGGCGCTTGACGAACGGGATGTTACGACGCTACGGCATGCAGCGTACTTCGCGCAGGCGGCTGGATCGCAGACAGTGTATATGGCGCATGTAACACCCACGTTTGATCTCCCACCCGAGGCCGCGGTGCAATCCCCTGATGTGGTGCTACCGATCGACGAAGACATCGAACACCGGCTGCGGCAAATCTACACAGAACAGCAGATCGAGTTTCCGCCAGGTACCCGGATCGAGTGTGCCGTGCGGCAAGGCTCGATGGTACCAGAGATTGTAAGATTGGCTGCACAGAAGAGCGCAGACCTTGTCTGCCTCAGTCGCCGTCCACATGAAGACCATGATCCACTGAGCGATTCGGCCGTAAAGGTGCTGCGCATAGCTCCATGTTCTTCATTTTTGATTCCTGCCAGTGTTGTGCCGCGCTACGACAGGATTCTCGTTCCTGTGGATTTTTCCGAGCACTCGCGTGAGGCTCTAGATGTAGCGGTGGCAGTAGCTACCTCAAACCCAGGTGCTATTATCACGGTCCTTCATGTTTATGAGGTGCCAATAGGATATTACAAGACCGGACGGACATACGAGGAATTTGCTGACATTATGAAGAACCTCGCTGAGCGGCAATGGGACGAGTTCTTGCTCATGGTCAATTTCCGCAATGTTCCATGGAACATACGGTTCGAGTTGAGTGATAAGGTGCCCAAGGTGATTCTAGCTGTTGCAAACGAGATTGATGCTCAACTAATCGTCAT
>LDXN01000056.1 GCA_001443445.1 Candidatus Dadabacteria bacterium CSP1-2 | reverse complement strand
AAAATTGATGCTGAATATATAAAGAGCCTCAGCCTAGGATTTCACAGAGAAGATGAAACGGAAAGGAGAAAGCTCGACGTAAAGAGCAAGCTGGAAGATTTCTCTTTGTTGTTGTTAAGTTTATAAGGCAGGGTGAGGTAAGAGTCATAACAGCAAGAGATATGAACGCATGGGAAAAGAGCTATTTTAAAAAGCGAGGTAAATAACATGAAGAAGATACCAAAATTTAAAACTGATGAGGAAGCCGCAAGGTTCTGGGAGACCCATAGCTTTGAAGACTATCATAGAGATACAAAGGAAGCTGAGATAGGGTTCGTTAGAAGACCGAAGAAGACGATTGCAATAAGGCTTGATCCAGATGATATTAAAAAAGTGGAAGTAATTGCTGAGCGTAAGGGATTGAGCTACACAGCGCTTCTCAGGATGTGGATTAAAGAACATCTTGCTAAGGAATCAAGGCATATTGCTTAAAACGGAGAAGGTTTGCAGATTTTCTTATTCTATGAGCACTTGCCTGAAAACCTCGCAATACTTTCGGAGATAATCTCTAAGCTTTCGACGGCGGTACTGCATGATAAACCGAGGATGCTCCAGGACGTGGACGGCTTTGAAAAAGCTACATTCGCGGTTGAGATCTTCAAAGACCTGCCTAATCTTTCCCGTGCCTAGCACGATGGCTGCATCGCGTCGTGCTCCGAATCCTAATTGAGATTCGATCGACCGGATAAGGAATGGTTTGATGTCGCGGAGAAGAGCGGGGTGATCATAGAAGTTAAAGTTCCTGCCGTACTTGACAAACCCTAACGGAGAAACAGCCGTGAGGAAAAAATCTCGATAAAACTTATTTGGACCGCCCCATAATTTGATGAACTCATAAATAAACACGGACGAAAGTTCCCGCTTTTTTGGTAAGTCGTTCGGAACACCACAAAATGTTTCGAGCGCTACTGGATCGGTGAAAGTGACACCTGTAATGCCGGCACCAAATCTTCCTGGATTAATCCCAAAGACAAGCACTCGTTTATGGTTGTCAGAAAAGAACTTACGTAGAAACAATCTTATATAATCTCTATTGCGCGGAGTGCGATATGGATTCATGGCGACCACGCCCCGCGGCAGTTTGTTGCGTAGTTCAAGAGATGTATAGAATCGGAACGCGCGTTCACCAAACGTCGATAAGTGTTTCATACTGAGAATACATAGGAATCGAACCAAGCCTCGGTTTTCAGGCTATCAGTTAATCACAAAATACACAAGGTTAAGATCCCAACTATCAATCTTGCCTGATAATGTAAAAAGGGAAAAAGGGGTGACGCAACCTTTTTTTATTTTAATTTTAAAAATGGATTTAATTCCTGAAATTCTTTCCAAGCCTTTTGAAACTCTTCCATATCTTTTTGAGCTTTTGCCATTGAATTCATAGCTTTGGTACCTTTCTCAATCACCTCGAAAAACTTAATACTTAATTCCATAGGTAGATTCATCAATTTAAACAATTCTTCATATGGATTTTCCATAATAGGCTCCTTTTTCAGATTTTGAAGATTAATATCAATAAATAATAACTATTTTGAACTACTCTTAAAGGGGAGAAGGTATCAAGCCTTGATTTTTGACTTAGCTTTTTTCTGCAAACTTCAATAACTTTTATTTTTCTGCCTTCCCCTCCTCATTGAATTACATACTCCATAAATGATAAACTTATTTCTCCGTGTGCGGAAGGATAACACTTACAACCGACAAAGAAGACATATAAAGTCGTTGGGGTTTTATAGACCCAAGCGGGGTATTAGATTTAATCAAGCCTAGATACAACATCGCCCCATCTCAGAATTCCCCAGTTTGATAGTTAATGAAGATAGAAGAGTATTAAACATGATGCGCTGGCGCCTAGTGCCTCACTGGGCGAAGGGCGTTTCTATAGGTTACATAATATTGTTGAACCTACTCCTCCAACGGTTGATTGTCCTAATGACCCTGTTTATGGATCTGATTAGGCGTGCCTTAAAGAAAATAATAGCCCTGGAGGAGCTGTAGTATTAAACATCCGTATGTAGTTTGCAATAAGGATTTCAGTAGGCGTGATTGCTTTAGTTTTAAATGGTCTTGTAAGTTACTTAAGCAATCTTGATATCTTCTTGAACTCCTCTGTTCCTGCGCGTTCGAGGAGCTGGAATACAAATGTTTCTGTTGTCCCTACGATGGCACCAGCCTTGTCAATGAGCTTTATTCCTGTTTCCCAATCTAGTTCCTTTCTTGATGTTACACCATCAGCGGGGACATAAACTGTATATCCATCATTAATTAAATCAAGCACTGTCTGAAGTACGCAAACATGGGTTTCAATCCCACATATAAGAACTTCTTCTTTTTTAGTCTCCTTTAAGGCTGATTTAAACTCAGGTGATCTTGCACAGCTAAACACGAGTTTTTCAATTGGTTTGAATCCATCTCCAACAGCTTCTTTAATCTCAGGGATTGTAAGTCCTAATCCCTTTGGGTATTGCTCTGTTACTGTAATTGGAATTTCAAACGTCTTTGCCGTTTCTATCAAGATCTTGGAGTTTCTAATAGTTGGTTCCCTCCTCTCCTCTGGAATAGCATTTATAAGCTTCTCTTGTATATCAATGACAACAAGCGAAATCTTATCCCTTTGGATGAAATCCATTCTTAACCTCCTAAATTTTGCCACTAAGACACAAAGACACTAAGGAAAGAATCCTCTTCATATCTTTGTTGTATTAATCTTATTCATTCGTGTTTCGTGTATCGTGAATCTTGCATCGTGCATCCTGCATCAAGAACTTTCTTCTCCTGTCTTTTCTGAAGCTCCCTTAACGAAAAGCTCGGTAACCCATTTTTTAATGTTTTCTTGAGAAGCCTTGCCAAGGACTTTTCTAACTCTTTTTAGAGGAATAATAGCCTTTGCAGCGGACCTATGCCCACCTGCGCTCCCGAGTTCGCTAAAGATAGTTCTTACAAGTCGCCCTGCGCTTTTTACATATCCAACATTTCTTACTGAAATAACCAGATGTGAATTACTTACTATTCCATAAGCCACGGACCACTCGATCCCCTTTACTTGGATTCCGAAATCAGCCATCTTTGGGATTAGATATTCCCTTTTTACCCCTCCGAGGTTGCCAAAAAAGATACCTTCTGAAATCCAGTGATTAGCAAGAGCCCTCCCGAAAGATTTGATTTCTGAGGGCGGAGCCTCTGCCCGCTCGATTCGTCTTAATAGGCCTAGATTTGCAAGTGGATAAAGAAAGGTAAATGCCTCGATATCATCCGGGTTCGCATCACGGTTAAGGGATACAGTGTCAGTTTTTATACCGTAGAGAAGGGCGGTAGCAAGCCTTTCTGATATTTCTACCTGCGCAGCGCGAAGAAAATCAGTAAGGATGGTTGAGGTTGCTCCTTCCTGAGTTTTTATTTCGGAAAATCCGGCCTTATATGAACCAATATAGGGATGGTGGTCAATTACGGTATCAACCTCCGGAAGAAGATCTCCAAAATGAGGTGGCTGAACGTCAACTAGTGCAATTGAATCGAACTCTTTTATGTCAGAAGGTACGAGTTTTTCTAGGTCTATTTCGAGTAGGTCTATCATGGCAACGTTTTCTGGACGAGATATCTTTTCACCAAGGTGTCCAATTGTAGCCGTCTGGCGGTTCCTTTTAAGTAGGGTTCTAAGCGCTAGTGCGCTGGCAATTGAATCCGGGTCAGGATTATCATGTAGAAGAATAAGCATCTTTTTCGCTTCGTTGTGAATACGCCTTAGTTCTTCAACTCGGAGTTCTATCCTAGCAATCCTCTCTTCACGCGCGATCTCTTCTATCAGGATTTTATTAAAGGGAACAAACCTTACATAAGGTGGAGGCTCTTCTGGTTTTTCACCATTGCTTACGATGATTGGGGTTTGCGGATAATGATTAGAAAGCTCCTTGGATGCGGTGTTTGAAAAATGCTCTCTTTCAATCATGATAACTGTAAAATTGCCCTTTTGGTTTAATGCCTCTTCGAGTGAGCTAACCCAAATTACCTCTCCCCTTTTTGAAAAGAGCCCAAGAAGAAGTGAATCGAAATCTCCAATAAACAAGTATCTAGTTAATTCTTTCTGCATGTTCGTGGCTCATGAATCGTAAATTGTGTATCGTGAAACGTGTATCGTTCGACTGAGCCTGTAGTGAGCCCTTCGACCATGCTCAGGACAGGCTTGTCGAACTGCTCACGACGGAGTCGAATCACGAATCACGATAGCACGCCTTACTTAACCCGCTAATAAATCCTGAAATTTCCTTAAAGAGTTCTTTTCCATTATTGCCATATTTCTCAATTATTCTAATGAGTGCGCTCCCAACAATCACAGCATCTGCAAAATTAGCTATCCTTGCCGCCTGATCCGGGGTTGATACCCCAAACCCAATTCCAACAGGGAGTCTTGTATGATTCTTGATTTCACGAACAAGGGACTCAAGCGAATAATCCATGGCTGGCCTTTCTCCAGTAACACCTGTTACAGAAACGAGATAGATAAACCCGCTTGCACGCTCTGAGACGAGCCTTATTCTTTCGGATGTGCTTGTAGGAGCGAGAAGAAACACAAGGTCAAGCCCTGCTTTATCAGTGTGAATCTTAAATTCATCTGCTTCTTCGGGCGGAAGGTCAACAACTAATACTCCATCTACTCCGGCGTTGCGCGCATCTTCTGAGAATCTCCTAAGACCGTAGGAAAGAAAAGGATTATAATATCCAAAACTTATAATGGGGATCTCTGAGTGTTTCCTAATCTTACTTACAATATCAAGCACACCTTTAACGGTTGTGCCGTTCTTGAGTGCCCTTTCAGAGGCGAGTTGGATTGTAGGACCATCAGCCATTGGGTCTGAAAACGGGACACCAAGCTCGATTATGTCGGCACCGCTTTCTTCAAGCTTATAGATTATATCGGGAGTTGCTTCTAATGATGGGTCACCAGCAGTGAGATAGGTAACTAAAGCCGCCTTTCCCTTTTCCTTAAGTTCTTCAAACTTGTTATGAATCCTGGTCATATATTTAGGCTTTGGCTTTTATCGTCTAGGAAATACCCCTCTTAATTCTATCCAATAGGATAGAAACCTCAAGTCCTAAACACCCATTCCAAGAGCCTTTGCTACGACCTGGATATCTTTATCCCCACGTCCTGAAAGGCAAATTATAATTATTGAATCTTTTGGCATAGTTGGAGCTACTCGAGTTGTATAAGCCACAGCATGTGCCGACTCTAGTGCAGGGATTATTCCCTCTTTTTCTGAGAGGAACTTGAACCCTTCTAGGGCATCTTTATCAGTCACTGTTGTATATGAAACCCGCCCCGAATCTTTTAAATACGAATGTTCAGGACCCACTCCAGGGTAATCAAGCCCAGGGGCTATTGAGTGAGTTCCTTTCACCTGGCCATCTTCGTTTTGAAGTAAATAGGTTTTACTTCCATGAAGAACCCCGGGCCTTCCCGCATAAAGGGTTGCCGCATGTTCACCCGTTTCAAGCCCTAACCCTGCGGCTTCTACTCCTAGCATTTTTACAGATTCGTGTTCGAGAAAAGGGTAAAAAAGCCCCATTGCATTTGAACCGCCGCCAACACAAGCGATGAGAAGATCTGGGAGTCTTCTCTCTTTCTCAATAATCTGCCTTTTTGACTCTTCTCCGATAACTGACTGAAAATCCCTTACCATCATCGGGTAGGGATGTGGCCCTGCCACGCTTCCTATTATGTAGAAAGTGGTCCTCACATTTGTTATCCAATCCCTCATGGCCTCATTCATCGCATCTTTTAAGGTCTGGGTTCCTAAGGCCACCTCTCTTAGCTTTGCTCCAAGCAATTTCATTCGAACAACATTAAGCGCCTGCCTTTTTGTATCTTCAAGCCCCATGAATATTTCACATTCCATTTTAAGGAGCGCTGCAACTGTTGCCGTAGCTACCCCGTGCTGTCCTGCTCCCGTTTCTGCAATAATCCTCCTTTTTCCCATGCGTGATGCGAGAAGGGCCTGTCCAATAGTGTTATTAATCTTATGTGCACCTGTGTGCGCCAAATCCTCACGCTTTAGGTAAATCTTTGCTCCACCTAGCTCGTTCGTCATTCTTTCTGCGAAGTAGAGCGGTGTAGGGCGGCCGGCATATTCTCTAAGGTAGTAATTTACCTCTTCTTTAAATTTTGGGTCATCTTTTATCTCGAGGTAAGCCCTTTCTAGGTCAAGAAGTGCTGGCATAAGGGTTTCTGAAACATATCTACCACCGTAGATTCCATAATGTCCTAGTTCATCGGGAAGTTTTAATTTAGGTTTCATTTCTTACCGCCTTTATAAATCTTTTTAGTTTGTCCGGATTTTTCTTTCCAGGATTCTCTTCAACTCCAGAGCTGACATCAACAGCATAGGGATTTACTATTTTTACTGCCTGGGCCACGTTTTCTGGGGTAAGCCCACCTGAAAGAATTATTTTTTTTGATGTATCGAAGCCTCTTAGAATCTCCCACCCGAAGGTTTCTCCTGTTCCTCCATAAGCCTCTGTTGAGTAGTTATCAAAGAGAATCGCTTGAGTAGGATAGGACTCAATCTCCTTTGGGTCTATGCGATCTTTAACCCGAATGGCTTTTATTACCTTTCCTTTTAATTTCATACAGAAATCCGCCGGTT
Source organism: Candidatus Dadabacteria bacterium CSP1-2 (assembly GCA_001443445.1). Classification (GTDB taxonomy): domain Bacteria; phylum Desulfobacterota_D; class UBA1144; order Nemesobacterales; family CSP1-2; genus CSP1-2. The sequence goes on along the minus strand of LDXN01000056.1, from coordinate 6,194 downwards.
CATCTCCATGGAGTTGGAAAATATCAAATCCTACTTCTTCTTTGATATTTCGAATCTCATCCAAATCTTGGTTCACAAAGACTCCAACAGTTGTAACAAATGGGGGTAATTTTGAAATTATGGTTTGAGCATTATCAGGCTTAATATACCTTTTGCTTCCTTTATAAAAGATAAACCCAAGAGCATTCGCGCCTAAGTCCACAGACAAAAGGGCATCCTCTATATTAGTAATCCCACAGATTTTGATCCTGACCATATTTACAAATGGATAATTATAAAAGTAGAAACACTATGTGTAAAATGAATATTGGATCGATGGCTTTATGTTACATTCCTGTTATTATACGGTTAAACACATGTCAATAATTTGGTTATTACGGTTTCATCGTAGGAGCGCCATCCCTTCGGCAAGCTCAGGACAGGCCCTGGCGCGACCAGTCATAAGAAGAGAAACAATAAAGCCCCTTGTACATGTTATCTTTATACCCTATTACGTCCTAATTTCTAGATTGTGATCATTTCTACCCCGTAACTGGTGTTATTGAGGCGGCTTGAAATTTACATTTTTAAGATCACCTGCAAAGGCTGTCAAGATTTGTTCAAGCGCTTCGTTCCAGCCTTTGACCAATTCTTCAGGGGAATTAGAGCTAAGAACGACTTCTCTTCTATAATTATTTTGGAATACTATTTGAGGATTGGTAGAGGTCTCTTCAATTAGAAAAAACTGAATCCCCAGAACTGCTTTTGGTTCATTAGTTGCTCTAAAATCACCATATAACTCGCTTACGTTACCTTCAAGAATATAGTTAGCCTCCACATTGTTACTTGAGTCCACAACGTACTTAAACCGACCTGATTCAGAAAACCACTTACGCACTTCATCTGTAGTAAGTAAGCTAGGAGGTCTAAAAAATTGATTATAAAAGTCTGATTCGTAACTCAGATCACCTATTCGGTAGACAAACTCCCTACCAGAAAAACTAGGTGAAATCTCAAACCTACGCACCTCCAAGACAGTTCCTGAAACGGGGGATGAATTTTGATCCTTGTTGGAAACATTAAGAATGTAGTAATTTCTCTCAGGGTAATTCTTTGAGAAATTAGCACATCCAGTTAGGGTGAGAAATAATAGCACCCAAGACGAGAACAAGAACAATTTGCTTTGCTTTATCATTGTTTCACCTCGTTTAATGGTGGAGGAGGATTTCCGAAGAGAAACCAAGATGGGTATCTCTTTGCGGTGTCCGTAAGCTCCCTCAGATTTTCTGTGGTTACCCTTAGATCCTCGATGATTCGATCTAACTCATGTCGTTCACTGGAAGTAAATCTGCTAACCTTACGCGATGTTGTGTTAATATTTTCTAAGGTCTGGGACAAATTAGTAAGGGTTTGTTGTACTTCTTTGCTATGAAGAATTGAATCTAATCTTTTAGAGCTGTTTTCGAGCACCTCTAGAAGCTCACGAATATCCTGAGCGATGAGAGGAATCTGAGCATCTTCTATTGCTTTATCAGTGTTTACCAGAATCTGATTTACCTTATCTGTCATACCTTTTATATCAATGGTTTCTAGTGTCCCTGTTAGATTTTCGATAGCCTCTGTAATCTGTGTAATAACGCCTGGAGCGGAGGGGATATATAAGGATTCGGGTTCCCAATCTATTTTGAGAGGAGGAAATCGCTTAGGGTCTAAGTGAACCATGTTAAGAAATGCAACTCCAGTTATCCCTTGAGAATCCAATTGAAGGCGGAACCCTTGTTCAATCAATTCCTTAATACGAGACACGCGCTCCTCTTCAGTCGGTATTCTACCTAGACTTTTGCGCTCCCCGACTAGTTCTTGTTGAATTTCAGCCCTTACTACTACATAAGTGTAGGGAGTCGGGTAGTAATTAAACGCAAAACCGATCTCTGTTACATTACCGACTTGAACGCCTTGATACTTTAGTGGAGCGCCTACATTAAGTCCCTGAACAGATTGGTTAAGATATGTCTCTATCATAATCTTGTGGCGGAAAAATTTGCCAGCGCCAAACACCACGATGCCTATTACTGCTATGGCAAATCCTATGATGACAAACGCTCCAATCTTAAAGTAATTGGCTTTCCTACTCATGTTTTGATACTCCTTTGGTTTGATAGGCATTTATGCGACAGCATTTAGTTCAGCCTCCCTGTTAAAGAATTGACGAACTAGAGGGTTAGGTGAGTGATCACGAAGATCCAGGGGTTTACCCGTTGCAACTATTCCCTTTGTGTCTTTATCAAGCATGATTACCCGATCAGCTATAGTATAGATGCTTGGCAGTTCATGGGTTACAACGACTAGAGTTATCTTTAGGCTTTCGCGAAGCCTCAAGATTAAATGGTCGAGTCCGGCAGAGGTAATGGGATCAAGGCCTGCTGAAGGCTCATCGAGAAAAAGTATCTGGGGATCAAGAGCCATAGCACGGGCCAGGGCAGCGCGCTTCTGCATCCCTCCGCTTAGTTCAGAGGGCATTTTATTCTCAGAGCCCAATAGTCCTACGAGCTTAAGCTTCATAAGGGAGATGAGATCCATCGCTTCGGAAGAAAGATCGGTATATTCCTCAAGGGGGAGCCTGACGTTTTCAAGAACCGTCATAGAGCCAAAAAGCGCACCGCTTTGATAAGCAACGCCTATTTTTTTTAATATATTGATGCGCCCTTCTCCTTCTGCCTTCGCAATATCCTCCCCATCAATAAGGATTTTTCCAGAAGCGAGTTCGTAGAGACCGATCATGTGCTTTAGTACTGTGCTCTTCCCGCATCCCGAGCCACCCAAGATGACAAATATCTCCCCTCGATTAACCTCAAAGGAGATGTTATCAATTATAACATTATCTCCATAAGCTGCTGTGAAGTTTGTAACGCGTAGGATTGGTTCTTTGTCTATACTCATTTGCACTTAAATTCCTACATAATAGAATACAACACCAAATATGCCATCTAGAACTATGACCAATATGATGCTGCTTACAACAGCGCTGGTTGCAGAATCACCGACTGCTGCTGCACCGGTCTTGGTTCTAAGTCCCTCAAAGCATCCTATTCCAGCTATGATAACAGCAAAAAATACGGATTTAAAAAGACCTACTAGAAGGTCAATATAGGTTGCTGCTGAGGTCATCTCATTTACATATGTAACAGGTGGAAAGCCAAGAGATAGCATAACGACTCCGCCTCCGATAAGTCCGAACAGGTCGCCGAAAACCGTAAGAATTGGTATCATAAAAATAGCTGCGATAACTCTAGGCACCACCAGAAACCTGACCGGATCAAGTCCCATGGTAGTAAGGGCATCAATCTCCTCGTTTACCTTCATGGTACCAAGTTCGGCGGCAAACGCTGAGCTGGTCCGACCGGCAACCATGACGGCTGTCATGAGTGGACCGAGCTCCCTGAAAATAGAGAGGACAAGAAGGTCTGCGATAAAAAGCTGACCACCGTATTTTTGCAAAGGGATGGCAGATTGATAAGCAAGAACAAGCCCGATTAGAAAATTGATTACAGCAATAATAGATAAGGCATTCACACCAATCTTTTCTGCCGTTAAAAATACATCTTTCCACCTTATCTGCCACGGGTTAAAAACGGCGCGTACAACGGCAATCCCAGCTTCTCCTATAAAGATGATATGGGCGCTAACATCTTGCCAAAAACCCACCGTTGCCTGACCGACTTCTTCTGGTAAACTGGCAGCTTTAGGCTTTTCTACCTCTGGTTCTTTGAATTCTCCTGGAGGAAATAAATCTAGTAGCTTTTGAAATTCGCTAGCAAAGTTTCGAACCTCAAACTCTCCCCCGGTTCTCTCTTGGAATTGACGGAGTTTTACAAATAGAGCAATTCCGGAACCGTCACAATAGTTAATTCCTGAAGCATCTACTATGATCTTCTTAGGTGAAGAGTGCCCAATCGCAAGGGTTGCATTCTGCCATATTTTAGCGGTTGTATATGAATCAAGACGACCGTTAATAGTAAGGGTTAGAATCCCCTCATCATTTACCTTATCGGTGATAGATGCAGAGGGTTTGTCTTTAGGTGCATAACTCATGAATGGATAAAACACTACATTCTTTTAAGATATTTTCAAATCAAAAATAAAAAATCTGGATATTGTTCTTACTTATGTTAAAGTAAGTGCCTATTTGTTATGAGTGATGGAGTAGAATTAGTTGATTAATAAAGTCAGTTCGGAACCCTAGATTTGGGGATTCTGCTAGTGATAGGTTCTCTTGCGGAAACTGTTATTAATATCGGCGTTCCTGCTCTCGTTTTTCTTTTGGTGCTCATGGTTGGTCTTGACTGTTACATTCGCAGGTATTATTACTAGAAGTTACTCGTACCGATGGATTTCTGAATTGATTCGCCAGATATTAAGTTCAATGTCATTTCAAATCCCGTGCCATGTGGAGGGCTTTCCTAAACGGCTTCGGGAAAAAGGAGGTAACATGACCAAAACCTACATACATGTGTTGAGCTTGTTTATGATTTTTTTGCTTTTAGCACCATTTGAGGTGATGTCCCAAGATTCCGGAGGCACAACAACATCTGCGAAATTCACGAAAGAAGAACTTGCCCAGATGGTTGCGCCAATCGCTCTTTATCCTGATTCACTCGTGGCCCAAATCCTGATGTCATCAACCTACCCGCTTGAGGTCGTGCAGGCAGAACGATGGGTCAAGCAAAACCCAAACCTAAAGGGAGACGCCCTAGACAAAGCACTTAAAGAAAAAGCCTGGGACGTAAGCGTGAAGTCACTTTGCCATTTCCCGGATGTCCTCTCCGCCATGAGCCAGAACCTCGATCAGACAACAAAACTTGGAGACGCCTTTCTAAATCAGCAGAAGGATGTCATGGATACGATTCAGGAACTTCGTGCCAAGGCTCAAGCTGAGGGTAATCTAAAGACAACGGAGCAGCAGAAGGTGATTGTCGAGCAGAAGTATATTGTAATCGAACCTGCCAATCCTCAGGTCATATATGTGCCTACATATAACCCTGCGGTGGTTTACGGTCCATGGTGGTACCCTGCTTATCCACCCTATGCGTGGTATCCTGGGGCTGCTGTGGTTGGAGGCGTCATTGGATTCGGAATCGGATATGCCGTGGGGGCATCCGTAGGTTCATGGTCCAATTGCAACTGGGGCCACGGCAATATCAACGTAAACTATAACCAGACGAATAATTTCAATAGGGTTAATATCAACGACAAGGTCGGTAACCAAAATTGGCGACATAACGTCGATCATAGAAGGGGAGTTGCATACCGGGACAACGCAACAAGCCAGCGCTTTGGGCAGTCCCCTGCGCGGTCTTTGGAGTCCAGGCAAGCCCGCGGGTATGGAGATAGTGGCTTTCAAAAACAGGGCCTCGAACAGGGCAAATTAGGACAGGGTGTGAGCCGTGAGGGTAGCATGAAGGGCGTCGGCGAAAGGCAGGGGCTTCAACAGGGGAAACTTAAACAGGGTGGAAGCCGAGAGAGTGCCTTTAAGGGTAGTATCGGCAGTGGAGGTCGTGATAGTGCCTTCAGCGGCACAGGCAACGGAAAGAGTACACGAATAGCAAGTGAACGTGGCCGGTCTAGCCTCAGTAGCAGTAAAAGCTTCGGAGGCGGTGGCTCCCGTGGAGGCGGTGGTTCCCGCGGAGGAGGCCGTCGCAGGTAAGAGACAAGATAGGCAACTGAATTGCAACAGGCTTTTTTGCAATCGCATAAACCAAAACTAAAGGAATGAATACCAAATCTCTATAGAAATGTGGCATAAATCTAGACCAATATTTGTAGGGGAGAACCTCGCGTTCGCCCGTAATGGAGGGCAATCGCAAGGATTGCCCCTACTATTCGGTATAATGCATTATTTGTGGATAGAAATGGTATAAGGTCCGAAAATTGTGTAATGGAGGAAAAAGAATGTTTAATGCAAAAAATACAGATAGGAAGTCACTCTGGCGTACGGTTTTGATGGCGATTGCTGCCATTATGATGGTATGTACCACCTTTACTCATGCCAACGCCGCAGACATCAAGCAGAAGAGCTACGCTTCTCCTGAAGAAGCTGTTAAGGCTCTTATTAACGCAATTAAGGCTAATAATAACCAGGAGCTTTTGGCCATTTTTGGTCCTGAAGGCAAAGATATAATTTCCTCTGGAGATGAAGTAGCCGACAAAAATGCTCG
>LDXN01000055.1 GCA_001443445.1 Candidatus Dadabacteria bacterium CSP1-2 | reverse complement strand
GAGGCAAAAGAAGCATATAGAAATGGAATTGAGGCCGCCCAACGTCATGGCCATCCAGGAATGGCAGCGGAGTTTGAAGAAACACTTGAGCTTATTGATTAAGCGGTATTACAATATACCAACTAATAGTAGAGGTAATACAAAAATGATAACCGTACCTAAACTCATATTAGAGGATGCAAAAATCATTCTTGAAGGAGCGGAGAAGAAAGCAAAAGAGATAGGTGTTGATATGGATATTGCGGTTGTGGATGATGGAGGGAACTTACTAGCTTTTTATAGAATGGATAAGGCTAAGATAACAAGCATTGATGTTGCGATTAACAAAGCATTTACAGCGGCTGGTGCTAGAAAGGCTACACACGAATATGCAGAGATCGCAGGGGCAGGCGGTCCCGCCTTTGGTATCCATGTCAGTAACCGAGGAAGATTTATGATATTCGGCGGCGGGCTTCCAATTTTCGTAGATGGCCACATTGTAGGAGGGATAGGATGCAGTTCAGGCTCTGTGGAAGAGGACAGAATCGTAGCCCAGGCAGGAATTGATGCCCTTATGATACACTTGAAAAAGTATTAGAGGAAAAGTCAGGATTTAAGATAAGTATCTTAAAATTTATTATTCGGTTAGTTAATCAGCCTTGTTACATAATTACACTTACACTTTGGCACATTATAAATTTGTACTCCTAAAACCACCTGAGTCTACAAATTCACTTATATCCTTCTGGCAAACATACGGTAGATAAGAAGAAGAATGATTGAACCAGCAACGGCTATAACCAAGCTATGCAAATTCAAACCGGTAGCTTTACCAAACCCGAGAAGCGTTCCAATGTAACCGCCAACGACAGCCCCAATAATTCCTATAACAATTGTCACAATAATCCCTCCTGGATCTTTTCCAGGGATAATCAGCTTGGCAATAGCTCCTGCTATTAATCCTAATATTATCCAAGAAATGATTCCCATCATAGTCCTCCTTTCGCTTGAGTATATTGGATGATGACTACCTATCTAGTATTGTCTCATAAAGACGAAGTTATTGTCAATAAAAACTTTCTTACTTTATTGCTTTATAGATCTACTTCTTTTTAAGGAAGTTATGGAAAGATATTGAGACAAATAGCAATAGCGGTAATAAGTTTAGTATTTCTATCATAATTGTCCTGCTTATATTCATATATAATATTTACTTATGAAACCTAAGAGAATAGTTTCACTTTGTCCGAGTAATACAGAGATTCTTTTTGCTCTTGGCTTAGTTGAGAGCATCGTAGGAGTTGATAGTCACTCAGATTACCCTACTCAAGTAAAAGAACTGCCTAGAGTTGGACCGGATCTTAGAATCAATATGGAAAAGGTCAAAGCCTTAGAACCTGATTTAGTTGTTGCCTCCCTAACAGTCCCCGGCATGGAAAGAAATATCGAGGCTTTAGAAAAAACGAAACTCTCTTATATTATTCTTAACCCGCACAACATAGAAGAAATCATAGAAAATATCTTAATGCTCGGTGAGATCACAAACACGCTAGAAGAAGCGCAGAGACTAGTAGACGAAATAAAAAACACAGTAAATTCTATAAAACTTCAAGTACAAAAAATCCAATACAGGCTCAAATTGTATTGGGAATGGTGGCCTAAGCCCATTATCACAGCATGCCGGCATAGTTGGGTAAATGATATGAGCGAAATTGTTGGAGGAATGAATATCTTTTCCAATATTGAAAAAACAAGTTCAATAGTAGAAGATTCCGATATTCTTAGCTTAGATCCCGACATCCTACTTATATGCTGGTGCGGTGAAAAGATGCAAAATAGAATGAGTATAGACAAAATACTTACAAGACCTGGATGGGAAAATATAAAAGCCATAAAAGAAAAAAGGGTCTACTGCGTTCCTGAATCACTTTTCGGACGACCGGGCCCTAGAATTATAGATGGATTAAAATTACTTTCTCAGATTGTTCATCGTTCGACTGAGGCTCACGAACGTCCAGAGATATTTGGTAGATTTGAGATATAGATTCTTTTGGATTTTTAGCCACAGAGGACACAGAGAGAAAAAACAAAAATTTATTTTTTAAAATCTTTTCTCTATGATCTCCGTGCTCTCTGTGGCAAAGATAATCTTATGAACAAACCGAAGATCGAGCTTCACAAAATAGAAAAAATCAAAAATGGAATTACAATTTTAAAAGATATAAACCTTAAATTCTCCTCAGGAAAAAGACACATTCTCATAGGACCCTCTGGTGCAGGAAAGACAACCCTTCTGAGACTTTTAAATCGCATGGACGAGCCAACTTTTGGTGAGATTTTGTATGATGGGAAGAATTTTAAAGATATTCCAGTCTTAGACCTAAGACGTAGAATCGGAATGGTTTTCCAGATCCCTATAATATTTGATGGAAGCGTCAAAGACAACCTAACTGTTCCCTATCGTCTAAGAGTTATCCCAAGCCCTATAAAACAAGATGAATTAATAAAGATTTTAGAATTATCAGGACTTCAAAGCGATTTTCTTGAACGAAAGGCTTCTGAGCTTTCTGTAGGAGAAAAACAACGTCTTACTGTAGCAAGAGCCCTCATAAATAAACCTGATGTGCTTCTTCTAGATGAACCAACCTCCGCTTTAGACCACGCTGCTGGGATAAAGCTTCTTGAATCGATTAAGGAGTTAAATGAAGTCTTAGGGCTTACAATTATAATGGTTACGCATCAGCTTGAATATGCAAGTCTTTTGGGCGGCCGAATTATTCATCTAGTAAATGGAACTATAGTTAGAGAACAGGAAAGCGAAGATTTTTTCTTAAATTCGGAGATTATTTAAACGTAGGAGAAAACACATGGAAGGACTCAATTTTAACCTAATTGATATTAGCTACTTAGATTTAATAATAAGCCTTGGTTTGATTATAGTAGCTGCTGGAATTTCAAAATGGCAGGGTATGTATTTAGAAGGTGATTTAATAGTAGGAGCTGTCAGAACCTTCATTCAGCTACTTGCAGTAGGATATATACTTAAATACATATTTGCTTTCGATCGTTGGTATCTAATTATATTCATAATTCTTATTATGATAATAATAGCATCTCTAACTGTGACACAAAGGCAGAAAAAAAGAACAATAGAACTTCCATTTATTGTCGGGTTCGCAATGACTGCAGGTTCTGGAATCACTGTTTTTGTTGTTACTCAAATACTTCTTCAAATTAAACCCTGGTATGAACCACATTATCTAATACCACTTGCAGGAATGGTAATAGGTAACAGCATGAATGGGTCAACACTGGCAATCGATAGGATTGATTCAGAGATAAAATCTAGAAAAATGGAGATTGAGGCCTATTTGGCACTCGGAGCGACGGCAAGACAAGCTGCAGGAGCCTCTATAAGAGCTGCTATGAGGGCGGCAATGATTCCAACTATTAATTCTATGATGGTTGTAGGTATTGTTGCTCTTCCTGGTATGATGACGGGTCAAATACTGTCTGGAACTTCACCGTTAATAGCTGTTAAGTACCAAATCATTATCATGTATATGATAGCTCTTTCTGTAGCTATTTCGTCATATCTCCTTACAAACATTAGATTTAATAGATACTTCACATCTGACCATCGCCTAAAAGAAGAGAGCTTATGAATAGGTATTGTATTATTTGTGAGTTAATTAATATTGCATAGGTTTTTTTTCTTTGGTATAATAAAAGACTAAATTTGATTTAAAACCAAGGAGGAGGTAAATAAAATGAAGAATGTAAAGACCGTAGCTTTATCTCTTATGGTCGTTTTTTCGTTAGTACTTTTACTAGCTGGTTCCGGCGTTGCACAAATGCAGGATATGGAGGGCAATGTTATTTGCGTTGAGGTAGATGAGAAAGGTAATACCGTTGCTAAGGAGCAATTTACTGAGTGTAAAGGGGCATTCGTCCTTGTAGGAAAAGATGGCAAGTTATACTCTGTTTCTGGAACTGAAGAACAAATGAAAATGATGGCAAAAACCCCTAAGAAAAAGGTTAGCGGACAAGTTAGTGGTAGTCAGAGGGCTTGGGTCATCTATGCAACACCAACAGATGTCCAGAAGGGCACAGAACAAACCGTAACAGGTAACATTGTTTGCTTGCTTCCTAGTTATGAGAAAGGAAACGTTACTCCGATGGTTGGAACTGGACCTTGTAACGAGGCTGTGCCGCATGCGCATGTTGTAACTACTGCGAGCGGACAGGTTTATATATTAAGTGGTTCTGAGGACGCAATTAGTAGCATAGAAAAGAGCCCTCAGAGAACAAATGTAACGCTAAGTGGAAAGGTTACAGGGAATCAGGGAGCTTGGATTCTTTATGTACAGTAAGCTATAGTTTGACTAACAATATTAAGAGGGTTTTAGTATCATCTAAAACCCTCTTTTTCATTACCTCTCAAATAGAGAGTTATTTGCTTTAGAAAGCGAATAAACATTTTTATTTTTTCCTGATACCAAGTTTCTTTATTAGAGATCGAAACAAACTTGGATTTATACCCAGAATTGAGGCATCACCTCCTTTACCCTATCAATTATTCAATTCGTCTCTTCTAAAATACTAAGGATATAGTTCTGTTCAATATCTTCTAGCGACCTTAAGCTAGAAGTATTTAGACTTGTATCCAAACCCAATATAGACTCATCGATTTGGATTGCAGTAATAGCAAATAGACCCTTAATTGTTTATAATAATTAAAACGTGTTAATACCATGGAGAATTCCCCATGATTGAGAAGCAGAGAATGACTGAATATGTAATGGATTTGATCAAGATAGACAGCCTATCTCGTAGAGAAAGAGAAGTTGGTCTTAAACTCAGGAAAGATATAGAGGAGATCGGGGCAAAATGTTTTTTTGACGATGCGGGCAAAATTGTTCAAGGAAACATCGGGAACCTTATTGCAAAGATAAGGGGTAATGAACCTGATTCTAACCCTATTTTACTGTCAGCACATATGGACACGGTAGAACCCGGCGAAGGAATTAAGCCACAGATAAAAGATGGAATAATAAAAAGTGATGGCACTACCATTCTTGGCAGTGACGATAAAAGCGGCTTAGCAATAATTGTCGAGGTTCTTAGAACGCTAAAAGAAAAAAATACCCCTCACGGTGATATAGAAATTGCCTTTACCATCTGTGAAGAAATAGGCCTTCTTGGAGCTAAGCATATTGATATATCTAATTTGAGATCAAAAGATGGAATTGTATTAGACAGTGGTTCTCCAAGCAGTTCCCCCGCTTCACTCGTAACAAAATGTCCCTCAGCTGAGAAACTTGAATTTATAGTACATGGGCTAGAAGCACATGCAGGTGTATGCCCCGAAAGAGGGATGAATGCAATTAAAATAGCAAGCGAGGCCATTGCCAATATGAAGCTCGGAAGAATTGACGCTGAGACAACTGCAAACATCGGCATAATAGAAGGCGGCCTTGCAATAAATATCGTTCCTAACTATGCTCACATCAAAGGAGAAGCAAGGAGCCACAGTGAGGAAAAACTTCGCGCACAGATAGAACACATGAGAAAATGTTTCCATGATGCTGTGGCACGTTATGAAATTACTTTAGAAGGAAGAACATACATTGCAAAGGTTGAAGAAACAATAGATAGAAGTTACGAAAAGATGGATGTCTCAAATGAATCAAAAGTTGTTAAACTTATCAATCAAGCCGTTAAAAACCTTGGGATTAATCTAAAGACTCGTGCTAGCGGAGGCGGTTGTGATGCAAATTACTTTAATAAAAAGGGGATTGAATGTGTAAACCTAGGAACTGGAATGAAAGAAATTCATACTGTAAACGAATATCTTGCATTAGAAGAATTCTACCAAGCTGCCGATATACTCCTTGAGACAATCAGATTAAATGCCCTGATAAGTCCTGCATCTCATTAAACCAGTTACACTAAGCATAGTAATGACTCTCACTTTATAATGCTAAATATTTCAATCTGTTAAGGAAAAATAAGGCGTAGTTATATTCCTAACTATTACTAAACATAATGTCTACCGAAAAAATGTACAGAAAAAAAAGAGCCTTAATTATTGTTGATCATGGAAGCTCATTTAAAGAAGCTAATGATATGCTCATAGAAATTGCTGACATGGTAAGACAAAGCAGCAAAGGAGAAATTGACATAGTTAAACATGCGCATATGGAGCTTGCTAAACCCACAATTTCAGAGGCTTTTAATGCTTCAGTTGCTGAGGGAGCGGAAGAGATTATAGTTCATCCATATTTCCTTTCCCCCGGAATGCATTCTAAAGAGGATATCCCTAATATGGTTAAAGAAGCCGCTAGAAAACATCCCCACATTACTTACACAATAACGGAGCCCCTAGGGATACATCCTAAAATCATTGATGTAGTTTTGGATAGGGTGGTAAAAGCAGATAGATGATCCTAGAAGTTGATCTAGTCTTTTACTCTTTTCAACCATCCTACAAAAACGTCATTTCCCTCAACCTTTACCTCATAAGCAGAAACCGAATGTCCACCCGGATGATCAGGAAGCCCAGTTCTCACATCAAATGTCCAGCCGTGCCATGGACAGGATACTACATAACCAGCTAGTTTACCTTCTCCAAGAGGCCCCCCCATATGTGGGCAAATATAGTTAATCGCATAGAATTCACCATTTGCATTGAAAAGCGCAATAGGCTTTTCGAAAGGGCCCATAACTAATTTCCCATGCCCGGAAGGGATTTCGCTAACTGTTGCTACCTTAACAAAACTAGGCTTAGGCACTGTCCCTACCCCTTTTAGAAATGCTAATAATTTTTCTATTGAATGTTTTTATTAATTCTCTCTATGATTTACACACTGGACAAATCCAAGTAGCGTCATTCTTTTCCGGATGTTTATCGTTACAAGGCGGGTTATATTTGTGAAAATTATTACATTCAAGTTCGTATGCCTCTTTTGAACCTGGGGCATTTTGATAAAAGAATTTAGTGGGGTTTTTTGCTTTAATACATTCATTGGTTTCATTACTCGTTAGGTGTTGCTGTATCCTTGTGTTTAAATCTGTATCAGATCTCCCACAGTAAACAGCCTCATTTTTATCCGTAAATAACACATAAGCGCCTGGCTTTGGAAGCACATGCTTCCTTATCGGAGGCGATGCGAGTGGGTAAGGTCCAAACATATGAATACCCCATTTATATATTTTGTTTTTATTATAGCATTATGACCCTGATTGTAAATGCAACTCTAAGATGTAATTAGGTTTTCTTATAAGGGATCTATGAACTAAAAATTCGATTTCTTGACCTCAGTTAATACAGAGATTATAACTATAAATAATGCGAACTTATAAAGTTATAATATTTGACCTCTTTGACACTATTGTTAACTTCAACCGCTCACTACTACCGGAAGCAGAACTTAACGGCTCTCAGATTAATTCAACTAGCGCAGCCGTTTATAAGTTATTTAAGAAATATTATGAGCACGTTACTTTTGACGATTTTTACTCTGCCTTTCTGAAAAGCTATGAAGAGTTTGAAGAAATGAAAAAAAAAGAAAATTTAGAATTTCACAACAAAGAAAGATTCAAGTTGATGCTAGATAAATTGAACATTAACACAAACTCAGATTCAAACAGACTAGTTGAGGAAATGGTTCTATGTCACATGGGAAAGATTGCAGGTGCTATGGAATTTCCTGAAGAGAACAGAAACACCCTTAACATGCTAAGAAATAGATATAGGCTGGCATTAATCTCAAATCTTGATCATGCTCCAACTGCTTACAAGATCCTAGATAAATTTGGTATAAGAAATTTGTTTGAGAAGATTCTCATCTCAATAGAGGTGGGGATTAGAAAACCGAACCCTGATATTTTTCTAGAGGCTTTTATTTATCTAAAAATAAAACCCAATGAAGCAATATTTGTTGGAGATAATTTTGAAGCCGATGTTATAGGATCAAAGAATGTTGGAATGGACGCTATTTGGGTTAATAAAGGTAATGAGAAAAATAGGCATGAAATCACTAGTCCCGACTACGAAGTTACTAAATTTACGGAGATAACAAATATCCTTTAAAATGAAAATCCCTGCAGCAAACTGCAGGGTATCAGCATACAAACGGACATTCGCTTCTGTCATTGCGAGGAGCCCTTCGGCGGAGTTTACCCTGAGCGAAGCCGAAGGACTCAGGATAAACTCCGTGACGACGCAATCTAAAGACGAGATTGATTCAATCTGTTCGCAATGACAACACGGAAACATCATTACAATGACGATAGAAACCCTATAGCAAGCTATATATAATTAGCAAGTTTAAAAACCAAATATGCATAGAATGATGTAACGAACTCATTTTTAGGTATACTTATACTTGCTTTAGATGGCTAATTAATACCTCTTGTTAATAATTCAGCAATTTGAAACACCTGAATATAATCCTCTCATTATTTATATATGATTAACGACTCTCCACAAGAAAGCATAGATTTGTCTTCACTTAGAATTGAACGGGATAGGCCCCCATCCCGAAAGCGTTATTTTCGCCCTTTGATCTGGGGGTTAATTTTTGGAATTCCACTATGTTTAGTGATCCTTTTCACTATAGGTCCCTTCTCTCTTCTAACCCCAGAAGTCTCAACAGCTAGGGCGATTGTTGTGTCCCCTTCTCAAGCAGCAACAGTACTTACTGCTTCTGGCTACATAGTAGCCAGAAGCAAGGCTGAAATTTCCCCTAAATCAGTCGGACGCATAGCTTGGATTAATCTTGAGGAGGGCCAGAGAGTTAGAAAAGGAGAACTTGTAGCTCGACTGGAAAACGAAGAGCTTCAGGCAGAGAAAACAAAGGCTCTCGCCAATCTAGAGAATGCTCGGAGGGAATTAACAAGGCAGAAGTCGCTTTTTACCAAAGGTATAACTACTGAGCAAACCCTAGACAATGCTGAGACAGAGGTTGAAGTTTTTGAGGCTCAGCTTAAAAACGTTGAGGAACAAATCCGTAATACGGAAATCTATGCTCCAATTGATGGGGTTGTAACAGTCAAAAAGGCTTTTTTGGGAGAGACTGTGACCCCACAAGGCTTTGGGGGTGCTGGCTCCGCTGGAGCCACCTTTGCGGTTATCGTTGACCTCAACTCTCTCGAGATGGAAGCGGATATCAACGAGCAAAACTTAGGAAAGCTAAGCCTTGGTATGCCGGCTGAGGTAATACTTGATGCCTATCCGGATTACCTATATAACGCGCGGCTTCGCCAGATTGTACCTACCGCTGACCGACAAAAAGGATCAATCAAGGTAAAGGTGGAGCTTCTCACTAAGGACGAAAGGGTTCTCCCTGAAATGTCGTGTCGGGTCAATTTCCAGAACTCAGAAGGTCTTCTAGATACAGACGGGAAACAAAAAGTAATGATTCCCTTGTCTTCAGTTGTTGAAAACAATGGGAAAAAGGGGGTTTTCCTTGTTGAGCAGGATACGGCGCAGTTTCGACCGGTTGCACTTGGTTATACAATTGGCTCCCAGGTAGAGGTGAAAGAGGGACTCATAGGAGGAGAGGAACTCGTCGTTGAGGTCGACACTATTCATTTAAAGGATGGACAAAATATTAGGAGGAAAAGCGAGTAGGAGATTTCAATGACTAACCCACTCATTATAGTTGAAAATATTGTTAAGAAGTATCACCGTGGCGCTGAGGAGCTTACAGTTTTAAACAGCCTCAACTTCACGGTATACGAAGGAGAGTTCGTAGCACTTATGGGACCATCCGGTTCAGGTAAAACCACACTCCTTAATCTGATTGCCGGGATTGACCGCCCTAATTCAGGGTATATATTTGTTGGAAAAGATGAAATCTCCGCTCTGAGCGAGGACAAACTTGCCGAGTGGCGCAGTCGACACATCGGGTTCATTTTTCAGACATATAACTTGATTCCGGTTCTAACCGCCTTTGAGAATGTAGAGCTTCCCCTATTACTTACTCCACTCGGAAAGTCGGAGCGACGAAAACATGTGGAGATAGCACTGTCTATTGTGGGATTGGCAGATCGTATGTCTCACTACCCACGTCAGCTTTCTGGTGGCCAGGAACAGCGGGTTGCTATTGCCCGAGCGATTGTGACGGATCCCACCCTCCTCATGGCTGACGAGCCAACCGGTGATCTGGATGCCAAGAGTGCCGAGGAGGTGCTCATTCTTTTGGAACGTTTAAACAGTGAATTTAAGAAGACGATCATCATAGTGACACACGATCCAAAGGCCGCAGCACGAGCCAGTCGGCTAGTCCGTTTGGAAAAGGGGATCTTAAAAGAAGACATCCCTACGGAAAGCCTCGATTCGGCCAGATTTGCCGAGGCAGCCAGTGTTTTCGTAGAGGCTAGGCCGAAATGAAATTACTCCCACTCATATTAAAGAACGTATTTCGTAAGAAAGCGCGGGCGATTTTGACGATTGGCTCCATTATTCTTCCCCTTTTAGTTATCTGTCTAATGGGCACCTTTCTTCGCCTACTCGACAGGCCTGATCCGGCAGAGACCCGTGGTATGTTTCGTATAGTAACACGGCACAAAGTGGGACTTGCAAGCCCTTTGCCCATGAGCTATGCAGAAAAGATTCGGCAATTAGATGGTGCGTTTGCAGTAACCAAATTTAATTGGTTTGGTGGCAAATACATTGACAACAGTGCTAGGAATTTTTTCGCTCGTTTTGCTGTGGAACCTGAGACCCTAGTGCAGGTCTTTGATGATGCTACTATCACTCAAGGCTCTGCTACTGATTGGTTTAACGATCGGGCTGGCTCTCTTGTAGGAGAAGACCTGATGAAGAAATTTGGCTGGAGGATTGGCGATCAGATCGTTCTAATTGGGGATATCTATCCTGTTACTATCCAGCTTACCATTAGGGCGGTCTACCAATTACCCGATGGAGATTCGGATGCACTCTTTTTTAACAGGGAATATCTGGAAGAAGCGCTTCCAAGCTTCCAGGGAAAGGTCGGGACAATCTGGACAAAGTGCAGGGATGGAGCAGCAGCCACCAGACTGAGTGACGAAATTGACCAGATGTTTGAGAACTCTCCTTACCCGACCAAAACTGAGACTGAGAAGGCCTTCCAGATGGGCTTTGTTTCCATGCTTGGCAATGTAAAGCTCTTAATCACATCCTTAGGAACCATCGTTGTCTTTGTCATCCTTTTGATCGCTGCAAACACCATGGCACTCTCGGCCCGTGAACGTATTAGAGA
This sequence comes from Candidatus Dadabacteria bacterium CSP1-2, assembly GCA_001443445.1. Lineage (GTDB taxonomy): Bacteria > Desulfobacterota_D > UBA1144 > Nemesobacterales > CSP1-2 > CSP1-2. Next base: position 2,128 of record LDXN01000055.1, on the reverse strand, counting down.
GATTGCTTTGCTACGCACGTTGGGCTTCAGTCGGGTTACGATTCTGATGCTGACCCTGGGGGAAAGCCTTATGCTGGCGCTTTTTGGAGGCATCCTCGGCTTAGGGCTATTTGTTGTAGGCTTTAGACCACTCAAGGCTAGTTTGATCAACACCCCTCTTTCTGGCTTTGCAACCGCCATGACCCTTTTTCCCGAAGTGCTCTTGCTTGGTTTAGTAATTACAATTTTCGTCGGTCTTTTCTCAGGACTTGTTCCAGCAATTCAAGCTAGTATGCGCCCCATCACAGAAGGACTTAGACACATAGGCTAATAAAATGGCTATCCCTCTCAAATACAACGTCCGGAATCTCTTTGTTCGTAAAATCACAACGGGCTTGACTGTTTTGGGCATTGGCCTTGTAGTAGCGGTCTTCCTATCCGTCATGTCACTTTCTGAGGGCTTAGCTCGTGTCTTCAAGGCATCCGGCTCGACAAGAAACGTTTTAGTTCTTCGCCAAAATTCTCAATCGGAGGTTCAATCAGGCATTTCCCGTAACCAGGTTCCTCTTATCCTCACTCTCCCTGGGATTGAGAAAAATATAGATGGAAACCCCCTAGCCTCTTCAGAACTAGTCGTTATGCTCAACTTGAAAAAGATTGACGGGGGTGCCTCGAACGTAACGCTCAGGGGAATTTCAGAAAAGAGTCCACTTCTAAGACCGCAATTCAAACTGATTGAAGGACGTATGTTCAGCCCAGGTCTCTCAGAGGTCATAGTGTCTAGGAGTATCTCGGAACGTTTCAAAAATTGTCGTCTAGGAGACACCATTCACTTTGGTGTTTACAAATGGAAGGTAGTTGGAATCTTTGACGCCGGTGGAACTGCGCCTGACAGTGAAATCTGGACAGATGTGGAAGGGGCCATGAATAGCTTCAAGAGACCGAGTTACTCATCGGTTCTTGTTCGAACAACAGATAAGGCTTCTCGAGATCAGTTTATCGCAGCCCTAGCCGGCGATCCCCGTCTCGCTCTCGAAGGGAAGGTAGAACGTGTCTACTATGACGAACAGACTTCAACCGCTGCCCCCATTAAGTTCTTCGGAATTTTCATAGGAGTCATAATGGCCATCGGAGCGGGTTTCGGCGCTATGAATACGATGTACGCTGCTGTTTCTACTCGCACAAAGGAAATTGCCATGCTGCGCGTCCTTGGCTTTTCACGCTTGGCTATCTTAACCTCGTTTATCGTTGAGGCACTTTGTCTGGCCCTATTAGGAGGCCTTCTCGGATGTCTATTAGGGATACTTACTGTCGAATTGGCACTTTCAGGAGTGACCGGCACAACCAATTTTACTACCTTCTCAGAAGTTGTTTTTGCATTTCGTTTAACACCTAAAATTCTTCTTACTGGAATTATTCTGTCGCTATTTATAGGCCTATTTGGCGGTATATTGCCGGCTACACAGGCAGCGTTTACTAAAATTATCCTGGCTCTTCGTCAGATCGAGTAGAACTCGCAATTTGCAAATGAAGAACATTCGGCAAGCTGCAGGGTATCAGCCTTAAAACAGACAACTCCTTCGGTCATTACGAGGAGCCCTGAGCAAGTCGAAGGGGATGAAGCAATCTCATTGAGATTCCTCACGGAGCCTGTACAGAGCCAATGCGAAGTATTCGGAATGACACTTTGTGTCAGATTGCTTCACGGAGCCTGCACTGAACACATTCGCTTCGCTCAGGATAAACTCCGTGACTGAGGAGTGTGACCACGAGCTGTCATCTCGAACCCTGTCCTGAGTTAAACGAAGGAGCACGTGAGAGATCTAGATTCCTCACTATGTTCGGAATGACAAGAAAAAGAATATTTGCAATGACACTCGATTACAGTGGACACTGTATTGAGCTACAGGGAATTATCAAGTTAAACCACTAAGAAAATTATTAGCTCCTATTCTAATTCAGGAAAATGCTAGAGATTAACTTAAATAACTTTTCTCTCGAAACTAAAAGGAATTGGGAAAGAAACCCCATGTAAATCATGTAGAATAATAATATGAAAGTTCTGGTTCTAAGACACGTTCTACATGAACACCTCGGAACACTTGCTGAAGCGCTTATTGCAAACAATATTACCTATGAATATGTAAAT
>LDXN01000054.1 GCA_001443445.1 Candidatus Dadabacteria bacterium CSP1-2 | reverse complement strand
ATTAACTTAATAGGAATATTATGTAGCCTATTGAGATAACTTGGCTCCGGCGGAGGGATTCGAACCCCCGACCCAGTGGTTAACAGCCACTCGCTCTGCCGACTGAGCTACGCCGGATCTGATTTTGTAATAAGCTCCCAACCGGAGCCAGGATAAATGTAAATTGAACCCTTAATTGAGTCAAGTGACTATTGTAGTCTTTAGTGCCTTACTATCACTAAGAAAATTGTAGGGGCTGATGCCCTCATCAGCCCCCCGATGAATTTGTCGGGGGCTCATTCGGGGAACGAGCCCTACATTTTGGAATGCACAATTGTTTAATAGAATCGGCATAACTAAAACCTAATATTTCACTCAACCAGTCGGATCCTTGGAATTCTACTCTTTAAAAATTCAAGATTATGGGTGCCCGATTTTTCGAGGTATTTTAAATAACTCTCTAACTCAGCTAAGAAGTTCTTAATATCCACACCCAGAAATACAGGTTCAAATTCCTTTAGTCTCTTATAACTTCTCCTCAGATAATTAATTGTCCCTTTATAGTTTTCATATTCTAAATGATAAAATGCAACTGCGGCGTGAATCAATCCTTTAAGGAATTCCTTTTCTCTTCCCTTCTCTTTTCTCCACATCTCTTCAAGAAACTCGTGGCACTCGAAGTAAAAACCTTCATTAAAGAGGAGAACGCCTTTTTTTATTTCACCTTCGATTCCACTTTTGAATCCTCCTTCATTGGAATATAAGCTAGAGACAAAATTCCAGCAAAGTCTAGATTTAATACAGATGCCGCTAAGATGTCTCTCAAATCTGCTTTTAAGTTTAACGTAATTCTCAGAATCAATTTCAAAAATAGTATCAAAGCTCAATCCCTTAGGAACTCTCTCCCTATTATGCTTTAACCAAAGTATATCCTTTTCATAATTCAATAATTCCGTGAGTCTAATTCTATTCCTACCCTTTTCCTTTACAAATTGGCAGAATTGGAAAATTATGTAAAGAGTTGCAGACAACTCTCTATCCTTGAGTGAAACCAATAGAACCTCACTTAGAATGTTGCGAATCTCGACTTCAATCTTGCTCCTTCTTCTCATTGAAAAGAAGGTTATCAGAAGAACTATTAACGTTGAATAGACCCAATACTCAAAGTATAATTAAAGAAAGTCATTACCAAGTATTTGTGTAGGAATCGTAATCAATTATGTCTCAAGTAAAAAAAGACGTAGAACAAAAAGAAGAGTACTTGAATAAATCACTTCCCGCTCCTACAACCTCTATGGAGCGTTATCTCACTGAGTTAAGCAACCATCCTATTCTTAGTAGAAAGGAAGAATATAAGCTTGCAATGAGATATAGGAAAAAGAGAGATTTAGAGTCAGCAAGAAAGCTTATTACTTCCAACTTAAGGTTCGTCGTAAAGATTGCAAATGAATATAGAAACTACGGCTTGAACCCCATGGATTTAATTCAGGAAGGAAACATTGGGCTTATGCAGGCTGTAAAGAGGTTTGACCCGACAAAGGGTTACCGTCTAATATCTTATGCTGTATGGTGGATAAGAGCCTACGTTCAGAATTACATCATCAAAAGCTGGAGTCTTGTAAAAGTTGGAACTACTCAGGCACAAAGAAAGCTCTTCTATAAGCTACGCTCCGAGAAACAAAAGATGGACATCGGAGATGTAACCCTGAGTCATGAGGATTATAAAAATCTGGCTAAAGAGCTTGGCGTTTCAGATCAAGCAGTGATTGAAATGGATCAGAGGATGGGAACCAAAGACCTATCGCTTGATGCAGAAATAAATGGAGACGGAGAGATAACCCACCTCGATTTCCTTGTGGACGACTTATCAAATCAAGAAGAGCTAGTCACCAAGGCACAAGAGGAAGATGAGGTCAAAAAGGAATTAGAAACCGCCCTAAAATCTTTAAAAGAAAGAGAGAGGTTCGTGATAGAGAACAGGATTCTCAATGATACCCCCCTAACTCTAGAAGAACTGGGAAAGAAACTTAACCTTTCGAGAGAGCGGGTAAGGCAAATTGAAGATACAGCTTTAAAAAAGATAAAGACGGTTTTGGAGAAAAAGGGAGTGACACAAGGACAGTCTGATTAATTCACTGTAAGGTCCTATTCACAATCTCAAATATCTTTCTTAACGCTTCTTCAAGTTTCTCAGGCTTATTTCCGCCTGCCTGAGCCATATCGGGTTTTCCACCACCACCCCCATCAATAAGGGTCGCAAGCTCTTTTACTATATTTCCGGCATGAAACCTTTTGCTTAAATCCTTGGTAACACCAACCAAAATATAAGCCTTGCCATCGCTTCCGCTTCCAAGAACAGCAAGCCCTGGCTTAAGTTTTTCCCTTATCTCATCCCATATCTTCCTGAGCTCATCAGGACCGACATCGGAAACCAGAGCAGAAAGAACCTTTATACCTTTTATCTCCTTTACATTATCAAGTATAGACTTTGACTTCTCACCCATCACCTTGTCTTTAAAGGACTCTAGCTCTTTCTTGAGCTTATCATTCTCTTCAACCATTCTTTTCAGCCTTGATATTAAATCAGATTGACTTACCCTCAAAATACTAGAAGCCTCGATAAGGGTCTCTTCCTGTTTTCTAATTAATCTCCATGCAGATTCCCCTGCAATAGCCTCAATTCTTCTGACCCCGGCAGATGAAGCAGTTTCGCTTACCAATTTAAAAAGTCCGACCTCTCCCGTTGTGCTTAAATGAGTACCACCACATAACTCCTTGCTATACTCACCAATACTAACAACCCGTACCCTGTCTCCGTATTTTTCCTCAAATATAGCCGTTGCACCGCTTTTTATGGCCTCTTCATATGGTACGTCAACCTGTGTTAATACCCTATCATCCCACCTAACCCTATCGTTTATAATGTCCTCAATTGTGCGGACAGTACTATCATCAATTGATGAAAAGTGGGTGAAATCAAACCTTAGTCTTTCAGGAGCTACAAGAGAACCAGCCTGCCTTACGTGTGTTCCTAGTACCTCCCTCAGAACCGAATTAAGCATGTGTGTAGTTGTATGATGGGTTTTTGCTCCGTATCTATGACGCTCATCTACTCGTAATCCAACATTGTCCCCGACCCAGAGTGTTCCTTTCTTTATATTTACGTGATGCACAATAAGAGTTAAAAAAGGCTTCTTCGTGTCTACTACCTCTGCATACCCTGACTCACCCTCAATAATTCCCCTATCTCCTACCTGTCCCCCGGCTTCACCATAAAAAGGCGTTCTATCAGTTATAAGTTCAACCCTTTCACCCTCACTTGCACTATCAGCTAGCCTTCCATCTTTTATTATCGCAGTGATTCTCCCTGTATCCTTAGTCCTTTCATATCCTGTGAAGTTAACGATAAGCCCACCTGAAGTAAACTCTTTATACAGAGGCACTAATTCTTCCTCACCTGAACCCTTCCACGCTTGCCTCGATCTCTCCCTTTGCTTCTCCATTTCTTTTTCAAACCCGGGATAATCTACCTCTAATCCGCTTTCTCTAGCGATATCCTCAGTTAAATCTATAGGAAAGCCGTAGGTATCATAGAGCTTGAATGCAACATCTCCTGGTAGTATTTTTTCACCTCTATGTTTTTCTACCTCAAGATTTAAAAGTTCAAGACCCCTGTCAATGGTTTCAAAGAACCTCTCTTCTTCATTTCTCACCACCTCTTTAACAAAACTAAGCCTCTCTTCTAGATCTGGATACGCCTCACCCATTATGGACAATACTTGATCGGTAAGACTAAAAAGAAAGGGTTCCCTAATCCCTAACGCCCTTGAGTGACGAACTGCACGCCTCAAGATTCTTCTCAGGACATATCCCCTACCCTCATTTGATGGGAACACACCGTCCGAGATCAAGAAGGTGACAGCACGTGAGTGGTCAGCAATTACCCTCATTGATACATCAGAGGATGGGTTTTCCCCATATGGTTTTCCTGTTCTTTCCTCAACGCTTGAGATTATTCCGCGAAGAAGATCAGTCTCATAATTGCTCTTTACCCCTTGAAGCACCGCTGTAATTCTCTCAAGCCCCATACCTGTGTCTATACTCGGCTTTGGAAGTGGTGTAAGATTTCCCAAAGAATCCCTTTCATACTGCATAAACACGAGATTCCAGAGCTCAAGATACCGGTCGCAGTCACAACCTACAGCACAACTTGGCTTACCACAGCCAAAGACTTCACCCTGGTCAATTACTATCTCTGAACAGGGACCACATGGTCCAGTATCGCCCATTGCCCAGAAATTGTCCTTCTCTCCCATACGTATAATTCGTTCTAATGGAAGACCAATTTCTGCCCTCCATATATGAAATGCCTCATCGTCATCCTTAAAGATCGTGACCCAAAGTTTACTTTTGGGAAGTTTAAAAATCTCAGTAAGAAGTTCCCAACCAAAATTGATTGCTTCATGTTTAAAATAATCCCCAAATGAAAAGTTTCCAAGCATCTCAAAGAAGGTGTGATGTCTCCCGGTATGACCAACGATTTCTAGGTCATTGTGTTTACCGCCCGCACGGACGCATTTTTGACATGAGGTAGCCCTTGTATATGGACGCTTATCTACTCCTAGAAAAACGTCTTTAAACTGCACCATCCCTGCGTTTGTAAAAAGGAGTGTGGGGTCCTTCTTGGGTATAAGGGATGAGCTACTGACAATGGTATGACCATTATCCTCAAAGTATTTAAGAAAAGTCTTTCTTATCTCAGAAGCTTTCATTTTTGCACACTATCACAATTTAGCCAGATAGAAATGGCCCTGTCCTATTACTATAATCTTCTAAATTATACCAATAAAACAAATACTACGCATTAAAGCTTACGATTCTCGTTATTATATGGTAAAAAATCATTACGATATAAACCCTACTGATTCAGAGCCCAAGTAGAGTAAGCTACCTACTATGCCTTAGACGTAGTTCATCTTAATTACTCTGAATAGACTAATCCACTAAATGCCTTTTCATTGCTAATAATTAATCTTCCTTTACTTGGTTTGAAAATTTATAGGCCCTTTTATTATTGAGAGGATAATCTGCTGCAAGCTGTCCACAAGCCCCTAGTATATCACGTCCGCGATTCTTCCTAATCCTTACATGAAGGCCGTAGGAAAGAAGTACCTTCTGAAATCCAAACACCCTTTCATCAGGCGGTGATTTATATGGAAGTGGATAAGCTTCGTTAAATGGGATAAGGTTTACCTTGCATCTAACGCCCATAAGGAGATCTCCTAGCTTCCTTGCATCCTCATCAGAATCATTTACACCGTTAATAAGTACGTACTCAAACGTAAGGGTTTTTCTACGTGGCACAGGAAACCTTGCACTCTCTTCTATAAGCTCCCTTATTGGGTACTTTTTATTAATGGGCATGATTTCATTTCTTAACTCGTCTGTCGGTGCATTAAGGGAGACAGAAAGATTAACAGAGATTTGTTTGCCTAGCTCTCTAATCTTTGGAACTATTCCCGAAGTTGACACAGTAATCCTTTTTGGAGAAAATCCAATAAAATCTGGATGTGTGAAGGTTTTTAAGGCCTTTACTGTATTCTCAAGGTTATCAAGGGGTTCACCCATGCCCATAAAGACAATATTAGTAACAGATCCGTTATTACGATTATTAACTTCAAGAAACTGATCCAATATCTCGGATGTCTTAAGGTTCCTTATTCGTCCAACCCTACCTGTGAGGCAAAATGTGCACCCTAAAGCACATCCAACCTGAGCAGAGATACAAAGTGTATTTCTTCCATTTTCCGGAATTAAAACACTTTCAATTCGGTTTCCATCAAAGAGCCCAAAAATATACTTTTTCGTTCCATCAAAGGAAATGCGCTCCTCAATCATTTTCAAAGATGAGATCGTAGCCGCCTGACTTAGACTGGCTCTAAAATCTTTAGAAAGGTCAGTCATCTTATCAAATGAGCTTACACCCCTTTTATAAATCCATTTACCTAACTGGGTTGCACGATAAGATTTTTCACCAAGGTTTATAACGAAATCCTCTAGCTCTTCTGGACCGAGATCCTTTATATTAATTTTATTCATTAATCTATTACTACCTATTATGGATATATCAAAATAAGCTTAAACCCTCTTTGTGGCACGCTTCTAAAAATAAGATAAGATTCCGCATAGAACTAAATCTTCTTATTAATAAAAATTTTAACATTGAATGAGAGAGGCTCAAAATGTTGAATGCTTGTGATTCGAGAGATTACGAGGAGATGATCTTACAACAAATCATGAGTGTTAATGTGATCTAAAACATATAATTACTATCTATACTTGAATTACACCCTCTTCAACAGCTACAATCGAGAATGATGTTCCGTGTTCTACATCTACCTCTTTGGCATCAACGTAGTCGCTTACGAGTTTATATACCTCTGATGAAACAAGAACCTTCCATAGCGGGGCGTCTTGGCAGATCCCCCTCGCAAGTGTTACCACATCCTTTACACCCTGTGGAATACCGGACTCTACATAAAACGGCACGTCCTTTGCTCCAATCCCTATTTTTCCATTTATTGCCTCTTTACTCTCGATCATCCTTTTCCTGCTCATATTTGCAAGAACTTGTAGAACCTCTACGGCAGCACATACAGCCCTCAATTCGGGTTTATCCTGCTCCTCTGGAACGTTAAAAAGCGCAACAATTTCGTCCTGAAGGAGTGCTTCTATAACACCACCATAGTCTGAGACGATAGACGAAGCTGCTTTTCTATACTCCGTTAGAAAAGAGGAAAACTCTGATGTACTTAGCCTTGAGGAAAGATTCTCAAAATCTGATATCTTTGCAACAAAGGAAGTAACTCTTCTAATTTTAGCTTCTTCCTTATTTTCCGAAACAATAACAGTGGGTTGAAATCTGTGGGTTTCTTTAGTTGCTTCCTCCTTCCTTCTTAACTGATCAACCATCTGATTGAAACTCTCAAAAAGCCTAATCATCAAAAGGTCGTTCCCAAGACCCCTTTCAATATCGAGTCTTGCAGAGAAATCTCCACGTGAAATGCGCTTAATAGCGGCAATAAACTTTTCAATGTGTTGATTTTGATTTTTATTATAAAGAATAAGAATTGCAAAGATAGTAATAGCAGAAAAGAAAATCCCTATTACTATACTCCATAGAAGAGAGTGTAGGACAAATTTTTTATTCTCCATCTCTTTTATTCCGACTATAACTGTATTTTTATCAGGTGTAAGAAAGCTGTGCTTCTTTATGTCAATGAAACTCTCTCTTCCTAGACTATCTATCATAATTCCGTTTTTATCTAAGAGCTTTATATAAGCAATGTCCGATCTTGTATTAAGCAAATCCTTGGCAAGCATACTAAAATCTTTTCCACCGTCGAATAGTTTTTCAACTTCCTTAGCTTGATACTCAAAGAACTGAAAATAATTAAAAAAGGAATTAAACACCGAGATGGTAATAGATAAGACTATGAAGATCAAAGCAATGACTATGCAAGATTTAGCCCTGGAGCCAAAAAAACCTAAATTATGCCTACGCATCTTCACACCGACCCCTAAAGATGATAATTGCTAAGTAAAGTGGCATGAAATAACCATAGGGTCTTTTCAGAGAATATCTTTATCACTTATTTGGTTATGATTCAAGACCCTATATGCGGAATATACCTGACTTGAATAAAATGTGTTGTGATTCAAGGAACCAATATCGGAAAGTTAACTTTCTACCTTAACCTTACTCTCTGTGTAATTCTGTTTGTTAAAAGAATTCAGTTCGAATGTGGTTCTACACTTACCTTTGTTTTGTCCTTACCCAATCTTTCAAATTTTACATACCCATCAACAAGCGAAAAAAGTGTAAAATCCCTACCGAGTCCTACATTTTCACCAGGATGAAACTTGGTTCCTCTCTGTCTCGCCAGTATATTGCCAGCTTTAACAAACTCTCCACCAAATCTTTTTATTCCAAGCCTTCTGCCTTCACTATCCCTACCGTTTCTTGAACTCCCTCCACCTTTTTTATGAGCCATCTACCTCACCTCCTAACCATTAACCTCTGTTATTCTGATAGAAGTATAAACCTGACGATGTCCCTTCTTCCTTCTGTATCCCTTTTTTCTTTTAAATTTAAATACAATTATCTTTTCGCCCTTTACATGATCAAGAATCTCACCTTTGACACTATAATCCTTAAGTAAAGGAAGACCTAATTTGTTTCCCTTCTGAGAGTCAGTAACCATCAAGACTTCATTGAATTCCACTGAATCCCCAGGATTTCCCTCGATTTTTTCAACTTTTATAATATCACCAGGCTTTACTCTATACTGTTTCCCGCCTGTTTTAATAACAGCCTGCATTGTCATTCCTCCTACAATAACAGGTAAATTTTTGCCTGATTTCTTATTCTTTGTCAAATTTGGTTTTAGTGAATCGTGATTCGTGGCTCGAGATTCGTAATTCGATACACGATACGCAAGCCACGAGTAGTGGGCTTACTTAACCAATCGAAACACAGAAAGCGGTGTATGCTTTGAACCCTCTGGATAAAGTTCACTCTTCATGACAGCGATTTGAGATATGAAGAAATGTGTATTATTTGGTACTGGAAAAATGCCTCTTGATTTTGACCTTCCTTTGATCCTACCCACCGTTACATGCGGAACAAATCTACGGTTTTCTTTTTTAAAGCCTAGCACTTCGAGCCTTTCTTCGATTTCGCCTTGAAGCTTCAAAAGCTTAAGATTTTCAGACAAACCGATAAAAAGGACACGGGGATTCTTTAGATTGGGAAATCCTCCAAATTCCAAAATTGTCATTTCAAATGGTGAGTATGGAAGAACTAACTCTTCGAGAATGCTTTTAATTTTTTCTACCGATGACTCCTCTACCCCTCCTAAAAACTTAAGTGTTACATGAAGCTTATTATATTTCTCCCACTTTACCCCTTCCCAGTTAGGTTTTATTTCTTTTAAATACCTATCAATTTCTATTTTTATTTCTTCCGGGATGATTGCAGCAATAAAAACCCTCAAAGATTCAGACCCTAATTCAAAAACATTAAATCGTTAATTTTCAATAACCAAACAAAAAGGACACCTTATCAGGATCCTTCTTGTCTTATTTTCCTCAAAATTATATGCCGATATCTTAAAGTGGAAGTCATTAAGCGTCCCTGATATAGTGCCATCCTGATTTTCTCTCCATCTTACTGAATGTTCGTTGTCGTTGATCGCTACAATCATATAAAGCTTTCCCTGTTTCATGTCGTTTATATCAAGGGAACTCGGTTTTGGAATACCTTTAAGTGAACCATACTGAGGATGTGAGTGAAAATCACCTAGGAGCTCGAGTTTATCAAACTTGGGAAGAACGCCTTCGATTCGACTGTGCCTAAGACGATTTGGTGAGACTCCGTTTCTCATCCTTTTTGCGCTCTGATACGCAACGCTATATTCAACAATGTATCTATCCTCAAGTTTGTAGCCAAGAAGAAGTCCAAGGCACTCCTTTTTATAAACCTCTAGCGAACCTAAAACAAGCCCCATAAAAGCCGCCTCAGAAAGAAAAACCTTCATATTAAACTCCTATGTTACGGTTTGGATAATTTAAAGAGTTCGTTTCTTAGAAAAGACAAGCCGAGCTTGCTTAAAAGAATTGTAAAGGTTTTTAGGAATTTATCAAGAAAAAAAGAGGTTATACCCTAAGTACTTTAAATCATTATATTATTTTAGAAATAATAGGCACTTACTTTTGAATGCTATAATCCTTAAAAAAATTATATAGATAGTGATTTTAAACGGTTAATAGTAGCTTATTCTAAGTTTCTTTACCTACACCAGGTTGGAAATGATTTGCCACCGCCTTTAGTAAGAGAACGCTGGTTTTCTCCATTCAAGTACATGATATAAATGTTCTTAGCTCCATCTCTATTCGAACCGAAAGCTATATAATGACCATCAGGAGACCATGCCGGGTTTTCATTTCTTCTTGAGCCAGAGGTAAGCTTTTGAGAATCTGAGCCATCAGGGTTTACCGTAAATATATTTGCCTCACTGCCCTCTACTCTTACAAAGGATATTCTATTAACACTCATATTTGGAGACCAAGAAGGATCTGTATTATAACCACCAGAGGTAATTCTTCTAACATTACTACCATTAGAGTTCATTATATATATCTGCGGAGAACCTGTTCTATCAGATACAAATGCTATCTGCCTCCCATCTGGAGACCATGTAGGAGAAACATCAATCGCATTATGGCGAGTTAAATTAACTGCGCCCGTTCCATCAGCATTTGCTACAAAGATTTCACCATTCACGCTGTAGGCTATTCTTCTTCCATCAAGAGACCATGCCGGGCTTTGCTCTAGCTTAAGTCCACGGGTAATCCTCTTCTCCTCCACTCTAGGAGAAAGTGTAATAGCATAAATATCCTGACTCCATACCTTATCAGAATTAAAGACAACCTTTGTTCCATCTGAAGAGCAATCGGGTGATAGGATAATTGAACGATGACTGGTAAGCCTTTTTGCATTATGCCCATCGTAATCCATTATATAAAGATCTCTGTTCTGTCCTGTGCCTGAAACAAAAACAATCTTTGATGTAAAAAAGCCATCTATACCAGTAAGCTCTTTCATAACTGCGTTTGCGAATCTGTGAGCTGCTTCTCTTACCCTTCCCGAGTTAGCCTCATAAGAACGCCCTAGGAGCTCTCTTTCCTGAACTACGTCAAATAGTCTTATGGCAACATTTATCCTGTCTCCTGAGGATTGGTACTCACCTTTTACAAGAGCTTCTGCACCAGCATCGAAAAAGGCTTGAAAGTTTATATTGCCGCTTCCGTCTGTGCTAACTCCACTTGCATCGTGAACATCAAAGAACCCAGCATTGAGCAGATCGTTTCTTATAACGTTAATGAATTCCCGAGCTTTTCCGTCAGTGCCACCTGCGGACACATTTGATAATTCCGGAACAAATACAGAAATCTTTTTTATGATTGGTCCATGAATCGGAGGAATAATTATTCTTGCAAAGATGTCGGTTGAAAAAACAATAGCTATAGTTAAAAATGCAATTAATATCTTGTATCTCATAATTTTCCCACTTTAGTTTTTGACGTATTATTATAAAGACTAGAAAGTTAATTTCTAGGGCTTTTTTATGAAATAAAATTTACACTTGTTCACTATTGTTTATGATATAGGATAAAACCTGAGATAATTCTATCATACAAGGATGTAGGATAAGTATTAGGCTTCAAACACGCTTACTAAAGTTAAAAGTACCACCTATCCTTCAAACCCGACGTTTATTAAGTCTACAATCTCCTCCTACACTTTAATGAAAACCAAAGGTTGATTTTATCCTTTGCAAATTAAAAAATATTCTACTCTTCAAGCTCAACATTCCAGTATGATACATCAACAAAGCTAAGGAACGGTGCCCACTCCTTGTACTTCACAGCTCTTATAGAAAAATTGGTTAGTAGAGTCCAAACTGGTTTTTTAGGTCTATTTATAATCTTCATTTTTGCAGCGTCTGGCGTCCTCCCACCCTTTTTTCGGTTGCAGTCCATGCAGCAACAAATAACGTTTTCCCACACACTCCTTCCACCGAGTGACCTTGGGATTATATGATCCAGGGTAAGCTCCGAGCGTGCGAATTTTCTTCCGCAATACTGGCAGGAATCAGCATCCCTTCTGAATATATTGATACGATTAAATTTTGCTTCCTTTCTTGGCATATGGTCATATCTTAGAAGTACTATCACCCGTGGAATTCTAATTACTCTACTTACTGTTTTGATAGCATCCTCTTCCCTCAAAGCTGAAACCTCGGCCCATGACTCAAAATCGAAGGTTTGATAGTTTCCAGCGACGGCCTTTGCGGCTCCACAGTAGAGCATGACAAATGCCCTCTTTACACTCGTTACTGTAATTGGAAAAAAATAACGATTAAGAACCAAGACAGGAGAAGTAAGCATATCAAATTAAATTTACCTTTTTTTAATTAGCGCTGCAAGTTGAGACTGATTCATGTTTCTTATATCGTAAAACGATAAACCGTTTATTTCCATCGCATCCACACTGCGGATGCAATGCTATAATTTATTTTGTCATGTTAGAGAGCAAGAACCCCTTGACTGTCTTTGCGAGGAGTCCTTCGACTTCGCTCAGGATAAACTCCTCGACGAAGCAATCTGACACGTAGTGTCATACCGAATACTTCGCATTGGCTCAGTACAGGCTCCATGAGGAATCTCAAATGGATTGCTTCACGGAGTTTACACTCAACACATTCGCGGAGCCTGTGCTGAGTAAAACGAAGTACTCATTTTAAGCTTCGTCAATGTAATCGCAGCAATTATGGAAATTCATACTGTTAAATATAATAAATTGAAAACGCACATCTTTAAGTTAAATTTATTGCAGCTAAATACCGGGAGATGATATATGAACCATCTTTTTACTATTTTCATTGTTCAGGTTATTCTCTGGATGCTTCTTTTTGTTTTAATTTACTATTTCGTTAAGAAAAATGCTGAGCTTAAAAAAGAGATTAAACTTCTAAAAGATGCTGAGACCTATAATAGTAATCGTCCAACTGAGCGCTCACGATAAAGCCCAGGGGAAGTGGCTCTAGAGGGAACCGCTCACAGAAAAGGAGGTCAGCTTAATGTATCCAGAGCTTTTTAGGATCGGAAATTTTACAATCTCATCTTACGGTGTAATGGTAGCATTTGCATTTCTTGCTGCTTATTGGCTTTCGTCGCTTGAGTTTAAAAGGCGCAGGCTTGATGAAAGGCTTCTAGGTAATTTTCTTATCGCCGCAATGGTAGGTGGTATTGTAGGAGCAAAGATTGTTTACCTCTTAGAGAACGTTACTTTTAGTGAATTTGCAAGAAATCCGATTCATTATCTTCTTGCTAGAGGAGGCCTTACGTATTACGGTGGACTTCTTGGTGCAGCTTTACTTATGTGGTTTATTGCTCACAGAAACAAGATGAGCTTCTGGACCCTTGGAGACGCCGTTGCTCCTGGTCTTGCTATTGCGTACACCATAGCACGTATAGGCTGCTTTCTTGTAGGAGATGATTACGGAGTTCCGTCAGACCTTCCGTGGGCGATGGCTTTTCCAAAAGGGCTTCCTCCTACAAACGAGAGAGTACATCCAACCCAAATCTACGAGATTATATTAATGGGGGCAGTGTTTATCTATCTCTGGAAAATCAGAAAGAAATCGGCGCCGACCGGATGGTTATTTTCTATTTTCCTATTACTTGCTGGACTTGAAAGGTTCCTTATAGAGTTTGTAAGAGCAACCACTCCGAGTCCCATCCCTCATCTATCTCTAGCCCAGTTTAT
>LDXN01000053.1 GCA_001443445.1 Candidatus Dadabacteria bacterium CSP1-2 | reverse complement strand
AGAGGGAACGGAGTTGGGGGTCGAAGAATGCAAGGGCTCTCACCCCCCAGACCCCCGTTTATCAAATAATCAAATATTCAAATAACCAAATGACCAATCACGAGCATGGACGCATTGCGCGAGCGCGGTTGAAGTCGGTCTTATCGCCGGTGCTCACGGGCCCATTGAGGAAAAACACGAGCCAGGCGACGCTGGTACTGCTGGCGAACGTAGTAGCCGACCAGTAGCCGGACGCGGCAGTCGCGCCAGGAAAGCTACTCGCAGGATCAAACGTTCCGTAATCCACTATGCTCTGTAACTTCTTGACATTCGGTATACACCAGTCCCGGAAACCTGCATGTCCGCATTTCCCATTGCCTATCCCCGCACAATCCCTATTTGTAGCACAAGGTGTAGTCTCATCACCATCACATTTGTTGTTCAGCTTGTCCAAAAACGCTGTAAACAGTGTCCCGTCCGGGTCAGTAAGATCACCATCATCCACAGTCCAGGAGTATGTATTGTCCACGTCGTGGACACCCCCACTTTGATCTTTTATCTCCCACATGAACTTAGTGTTGTTATCCGTGAATGTGCCGTTACCATTGTCCGTGTAACTCAAAGCTTGGCCGTCGCCAGCTCCGTCACCGGGGAAGACCTGAGCCCCTGTCTCACACGCCGCAAGATCAGCGTTGCAAGTAATAAGATCAGTATTACAGGTGCTCAAAATAGCAGTGCACTGTTCCAAATTTTTTTGACAGCTGGATCCGATTTTACTGGTGTTACTGATTTGGCATATGCTGAATTCGTCCACGACACCACACCCATTAGCCAAAACAAAACGATACAAAAAAAGAGAAATACCTTCTTCATGGTATTTTACCTCCTTATATTATTTGATAGTTTATTAAGCCATTTTATGCTTAAATCTTTTATCTCATATTATATTTCCTGCACCACTTATCCTTTTTCAGGAATATCTTAAGGAGTGAATAAAAGGTAGGCTTTTTAGGTGGTAGGAATTGTGCTGAAATCCAGATTTAGGCTTTGAAAACTCGGTTAGCTGTTACCGAGCTTTCACTGATTATATTTTTAGTTTTTACTCCATTCTCGAGTATTCCATTTGCTCTAAAATCAGAGCAGTCTATTTATCTACTTAATTATTTAGTAGGACCTAATTATCATAAAGTCAATGGAAATTCATATCCAGATCTTTGTTGATATGTCTTCTAAAAGCATTTAATCTTTTATCCCTATGAAAATCGTGATATTTCAAGGCGATGGCATGCCAGATCATCCTATACCCGAGCTCGGAGGTAAAACTCCTCTTGAGGCTGCTAATACGCCAAACATGGATGAACTAGCAAAAAGGAGCGTTTTTGGATTAGTAAAAACCATACCCGATGGACTACCTCCAGGGAGCGATGTTGGTAATCTAAGCGTGCTTGGATACAATCCAAAACTCTACTACACGGGAAGGTCACCGCTCGAAGCTGCAAGTATCGGTGTAAATGTTAGGGAGACTGATGTTACATTCAGATGCAACCTCGTCACGCTTAAGGATTCAAATGGAAATACAATCATGGAGGATTATAGCGCTGGACACATCACAACCGAAGAGGCTAGGGAAATTATCCTAGATATGAGGAAAGAATTAGAAGATGACGAAGTGAAATTTTATCCGGGCGTGAGTTATCGGCACCTTATGGTATGGCACGGCGGTATTGATAGGATGAAAACGACTCCACCACACGATATTTCTGGAAAGGAGATCATTTCTTATTTACCAAATGGTGAAGGCGCAGATAAGCTTAAGTATCTTATTGAAAAATCCAGAAAGCTTTTAACACAGCATCCTATAAATCACAAGAGAATAAATCAGGGGAAAAATCCCGCTACAAGTATCTGGCTTTGGGGACAGGGAAGAGCACCGAAGATGCCAAGATTTAAAGAGCTCTACGGAATTGAAGGCGCGGTCATATCAGCAGTGGATTTAGTGAAAGGTATAGGTATATATGCTGGGCTTCGGGTTCTGAACGTACCTGGTGCCACAGGTTATCTTGATACAAACTATCAGGGAAAGGTTGAATACGCCCTTCGTGCGCTAGATGAAGTTGATCTTGTAATGATACACATCGAGGCTACAGATGAAACAGGACATGAAGGAAAAGTAGATTTAAAAATACGTGCAATCGAGGATTTTGATAGCCGTGTAATTGGTCCAGTCTTGGAGGGAATAAAGAGATTCGATGATTATAAAATCCTTCTGCTATCAGATCATCCAACCCCAATTGAACTAAAAACCCACATAAACGAACCAGTGCCCTTTGCGCTTTTTAGTTCAAAAGACGGGAGTGTAAAGGACAATAATAGGGTATTTTCCGAGAAATCGGCTTCCACTACAGGTGTTTTTGTAGATGAAGGGTGGAAACTGATAGGAATGCTTCTGAAAAAAACCTAACCATTGGCCACAAAGACACTAAGACACGAAGTTAGAATTCATGGGATATAAGTAAGAGCCCAGAACTTGGAAGAAAAACTTCTGAATTCTATATTCTGATTTCAGTCATCCGACGTAGTGTCGTAGTGGTTAAATGGTTATCCTTCCCTCTTCACTTCCTCCCACAACTCATCCATCTCTTTGAGTGTAAGTTCGGATAATGTTTTATCCATATCCTTTGCTTTTTCTTCAATCCGATTAAATCTCTCTATGAATACATCAATTGCCTTGTGCGCTGAGACCTCAGCATCTATTTTTAAAAACCTTGCAAGGTTCACTAATGAGAAGATTAGATCGCCCCATTCTTTCTCTATTGAATTTTGTTCATTACTGCTTATTGCCTTTTGAAGTTCCTCTAGCTCCTCTTTTACCTTTACTATAACGTCTTGGGTTTTTTCCCAATCAAAGCCAACCTGAGAGGCCTTTTCCCCTACCCTTTGCGCGCGAAGTAAAGCAGGCAGGGAACGCGGGATTTGAAGGAGATTTCTTTTTCTTGTTTTTTCTTTCAACTTTTCACCATGCCATCTCTTTACAGCCTCTTCTGCATCTTTAGCCTTTTCTTCTCCAAAAACATGGGGATGACGCCTTATTAATTTGTAATAAAGCTGATTAAGCACGCCTTCTACGGTGAATTTCCCCTCTTCGTTACATATCTGAGATGTAAATAAAATTTGATATAGAAGATCCCCAAGCTCCTCTTTGAGTTCTTCAATATCATTCATTTCAATTGCCTGAATCACTTCGTGTGCCTCTTCAAGGATGAAAGTTCTAAGTGTATTAAGTGTCTGCTCTCTGTCCCAAGGACACCCTTCCGGGCTTCTTAGAAATTTAGAGAGTTCCACCAAATCTTCAAAGCTCTTTTTCATTGGTTATACCTCAGGATTAGTTTATGAAAGAAGTAGGTTAATGTTGAAACATGATTAGATCAATCGCCTAACTAAAACTTACCCTCAATGCTTCTCCCATTCAAAGAAATACCACTTAAAGAACCATCTTTATTAAATACAACCTTCAATAAAAAGGGAAATCTATTCGGTAGCATTCTAAACCTCAAGTCATAAAACCCAACAATATGTTTCCCATTTTCATTTTGATAAAATGACACAGGAAACTCAGCAAACCAGCGATAGAGTTGAACTTCATCAAGTTTACTTGCAAGCTTAATAAAAGAATTTTCGTCTGATTTTGGAATCTCTTCAATATCATTTACACCACTTTCAAAAATGCTAAGATTTCCACTGTAGAAAGCCTCTTTGGTTTCAATAACACCCAACCAGAAAAAAGGTGCTAGAGGACGAGGGTAAACAGATGATTTTGTAACATCCATTGACTTCTCTTTTGCGAAGTCGTTTATTCTTTCTAAATTTAGTTGTCTAGTATAGAAGCAAAAAATTAGATATAAAGAAATAAAAACGAAAACAACTAAAGAAACCTTAACAGCCCGTTCCTTCCTTCTCCAACACAAAATCAATCCTGCCAGAACAGGAAGTGTAATAAATGGATCAAGAATGAATACTAGATTCCAGCTATAACGTTTCATGCTCAAGGGATCGAATATGACTGTTCCGTAAGATGTAATAAGATCGAAGAATATGTGGGAATAGATCCCAATAGCAACCATCAAGGCCAAAACTCTGAGGTTTTTAAATGAGGAAAAGCGATATATTAGCGCTCCAATGAGGATAGCGAAAAATGGAGCTGCGATTATAGAATGGGTTATCCCTCTATGGTGTCTTAGAGAAAACTCGGGACCAAATATTGAAACAACAATATCAATATCGGGAAAAACAGCACCGATAATAAAAGCAATCGTTGCAATTTTCCCTACTCTTTGAGAAAATCCAGATTTTGAAGCTAAAACCCCGATAAGACCGTGAGTAACTGTATCCAATTTTTATAAATGATGCATCCTGCTTTTTTTCATTCGTGTCAATTGGCTTCGCCGAAATGCCCTTCCCACAAACCCGCATTTTCGTGGCTGATTAAATCCTAAATCTCTTAGGATACTTAGTGAGATTTACACACCCACCTTTTTTTACAACCACAACATCCTCAATTCTTATACCGCCCAATCTCTCATAATAAAGCCCAGGTTCAACCGTTACCACATTACCGTCTTCAAGGACACCTTCAGTAGGACCCACTCTAGGCGGTTCATGAATTTCAAGTCCGAGTCCGTGTCCTGTAGAATGAATAAACCCCTGCTGCTTCCCATCTATCGTCCCTGTTTCGAAACCAGATTTCTTGAAAAATTCTACTATTGCCCCATGAACCTCATTTACCTTTACACCGTGTTTTATAAGGCTCATTCCCAGTCTCTGACCTTTAAGAACCGTCCGATACATCTTTTCTAGCTCCTTAGATGGCATGCCTTTTATAACGGTTCTAGTCATATCTCCAAAATATCCAGTTAGCTGAGATCTGGGAAATATGTCAATCACAATCGGTTGACCTGCAAAAAGGGGTCCTTCTCCGGTATGATGAGGCATTGAGGAATGAACTCCACAGGCAACGATTGTATGCGAAGCTGTGCAACCGAGTCTGGAAAGCTCTGCGTTTATCTCACTCTTTATCATCTCTGATGTGAGACCACGACCGTTTAAAAAGAGTCTCTTTCCTTGAATCTCGGATGAAGCAATCATTCGAATAGCTAAATCCATCGCCTTCTCAGTTTTTCTTAGGGAATCACTTATAAACTTTATTTCTTGAGGTGTCTTGGTCAATCTTTCTTCAAAAAACGGCTCCTTACTTTTGCAACTGATTTTGTAGCCTAGTTTTCTTAATTCATCTGCGTATCTTATGGGAAACCTTCCAGGGACAACTGCCCTTTTTATTCTTAATTCTTTAAAAACGAGATCTACAATATCTGTCATACCCGATAGCTTACGTTTCCTAGATGGAAGTTTTTTTCTGTACTCGGAAAGAGAAAGAACCTTGTCTACGCTGGCTTCTTTTTTTCCCCTGTCTAATTCAAGATCACTCAGAATGAGTATACTTTTCCCCTTTTGTTCAATGAAAATTGCCGGGTCGGGGACAAAAAACTTAGTTCTATAATAGAGATCAGCATTATCTTCGCTTGAATCGATTATGAGCAACGTATTCTGTTTCATAAACAAACTATACCCAAAAGTTTGATTTCTTATCAAGAAATACGATTTAAATTAAAATCCATCAAGATCGTTTATAATGAAAGATATTCCAAAAACTACGCTTAACCACACGGACATCCGTGCGGTTAACAATAGCAATAATCTCTTTATAGAGATAGTAAAAATGTACTTAATGAATTAAGGATAAAATAGCGACATACAATTAACAACAACGCCTTACCGTGACTTACCCGGTAGAAAATTTTCAAGGCCGGATGAAACCGGTCACAGGCTCCTTGAGACTGCCATAAACATGTTTGGGCTAAGCGCAAGGGCCTATGACAGGATCCTTAAGGTGGCTCGAACAATAGCCGACCTCGAAGAGTCAGAGCAGGTCCATTCCCATCACATTTCAGAAGCCATTTAATACAGAACCCTTGATAGGAATTTGATTTAGTAATAAAGGGTTCAGGACTCATCAGAAAGTTGCCCAAATCCTAATGATTTATGATCCATACTAAAAATGAAAAGGGACGATAAATATTTTAGGGGATCCTTATTTTAAAAAATTTAACAATGTAACTGTTATCATAAGGTCGCCTTATAGTAAAAACATAGATCGGGGCACTAAATCCTCAGCCACTTTGTAAAATTAGTGTCCCTAATTTATTAAAGAGGAAAAGTGATTGATATTTTAATACAGATTTCATATAATGGATGAGAAATCTTTAAATATGCCTTTAATTGTTTAAATGTATCCATACTGCGATATTAAAAAGGAACTTGAAACGGGATCTCGAATAAATATCTGGAAACAAGACCCAAGTGTACGTGGTCTTGGTGTAAGAACTACTTATATCCATAATAAGGTGAATCCTGGACCAAGTGATTCTCAAATAGCTATTAAAGGTCTACCAACCGCCTACCCAGATTCTAATGGGGATTTTCTCTTTCCTTCTCCCGAACCACATATTGTAGAGGATATTTATAATCCACCTGAAATAACTGTTGTAGAACAAAAATTTGATGCGGCACATACCTATGCAGTTGTACGTAAAGTATTAACGATGTATCAACGGGTACTTGGCAGGGAAATAAAATGGGCATGGAACACAGGAAGTAATGATGAACCTCTTGAAATTTACCCACATGCCAATAAAGGAAGGACTGCATATTATGACAGAAGTTTGAAATCGTTAAGGTTTGAGTATTTCCATATACTCGGGAAATATTCCGTTTTCTCTTGTCGCTCATTAGATGTTGTTTCACACGAAACAGGTCATGCAATACTTGATGCTTTAAAACCAAGTTGGAATATTACAGAACCAGGAAGGCGAATCTCTCTTGAGATAGCCGCTTTGCAGGAAGCTTTATGTGATCTGACATCTATTTTTTTCGCGCTATCTCAACTTGATCTTGTTGAATATATTATCTCTGAAACAAAGGCAAACCTGCATCACGTAGATAACATACTTGCTATTTGGAGTGAGCAACTTGAGGTGATCCCCGGATATGGTGGTGCCAGAAATGCAATTAATAACTATAAATTAGGCGAAGTTGATAGTGAGGTGCATAGAATATCCCAGGTATTAACAGGTGCGGTTTATGACACACTTGCAGATATTTTTAATGCAAACAAAAATCCTGAGTTTAGAGACGATGCGGAAACATTGTATCTGGTAAGTCAGTATATTTTAGGAGTTGTAATAAGGTCTGTTATAAATTCCCCGGAGATTAAAGTTTCATTCGCTGATGTTGCCAACGAAATGATAAGAATCACAAAAGAGGATGGACACCAGGATTATGCAGAATTTATTCGGATTAATTTCATATACAGGGAGATATTAACCACCGACGGAGCAGCAAGTACTCATAACAATTTTTCACATCTTATTGCAGACTATAAAGGGTGTTGTGGAACGTTAAATGGAGCAGCAGTGTCAAAATAATCGAGAGATTCGGTTTTCATGAAAAGAGGAAAGCAACACTTTTATTGATCCATTAGGTCAACAAGAAAAAAGTAGGGACAACTGGCACTCTTTCCCCTCAGTTTTTTTAGAGCTATGCTCCGCTCGGATGTTCAAAGAGAATTACGGGGCTCAGAAATTGTTCCGACACACACAGCGCTCAGGATAGTACGAGTAGCACCGTACCCCAACTGATCAATGCAATTCCGAGCGGAGCGCTAATCCGACGGCCCCATGGGACATTCTTCTCGATTGACATCAATACAGCCAAAATAAACATCCAACCTAGACTACCAAAACCCACAACGAACATGAGCAACATAAGCGCCCAGCAGCAACCTACACAGAAGACACCGTGATCTACCCCGAGGCGAAATGCCTGCCAACGATAATTACGACCCTGCCAGTGTTCTATAACAAAACTGAAAGGGGATCTGCACTTATCAAGACAGCGATACTTTAGTGAGGTAAATTGGAAAGCGCCCGCTAGGATTAGAACCCAAGGTTTTCCCGCCAATAATAAATGATTCTTTAGCCAAGGGATAGCACTCATTGTTAACTGCAATAACAGATATACAATATAAACTAAAGCCCCGAATAGGACCCAAATACCGATGTAGCCTATAATAACAAGAATTAATAGTAATACGCGATCCTCTCTACTCCCCGCGATGGTGTGGAAAGTTGCTATTACTGGAAGAGAAGTTGGAAGCATCATCGCCACAGTCATCACAGTCCAACCGCTAATGAAAAGCACCACTAGTGAGGGCGTTGACTCATGGTGATGTCCAATATGTTGAAAATGAGTTA
This sequence comes from Candidatus Dadabacteria bacterium CSP1-2, assembly GCA_001443445.1. Classification (GTDB taxonomy): domain Bacteria; phylum Desulfobacterota_D; class UBA1144; order Nemesobacterales; family CSP1-2; genus CSP1-2. The sequence goes on along the minus strand of LDXN01000053.1, from coordinate 6,747 downwards.
GTCCATGAAGAGAATCATTTGTAACCCATAAGGCTACCCATGCAGCTAGTACGAGCAATAAAACCGAGCAAACTAATACCGTACGTTCGACCGAAGTAGGGGCCGAACTTCTGAACATTGACATTTCTCACCACCTAACCCTTCAGGATGCCCTACTTTCCAACACCACGACATTGGAAGCCGGCAAACAGACTAAGTCTGTCCATCAGCCCACAAAACGGAAACTTCCTTGTATCGCGTTATGGCCCTGCAGGTTGATGTTGAATCCGAGACTTGGCACCTTTGCCTTGAACGTTGAAGCCTTACCCACATAGGCAGGAGCACCTGGAATAGTTGAGAATACACTCTCATGAAGCGATGTAGGTTGGCCCGTTGGCCCCTGGAACGGTGCAAGTTCGGCTTCAATGCCTGAGCCGATTGTCACTCGTCCTTTGCCTTGTTTCACATCAAAGCTTATAGGTGCCCGCTCCATGCCGACTACTTCGCCAATCAACTGCACTAGTTCCGCCACAGGACCGCCAAGTTTGCCGGTGTACACGTTCAAAAGTGCTTCCTGCTGCTGTGGCGCAGCTTTGTCATCCACGAAGACGACAGCACGCCAGTTGCCCTTTAGTATGTTGCCAGGTACATGGGCTACAACAGCAAGGGTGAGACCAGAAACATCCACACCATTGATGGTACCCTTGTCAAAATGCCAAGCAATCACCGTATCGCAGGTGCCGTTATCCGGGTCCTCTCCGACCCAGCAGGGACAGAGGATATTGCAGTTGCAGACTTCTAAAAGACGCCCTTCGAGTTCGTACGCCATATCATCCCTCCCTAGTAAAAAGATTTATAACTTTAACATCCATAATACAGTAATGACGAAATAAATTCAATACAATTTTTTGTATAGTTATCATACATGGGTAACACGGGGACTATAACAAAGAGGTGATAGAATGTATCTCATCCTGTGTTAAAAAGGTTTTGATCAAGCGTTTTTAATTTAAAATCTACTCTGTTTCCTTTCACCGCCAATTTTTGCGGAAACGGGTAACCGCTTTAGTCTATACATTGATAATACTCCGAAAAAAGGACCAATAGCCAGTAACGAAAATGCCCAATGCCATGAAAGCCAATTGACAAAAACAGGTATAAGACGAATTGAAACCATAGTTAATAAAAACCCCATACATGTTTGTAATGTTAATGCGGTACCAACGTAATCAGGGTCTCCTAATTCTGTAATGCTTGCAGAAAACTGTGCGGAATCTGATATAACTGTGAAGCCCCAGATTAGACATAGAATAAACAGAACAATTGGATAATTACCAAAAAGCATTCCAGCTAATATGCAGCAACTACCACTAATGACCATTGAAACAATTGTTATAGTTGTACGACCATAACGATCTGCGAGAATTCCAGCAAGCACGCAACCGATTCCTCCTACACCGATGACAGCAAATGAACTAAGAGCTGACCAAGTTGCTGAATTTGCTATACCACTATTTTTAAAACTTTCAAAAAGAAAAATAGGTATCCATGTCCATACAGCATATAGCTCCCACATATGTCCCAGATAACCAGAATTAGCCAACCTTACTCCTTGATTATCTAAAGACCTGCCTATGTAACGCCAATCGAATGTTGCTCCCTGGTCATAATAAGGGCCATCTTTTACAAATACAAAGCAGATTAAACTAGCGATAATAGATAATATCGAAGCTGTTAGCATCAGCTCGCGCCAATTGAGGCTTCCAAGAGCTTTTAATAAATGTGGTGAGGCAGCGCCAACAGTTAATGCACCCACTAAGACACCTATAGCCATACCTCGATCCAACTTAAACCAAGAGGCCATGATTTTCATGCCTGGTGGGTACACACCCGCAAGACAAACCCCCGTCAAAAAACGAAGAACGAGCGCAGGTTCTATACTGTTTACAAACAGGCCGATTGCGCCGTTAAAGATTGCACCAATAAACGCACTTAATGAAAATACATAACGGGCATTAAAAATGTCAGACACATTCAGAAGGGCGCTTAAAAACGCGCCAACTACAAACCCGATCTGAACCGACATAGTAAGCCATGCTTTACCTGAATCGCTCAGATGCCATTCAGTTTCTAGCGTGGGAGTAACCGCAGATGCTGAAAACCATAATGCCATACCCAGTAACTCTGCAATTGAAAGCAGTACTAGAATTCGCCATTTCATCGAGTCGTTTTATCTATTACCTCTAGAGTGAAATTACAGGGTCAACGTTTGACTTTATACCGATTTAATAGTGTTGGCAACTATGGCTTACTAATATCCCCTCCAATCTATGACTTTTTGCCTTAAATAATTTCAGGTGAGCAAAAGTCAATACTAAGTAGTGTATTACTATTTACTATCTTCGACTTTTGTTCTAAATTGGTATAATTAAGTAAACTAAAATCAGATGAATTAAGTAATGCAAGTCATTCTAAGATTCCTGTATCTCCTTTCCTTAGTCTTTTGGATAGGGAGTATATTCTTTTTCTCCACTTCTGCGGCACCGAGTATTTTTAAAGTGCTTCCAAAGCAGTTGGCAGGTGATTTGGTTACTGATATTTTCCCCAAATACTATCTTATATCCTATGTATGTGGAGTGGTTGCCATCGTTACCTCCCTTCTCTCCTGGTTAACTGGAAGCCATTCGTCAACGGCTTCGTATTTATTGAGAGTTATAATACTTGTGATTATGCTCGGACTTGCAATATTTGCTGGAGCAGTGATTAGACCTCAAGCATTAGAAATAAGAACCGAGATGAGAAGCTTAGTCGAAGACTCCCCAAGGTATAGTGAATTACAAAATAGATTTAATGCACTACATAAAACATCCGTACTATTAAACTCGGTTGTATTTTTATTAGGAATTGCTATTGTTCTTATCACTGCGTATAATTACAAGGAATAAAAAAATACTTAAAAGGAGGTAGCCAAGATGTTTGAGGTAACTGTAAAAGCTGCCAACGAGATAAAGAGACTCTTAGAAGGTGAAGACATACCTAATGCAGTTCTTAGGGTTCGTGTTGTTCCTGGTGGATGTTCGGGATTCTCTTACGAAATGGGATTTGATGACACAACTGAGGATACAGATAAGGTGGTTGAGATGGATGGTATCAAGGTTGCAATTGATGAAATGAGCTTACCTTATCTCAGTGGAGCCATACTTGACTATTCAGACGGTCTCAGCGGTACGGGTTTTGCAATCAAGAACCCGAATGCTAAAGGCTCCTGCGGCTGTGGCTCATCTTTCAATGTTTGAGAATTAACTTTCTAAAAAATTTAAATAGGGCTGGTTTCTTGGCTAAGATGCTGGAAAACCAGCCTTTTTTTATCATAAGAGAATAGTATGCTTAACTATGCTAGATTTTATTAAAACTTCTAAAATTCCAAGGAGATAAGATATGAAATTCGGTATAGGATATTACAGCCTGCAATCCCCACCACATAATCCAAGACCACATCAACAGCTATATGCCGAAATGTTAGAAGAAATAAATATTGCTGAAGAGCTTGGATTTGAGTCTGCATGGTTAACTGAGCATCACTTTCTATCCGATGGATATTGTCCTTCCCTACTCATAACAGCGGCAGCTATAGCCGCTCGCACACGGAAAATACTTATCGGTACTGGGGTCTTGCTTTTACCTCTTCATAATCCAATCAAGGTAGCTGAAGATGCAGCAGTCGTAGATTTAATTTCTGGAGGACGTTTAATCCTGGGGCTTGGGTTAGGGTACCGTAAGGAAGAGTTTGAGGGGTTCGGTGCATCTCTTAAAGAGAGAAGAGGGCGTATGGAAGAAGGCATTGAAATTCTACAGAAGAGTTGGGCAGATGAACCCTTTAGCTTTCAAGGCAGATATTATCAATATGAGAATATTAATGTAACTCCGAAGCCTGTTCAAAAGCCGATCCCTATTTGGATTGGGGCTTTTACGGAACCTGCTATCCGGCGGGCGGCACGGATAGGAGCACCTTTATACGTGCCGGCTATCGGCATAATACCGATTATAAAACAATTGTTTGATCTGCATTCCTCTCTTCTTAAGGAATACGGGCGTAATCCCGATGATTTTGAGAAGCCTCTTGTTCGCGAGGTATATGTATCGAATGAAAAAGGAGATACGGTTTGGGAAAAGATTAAAGAGCATGGAACATATACCGCCAAAGGTTATGCTGCCTGGGGGTCAATGGTAGATCGTGATGGAAATTTATTATCGGACCCTAATGACCCTATTTTATATGACTTGGCGAAGGAACAGAGCATATTTGGAACGCCGGAGGAATGTATTGAAGCAATTAATAGATATAAGGAAGCGTTACCAATAGACAATCTTATTTGCCGTTTTAATTTTCCTGGTATATGCCATGAAGAAGCCATTCGGTCTATGAAGCTTTTTGCCGAGAAAGTAATGCCGAACATAAAATAACTTTAGTTATTTACTTACACACTACGGGCCAAAAAGATGTCATTCCCGTATCCCCGACTTGATCGGGGATCGAGCGGGAATCCAAGACATGGATACCCGATAAAAGCATTCGGGTATGACAACGGTGGGGATAACTGATAAATCTTGTCCCCGCATGTCACTCGATTAAAGCATTCGAGTGCAAGCTTGAGCGGAAGAACATTCGGGCATGACAAGTAAATAGCAAACCTTGAATAAAACATAATTGATATAAACTAATTAACCTTTTGACAATTGAAACTTAAAAGACTCGGAAGAACTAATGTCTTAGTTTCAGAAATTGGTTTTGGCGCTTGGGCTATAAGCGGGCGTGGATACGGGCCAACAGATGACAAGGATTCTATCCGTGCACTGCACAGAGCCCTTGATCTCGGTGTCAATTTTATTGATACAGCAGATATTTATGGAGACGGACACAGTGAAGAACTTATAGGTCGAGTTTTAAGAGAAAGAAATGATAAAGAAGCCATAATTGCGACAAAATTCGGTTGGGATTTTTACCGAGATGGTGGAATAAGAAGCAATCTAAAAAGGAATTACATATCTTTTGCACTGGAAAAAAGCCTGAAAAGACTAGGAAGGGAGTGGATAGACATTTATCAAATACATAACTCGAAACCCGACGATATAGAAAGAGATAACGTTTATGAAACACTTGATGAATTTAAAAAACAGGGAAAGATCAGGTTCTATGGGGTTTCGGCTTATTACGTTGAGGATGGAATAGAAGCAATTAAAACAGGAAAGCCTGACACCATTCAAATCATCTACAACATTCTAGAGCAGGAAGTCGAGGAGAAACTATTTCCTCTTGCTATAAAAAACGATATAGGAATCATCGCACGCGAGCCTCTTGCTAGTGGCCTTCTTACAGGAAAGTACAATGAGAATTCAAAATTTCCAAAAACTGATCATAGACATGGTTGGAGTAAGAAATTTTTAGAAGAGAGCGCAAGAAAGGTCAGTAGATTAAAATTCCTGGAAAAAGAAGGTCAAACCCTTATTCAAGCAGCCCTAAGATTTTCTCTTTCTTACAAGGCTGTATCAGTTGTTATTCCAGGAGCAAAGACAATAAATCAGGTAGAAGAAAACATTAGTGCAGCAGAAGCTGAGCTTAACCCAAATGAGCTAAAACGAATCAGGGAACTTTATAGAAATAACTTCCTTCCCTAAGTCCTTAACTTACAGTCCAATCCTTACTCCTCATACGCATTAACAGCAAGAACGCTGTGGGCTACCGATGCTCCGGCGCGGAGTGCGGCAGAAACCCATATGGCTTCGATGATTTCCTGTTCAGTTGCTCCAAGCTTCTTTGCTTCTTTTATATGGAAATCAATGCAAAAGAGCACTGAGTTGTGTGAGCAACAGCTATTGCTATAAGGCGTTTTATTTTCTGCAGAAGTGCGCCCTCTGCCATTGCCTGCTTGTCAAAGTCCACATAGGCTTTAAAAGAGTCAGGTGTGAGTTCCCTTACTTTCCTAAGCTTTTTAATATCAGATTTCTTATAAAATTCCTCTGACATTTTTATCTCCTTTGAAGTTAGCATATTATCTCCCTTGATGATATTACCAGTTTATAGCTTTAGAGTGTAAAGCACTGTAAAAAACACTCCTTAGAGCTATTATCGACAATTCCTCACCATTGACGGTAGGTATTATTTCATAAACATCCTCCCCCTTTATGGGGGAGGATCAAGGTGGGTCTTGTATTCATTCCCCCATCCCGACCTTCTGTATGGGCTGGACACATAGGTTACAAACGTTCGGAGACATAGGTAACACATTTTGTATATTAATGGCTGCTTTTTTGAAAAGGAGGCAGCCATGGGATGGAAGAAAGTTACCGTTATGTCTCAACGAATTGAATTTGTTACATTGGCTTTGCAGGAAAGCATATGTTTTTCTGAGCTTTGTCGTCGTTTTGGGATAAGCAGAAAAACAGGATATAAATTCTTGAACCGTTATATGGAAGAAGGTTTGCATGGACTCTATGATCGTTCTAGGCGTCCTAGAAACTCTCCTAACGCCACAGATTCCAATATGGAGCAATTGATTTTGGACCTTAGGGATAAACATCCCGCTTGGGGAGGACGTAAGCTCAAGCGTAGACTCGAACATATGGGTCAGAGGGAGATCCCTTCGCCGAGTACCATCACAGTGATCCTGAGACGCAAAGGGCGGATATCTCAAGAAGAATCTAAGAAGCATAAGGCATGGCAACGATTTGAGGCCGAGAGGCCTAATGATCTTTGGCAGATGGACTTTA
>LDXN01000052.1 GCA_001443445.1 Candidatus Dadabacteria bacterium CSP1-2 | reverse complement strand
ATAATCTGATGGAAGAGATGTGATATGAAGTAGTATTCCGCTTCCTCGTCTTTTCATAAAAAAATGATACATGATGCAGGATTCATGATGCACGAACAAATAGTTTGTCTTGCATCATGTATCTTGTATCCTGCATCTTGTTTTCCTCCCTGTTGAGAAATAAGGCAAAGGGAGAGTGTTTTAAGACCTTGCCTGTACTCATCTATCTAACCCGGATAGAGAGTTTTTCTCCTAAAGAAGTGAAATGGCTCATCCAGACCTTTGCACTTTCATCCTCTTTCTCAGCCCGTTTCAGAATCTTAGGATAAACAGTTTTAAGAATCTTATAATAGGCATTTTGAGGCCTCCAAAGGTTCACCATAAATGGGAGAGAGCGTGTAAGATCTAAAGCCTCCTCTAATTTCTGAAGTAGAGATATGTTAGTAGGGCTTGCAAGAAGTTGCTCGGCCATCCTTTCGATATTCATTCTTAGAGAGTACTCGAGGGTTTCTGAGTCAAACGAAACTCCTTGTAATTTAGCTTCTTCTAAAAGGGCTTTTATCCCTTCAATGTCGAGTTCCTCATTCTCGAAAGCATTACGGAGTTTGCTGTTAAGAACTAACTCAGCTATTGAATAAAAGGCTTTAGATGGAGGGATGCCCAGGCTCGTAACAAAACGCATAATAGGAGCGTTTTGCTCATAGAGTTGGCTGAAGGCCGCTTCCGATTCAGCTAGACTAGATTTCAGGAGGATATTCAAGATCTTACGCTGTTCGTCACGAAATAGCGACCTCAGTGAATATATTGACTTCTCAAAGTGTTTATCTAAGAGCAGAAGGACATCGTTAAAGCATTCTTTTATAAAAGCATCACCTAGTTCCTTCACCATTGCCCTGTAGGACTCTTCTCCTTGGAACCGTAGAACCCCGCCTTTTATATCATGCCCACCGAGGTATAGGGCTCCGAATATTAACTGCGCTGACTCAGTTGTGATCTCTGAGGTCATCTTTACTCGTCCTATCGCAAGTTTTACTTTCCCAGATTCAAAATGCTGGTATTTCTGTCGGTCTATAGAGTAACAATAAATCTTATTATGTGGAGGATAGTCTTCAAACAAGGAGCTTATAGAGTAGTGGGCTCCTAATTTTTCCCAGTTGGCAATAGCAGTTTTTACAAACCTTTCATAGATACTACGCCCGTTACCTCGGTTAGGAATATTGCTCTTTGCCTGGTCTAGTAGCTCGACAAAGTGATGTTCAAACGAATTACCAAAAAGCTCTTCAGCAAGCTGAATGGCGCGCCCCGCATATTCGATGACCTGTATTGATTCAATACCGGATATGTCGTCAAAAAACCATCCACAACTCGTGTACATTAGCATAGCGTGGCGCTGAAGCTCTAGGAGCTTTATCATCGTAATCTTTTCGTCTTCACTAGGATTACTAGCGGCATGTTTGTCTAAGAATTGTTTAACACAATCGGGAGAACGGTTAAGTATGATTTGTATATATTCATTCCTGGCTGCCCACGGGTCATTGAATAAAAGTTTTCCCTTCTTTTCATAGGCTGGAGTAATCGTATCTCGTAACCAGTCTAAGGATTCTCTTAGCGGGGTTCGCCAAGACTGATTCCATCTAGGGTTTGCTCCAGAGTTACACCCACAGTTGCTTCGCCACCTTTCAACCCCGTGAGCGCAACTCCATGAGGTATCCTTAAAGATCTCTACCTGATAGGTAGGCGGGTGTCTTTCCAGATACTCACCATAGTTAGTCAAGCTTGCAAGCTTGTTAGATTCGATGTAGTTGAGAGCATAAGCTAGAGCCATATCTCCGAACCTATGATGGTGGCCGTATGTCTCGCCGTCTGTAGCTATGTTGACGATCTCATACCAATCGCGTTCCCCATGGAATGCACCTAGGAGTCTATGCGCGAAATTATCACCACTCGAAAGCAAACCTTCAAAAGCAACAGCGCGTGAGATGGGAGCGTCATAGAAGAAGAGATTGATAGTTAAACCAGACGGTAGTACGATTTCGTATGGCATACTAGGATCTATGCGCCCACCGCTGACATCGCGCCATGTGCGCACACCTATTCTACGTACTCTGCTGGCTTGATGGGGCGCAAGAATCGTAAACCTGATACCAAGGTCTGCAAGGATGTCTAAAGTTTCCAAATCCACAGCAGTCTCTGGAAGCCACATCCCCTCTGGTTTGCGACCAAAGCGGTGCTCAAAGTCCCGGATACCCAATAGCACCTGCGTGTGTTTATCACGGGGATTTGCTAAGGGGATGATTATATGGTTGTAAACCTGCGCTAGTGCTGAGCCGTGTCCTGAGAAGTTATTTCGACTTACCCGATCAGCTTCCAAAATCGCTTGGTATACGTCTGGCGACCTTTTTTCTAGCCAGGCAAGGAGAGTGGGACCAAAGTCGAAGCTTATCTTCGAGTAATTATTTACAATCTCTACGATCCTTCCTTCATGATCTAGGATACGAGAGGTTGCATTTGGAGCATAACATTCTGCTGTTATTTTTTCATTCCAGTCATGATAGGGGTATGCTGAGTCCTGGAACTCGATCTCCTCAAGCCAAGGGTTTTCTCTAGGCGGTTGATAAAAGTGTCCATGAATACATATATACTTATCCATTGTTAACCATAAGCCAAATTTAAAGATAGCAATTGTTAATGCTCTTATAGATTTGCCATTCCCTTAGTTTATGCATAGATGAAGAAAAGTTCTAGAAGTATTACAGGTATTAGTAGAATAGATTAAAAGGTTTTCTTCCATTATTCCAAGGTTCTTTCTATGTGGCGATCTAAAGATCGCCGCTACTCAAGGATACATCTCTGATTCAAAATGTAACGGAGACCTTTAGGGTTCCTGCATGTCATGCCCGAGTGCTCCCCGCTTAATACATACGGGGACAAGTTTAATCGGGCATCCATGAACTCTAAATCAATTTGGATTCCCGCTCGAAACATGCGGGAATGACATTGATGGCGGACTAAAGCTAGATAGAGTTTGAATCGTTGATGCATAATTCAAAATGTAGCGGAGACCTCCCTTCGACTTTCTCAGGACAGGTTAGGTTTGCAAATGAAGATTGAAACTGAACCTTCCCCTTTATATGCTGATACCTTACAGCTCGCTGCAAAGTTCTTCACTTATATTTCACTCTTAAGGAATAAGACACTAAGAGGAGGTAAGGTCAGAAACAAAGAGTATGGTCTTCCATGTGAACTAACATGATTAGCTTCAAGACCACCAGAATTTCCCAGTCCGCTTCCTCCATAGAAAACGGAATCGCTGTTTAAAACCTCTTTCCAGGAACCCCCTCTCGGGACACCTAACTGATAGTTAAATCTAGGAGCAGGCGTGAGGTTACAAACTACTAGAATGATATCGTTGGTATATTTGCCTTTCCTTATGAAGCTTATAACGCTATTCTCAGAGTCCCGAAAATCAATCCACTCATAACCCTCAAAACTAAAATCCAACTCATATAAAGCATGTTCAGTTCTATAAAGGTGGTTCAGGTCTTTGACCCATAGTTGTATACCTTTATGAAATGGGTACTCAAGGGTATGCCACTCCAGACTTTCATCATGAACCCATTCCCGCCATTGACCAAACTCTCCTCCCATAAATAATAGCTTCTTTCCTGGATGCCCCTACATATACCCAAACAAAGCTCTCAGATTGGCGTTCCTCTGCCACTCATCTCCGTGCATCTTTCCGATGAGCGCACCCTTTCCGTAAACCACCTCGTCATGTGAAAGGGGGAGGACAAAATTTTCTGAAAAGGCATACCATATGCTGAAGGTAAGCTGATTGTGGTGAAACTTCCTGTAGATGGGGTCTGTTGAGAAATATTCTAATGTGTCATGCATCCATCCCATGTTCCACTTCATGCCGAAGCCAAGTCCTCCAACATACACTGGTCTTGAAACCATAGGCCATGCCGTTGACTCTTCAGCTATGGTCTGTACGTCGGGGAATTCTCCATAAACCGCTTCGTTAAACCTTTTTAGGAAGCTTATAGCCTCCAGGTTCTCCCTTCCCCCATACACATTAGGTATCCACTCTCCCTCCTTCCTAGCGTAGTCAAGGTATAGCATAGAGGCCACCGCATCCACCCGAAGACCATCAACATGGTATTTATCCAGCCAGAAGAGGGCATTACTGATTAGAAAAGCCCTCACTTCGTTTCGGCCGTGGTTAAAAATGTAACTATTCCATTCTGGATGAAAACCCCTCTTTGGGTCTGCATGCTCATAAAGGTGTGTACCATCAAAATAAACCAGTCCGTGCTTATCGTCTGGGAAATGTGAAGGAACCCAATCTAAAATTACACCTATTCCATTCTGATGCATGTAATCAACTAGGTACATGAAATCCTGGGGCGTACCATACCTACTTGTAGGCGCAAAGTATCCTGATGTCTGATAACCCCAAGAACCATAAAATGGATGCTCCATTACTGGTAGAAATTCAACATGTGTAAATCCCATGTACTTCACATAATCAGCAAGGTAGTGGGCTATTTCTCTGTAAGTAAGAAACCTATTTCCTTCTTCTGGAACCCGTCTCCACGAGCCTAGATGAACCTCATATATGGAAAATGGAGAATCAAGCGAATTAAATTTATACCTATTTTTCATCCATTCATCATCTTTCCAATCATAGTTTAAGTCCCATATAATTGAAGCTGTCTTAGGAGGGCTTTCAGAGAAGAATGCGTAAGGATCCGCTTTTTCTACATTGTAGTTATTATGTTTAGAGGTGATCTGATATTTATAAATTGCTCCTTTTTCAAGATAAGGGATAAATCCTTCCCATACACCTGAACCATCCCATCTCACACCTAAAGGATGAGACTCAGGATTCCAACCATTAAAATCTCCTATAACTGATACCCTTTCTGCATTTGGAGCCCAAACAGCAAAGTAAGTTCCTTGCGTTTTGTTAACGGTCATGGGGTGAGAGCCGAGTTTGTTGTAAAGTTTGAAGTGGCTTCCTTGCTTAAATAGAAATATGTCGTGATCCGTGATAAAGCTTAATTCATTCATGACCCTCTTAGATTTCCTTCCTTTGAAATGTTTAGACATTTGCTATTGCTTTATACCATCATTGACTAGTCTAGGATTTAACTCGAAAGAGATTGATTATGCAATTTAAAAAGTAACTGAAACTCAGGTTCTTAATGCAAGCGCAAAATAAATTACTGAAAAGACTACCATTGGTTTCTTCTTTATAAAAGTCACTTGAAGATTTTAGAATCATATAAAATTTAATCATAAGTAAAATAGGGGGTTGATTTTGAGTAAAAAATGAGTAAAGTTTAGTCAATTTAAAAGATTGATTAACTCAAAGAATAACGGAGTAGCAATCAACAAAGAAGCAATAGACTTTGAATTGTTACAACCCATTGTTCTCCCTCAATATCCTGAGATTTTATTTTGCTTTTCAATCAATTTCTATAATAACGTTTATATATCAAATCTTGATATAATTTTAGAGTCTAACGATTCTTATGGAGAATTGAATGCCTGAGCTAAGGTTTGACCCGATTAGAAACAGATGGGTGATTATCTCGACCGAGAGGGCTAGGAGACCGAGCGATTATACAATAGCTGGGGTTGGAGCACATACAGATGGGGAATCTTTAGCAGCCTGTCCATTTTGTGAGGGATCGGAAGAGAAAACACCTCCGGAAATATTTGCTATAAGAAGTCAGGGGACAAAGCCTAACTCACCTGGATGGAGAGTAAGGGTTGTTCCAAATAAATTTCCAGCACTACAGATAGAAGACGATGCTATTAGATACGGTACGGGTATATTCGATGTAGTTAGCGGTGCTGGTGCACACGAGGTTATTATTGAGACCCCTGATCATAATAAGGGACTAGGTGACTTAGATGCAGATTGGATAACGGATGTGCTTTTTGCCTATAGACAAAGGATAAGAGACCTGTTTGGTGACTATAGACTACGGTATGTCTTGATATTTAAAAACCACAAGGCTGAAGCTGGCGCTTCTCTTACCCATACACACTCTCAACTAATAGCAACCCCCATGGTTCCACCAGTAGTTAAGCAGGAGCTTACTGCGTGCAGGGAAAACTATAGAGCTAAGGAAAGATGTCTCATCTGCGATCTAATAAAACAAGAAATCGATTTTGGTGTAAGGATCATTTATGAGACTAGGAACTATATCATCTGGAGCCCATTTGCTTCAAGCTTTCCTTTTGAAACATGGATACTTCCTAAACACCATTTACATGATTACTCAATGCTAGGTGATAATGATCTTAGAGAACTAGCACCTATATTAAAACTTTTACTAAATTCCATAAAGAGGCTTTTAAATGACCCGCCTTACAATTTTGTACTCCATACCTCGCCACCAAGATTCAAACGTCCTGGCCAACCACAGCATTGGGACTCAATTGAATCCGATTTTCATTGGCATATAGAGCTCATTCCACGCCTCACAACCATTGCAGGGTTTGAATGGGGGGCTGGTTTCTTTATAAACCCGACCCCTCCAGAGGCGGCAGCAGATTACATGAGGCAAGATATTACTAAGCTTATTGAGGTCAGAAGGGTTATATGATTAAAAGAAAATCCCTATTGACATATAAAGTAAAATGCTTTATTTTGCTAGCTTAAATTAACTAATTTACTTAAATGATTACATCGGTTATAAAAAGATACATCTGGGTCATAAATCTTATACTTTTAGCGGGGATTTCCTATACAATTGCGAAAATAGTAACTGATAGGATTAAAGAAGCAGTAACCCCACCCGTATCAGAGGCTTTTGCATCTTCAATGTTATCTCCAGAAAACCGCCTTGATGGCAATTTAAAGCATTCATCTCCACGAAGTTCATATAATGTGATTTTAACAAAGAATATATTTAACCTAAAGCGCACCTCATTAGGCTCATCGGGGTTAAGTGTAAATGAGGTACCTCAAACTACACTCAAACTTGAACTGCTTGGAACTGTTCTTGGGGGTTCTGGAAAATCAGCGATTATAAAGAATCTAGATACTGGTAAGGTTAGGGGTTATGTTGAAGGGGAATTGATTGATATAGTTATCTCTGAAAGTGTTGAGTTAGCCAGGATTGAAAACTGCATAGCTATAGTTGAAAGGGGTGAAGGGCCTGAGACGATCAAATGTAAAAAGGATATTGGAGGTATATCATCGGTTGTTTCTCAGTCTCAACCTGGACAAATTGGTGCACCGAATCGTATTGAACGTACTAGGGATAAGAGTTCTAGGGAGAAAACTCAAACGGGGGCTGAAAATGAGGATGTAAGAGAGGTGTCAGAAGGGGTTTATGAGGTTGACCAGAAGATGCTTGAAGAGGCTCTAAGCGACCCAAATCAACTAATGACTCAAGCTCGGGCGATTCCTCAAGATGATGGGCTAAAGTTTTTTGCAATAAGGCCAAATAGTGTTTTCTTTAAAATTGGACTTAGAAACGGGGATGTTCTTCACAGCATAAACGACGTAGAGCTTGATAACATTGAGAATGCGTTCAGCATCTTTGAGGAATTGAGAGGACAAACTCACTTTAATATGGATCTATCGAGACGTGGACAGAATTTCACATATGAATACACAATTAAATAGTATAATTAAAAATTATAACATGAGGATGAAGCAACAAAAATAATTGTAATAAATAGTAGATGCATAAATCAATGCGTCTATGTTTCATAGCGAAGAGAAATTATGAATGTAGAAAAAGTTGTTAGCATAAGGTTAAGGTGAGAGGAGCACTGGGAATGAAAAGAGCCTACAAGGTTTTTTGGGTTTCTCTGTTTATTATTGCTTTGACTATAAGTATTCAAGAGGCTTTACCTCAGTCAGAGGATATTACAGGAGAGAAGCAAGAAGAGGTAAAGCCACAAAATCCGACTGTGAGAACCATGAAATATAAGGTAAGGGTTGGAGACACCCTATATAGCGTGGCTAAGAAGTTCCGAGTCTCGGTTGATGAATTGAAAAAATTGAACAGCCTAAAAGATGACAACCTGGAGGTGGATCAATTTATAAGGGTGCCTTATGATTTCAAACGTTCTAAAACTCTCCCGACAGGGGGTGATGAAACATCAACATCTAAAAAACAAGAGACTGAGGCAACTACTTTAGAAGAAGAAAACAAGGAAATTGGGGCTCCAACAAATGATTTAGAAACTAAAGAACCTGAGGCGCAAGCTACAGCTCAGGAGAAGTTACAAGCGGAAGAAGGAGTTATTGAAAAGAAGGAGGTAAAAGCACCGGAGGAATCTCCAAAACAGGAGAGCATACCTGAGGAAGATGTAGTTAACCTTCAGACAGAAATGGATATAAGAGACCTAATCCAAACGGTAAGTGAGATCACTGGGGAGACATTTCTACTAGAGGAATCTGTAAAGGGTAAGAAAGTGACTGTAGTAGCACCTAAGGGCGGATTTAAAAAACAAAACGCCTTAAGACTATTTGAGGCCATCTTGGATTTAAACGGGTTTGCTATCGTTAAAAAAGATGGAGTTAGCAAAATTATTCCCAAAAGGGATATTAAGATTGAAAGCCTACCAACGGGTTCTGGTATCGAATACGGTAGTCCCTCGGATATGTATGTTACGAGGCTTGTTCCACTGAAAAATATAAATGCCCAAGAGGTTGCAAACACGCTAAGGCCCCTTATCTCGAAGGAGGGGGATATCCTGGCTTATGCACCTTTAAATACTTTAATTATCGTAGAGACAGTATCAAACCTAAATAGGGTATTAAAAATAATCGAAAATATTGACCAAGAAACAGAGATACAGTTTATAAAAATCCAACATTCCGACGCTGCAGACATTGCTGCAAAACTTGTTCAAATCTTTGGTGGGGAAAGCGTAACCCCGACTGCTGAATCACCTCAGCCTAGTCAACAGCGAGAGGCTCCAAGGCGTATACCGCGTGCCACTTCATCAGGAGGAGGGGGACAGCAGACTTCGGGTCTTAAGATAATTACCGATGAAAGAACCAACTCGCTAATAGTAATTGCCTATCACGAGGACATGAATAAGATTAAAGCAGTCATAGAGAAGCTGGACGTTGAGGTAGACCAACCGGAGCAGGGGATTTATGTTATACGTCTTCAAAATGCGGATGCCGAACAGGTGGTAAGTGTTCTTTCTAGCTTGATTGGGGGTGGGGGTGGTGCTGTAACACAGCCCAGGAGAACACCTACAAGAACAACAGAGGGGGGGAGGACATTAGGAACCACATATCAGGGAGGGAGGCAGACGGGAGGGACTGTAGGCGCTTTTGAAGAGGGAGGGCAAGTTATACAAAGAGAAACCGATGGAGGCGGGGTTTCGGCTGTTGTTGCAGAGGCAGAGGGTCTAAGAATTACTGCAGATGCTTCTACGAATTCCGTAATAATTATCGGGTCACGAAGAGATTATGAAACTATAAAAAGGGTTATTGACGAACTTGATATTAGAAGAAGGCAGGTCTTTGTTGAATCTGCGATACTTGAAATCGCTGTTGATAGACTAAGGGCACTTGGCACAAACTTTAGCATAGGTTTTTCATTTAATGGAGATAACGCAGGCTTTTTTGGGACAGCGCTACCGGGTATACCTAGTCTTCTCGGCGTCGCTGCTAACCCTCAGTCTTTTATAACTGCCATAAGCAGCATATCAGGCCTCTTTTTAGGACTTGTTGGTGATTCAGTTGATCCTGATGGCTCTGGTCCAATCCCTCCTATTCCGTCTTTTACTTTCCTTTTCCAAGCCCTTGCCTCTTTAACGGATGTAAATATCCTCTCCACACCTAGCATTGTCACAACCGATAATGAGGAGGCTGAGATTGTTGTGGCTGATGTGATTCCTTTTCCTACAGGAAGTACAGTTGGTGAAACCGGTGTTACAGTACAGACCATAGACCGTCAACCTGTCGGTATAAGGCTTGTGCTTACTCCTCAGATCAGCGAAGGTGACTTTCTGAATTTGAATATTCACACTGAGGTTTCTGCAGTAAGGGAACAACCTCCCGATCTTAATACAGCTGTTTTTGGTCTTGCTACAACTACAAGGAGCGCCGATTCATCTGTTGTCGTTAAAGACGGCCAGACTATTGTAATAGGTGGGCTTGTTCAGGATAGAGAAACTATCGCTGAAAGTAAGGTTCCGCTTCTTGGTGATATACCGCTTCTTGGTTATCTATTTAAGTTTAAGCAAAGAAGAAGCACTAAGATAAATCTATTGATTCTTCTCACCCCGAGGATTGTAGAAAACGAAAGTGACATGCAGAAATTACTAGAAGATAGACAAAGAAGAAACATGCTCCTTCAACAACAGGGGGTTAAGAGAGAATTTCCTAGTGAGTAGTATGACAAAGGGGGTACTGACATGAAAAGCCTAGAGGAAATCATTATTAAAAAAAATCCTGCAGTTCAGGATAAGCTAAGTGAGCTTTTATCTAAAAACGGAGAGAGGTTTGAAGAAACCCTACTTAAATCAAAGCTATTGAGTGATGAAGAGGTTCTGGGAATATTATCAGAGTTCTATGGGATTCCCCATATCGTTAGCATTTCTGAAAAGGATATCGATACTGAACTTGTAAAACTACTTCCTATAAGCTTTGCAAAAAAATTTAGACTAATTCCTCTAAAGAAAGGGGATGGAAGGGTTATTGTAGCCCTTGCTCCACCTCTGGATTTATATGTATTAGATGAGGTAAGGTCAGTTTTTGCGTGCGATGTAGAACCTTTTCTTGCTTTAGGTCCCGTGATTATAGACTGCATAAACAAGGTTTATGAACGTGGTACGGAGATGAGGGATGAGATTGAGAACGGGACTTCAGGCATCACTGAATCTGAGTTTCAGGAACCTAAAGACCTTCTTGAGGCAGAGGATGAGGCGCCAATTATTAGATTTGTAAACTCTCTTCTATTTCACGCTGTAAAGGAGAAAGCAAGCGACATTCACATTGAGTGCTTCGAAAAGGATTTGGTTGTGAGATTCAGAAAAGACGGACTCCTTTACAATGTGACCGCGGTTCCCAAAAGGCTTCAATCATCTGTTATCTCAAGGGTAAAGATTATGGCTGAGCTTGATATTGCGGAAAAGAGAAAGCCACAGGATGGAAGAATTCGAGTAAAGATAGCTGGACGCGACGTAGATGTTCGTATATCTACTGTTCCAACCTCTCATGGAGAAAGTGTTGTTATGAGGCTTCTCGACCGCTCAACAGTTCTACTCGAACTCGAGGAATTGGGTCTTGAGGGTAAGAAGCTTGAAACCACAAATTCGCTTATTCATCGTCCTCATGGAATTGTTCTTGTTACTGGTCCTACAGGAAGTGGTAAAACGACATCCCTTTATGCCGCTCTTGAAAGGATAAATTCTCCGGACAAAAAGATCATAACGATAGAAGACCCGATAGAGTACCAGATACAGGGAATAAACCAGATTCAGGTTAATCCCAAGGTGAATCTAACGTTTGCGAATGGACTCAGATCCATACTTCGTCAAGACCCAGATGTAATCCTAGTTGGTGAAATCAGAGATAGAGACACAGCGGATATAGCAATTCATGCCTCTCTCACAGGGCATCTTGTTTTTTCTACACTACACACAAACGATTCAGCAAGTGCAATAACAAGGCTTGTGGATATGGGAATTGAGCCATTTCTTGTCGCATCTTCTCTTGTTGCCGTTATTGCTCAGAGGCTTATTCGCCTTCTTTGCCGCTCTTGTAAGGAGCTTTATACCCCTCTTGACGATGAGCTTACGAGGATAAATATCGATAGAAGTAAGGTTCCAAACGGGAAACTGTATCGAGCGCAAGGGTGCAGCGAGTGTCTAGGTACGGGCTATAGTGGAAGAATCGGAATATTTGAAATACTTGTTATTAATGATGAGATCCGCGCTCTTACTATGAGCACTGCGGATTCAACAACTATAAAGAAGAAGGGTATTGAATCTGGAATGACAACACTTAGAATTGACGGCGCAGAAAAGATTCTTAAGGGTGTAACCTCCATAGATGAGGTAATGCGTGTTACAGAAGAGGATGAAAGGTTAGGGATTGAAGATTAGGTTTGAGTTTTAATGAATGCAATAGTAGGTAGTCTTGCCTGATCTTACACTTATAGGATATGCCTGTTTATAAATACAAAGCGATAAGCGAGAAAGGAAAGCATCTTGAGGGTGCAATAGATGCGGAATCCCCTAAAGCTGCAACTGAAAAGCTGAAGCGGCAGAATATATTTCTTTCCTCTATGAGAGAGGTTAAAAAGGGAAAGACGAGAAGGTTATTCATATTTAAGGGGATCAGCACTGCAGAGCTTGCAGTAACAACAAGGCAGTTTTCTACTCTTATTTCTGCTGGATTTCCACTTGAAGCATCCCTTGTTGCGCTATCGGAACAGACTGAAGATGCAAGAATGAGCCAGGTACTAACTCAGGTAAGAGATAGGATAAACGAAGGGAGCTCCTTAGCCTCTGCGCTAAAGGAGCATCCTAACGTGTTCTCTGACCTTTATGTAAATATTGTAAAAGCCGGTGAGGCAAGTGGAACACTCGATATTGTGCTTCTTAGGCTTTCTGATTTTCTTGAAAAGCAGATGGCTCTCCGCTCACGTGTAAGGAGTGCCCTCATCTATCCAATCTTTATGTCTTTTATAGGGGGTGGGGTTCTATTTTTTATGATGACCTATGTTATACCAAGGATAGCAAGGATATTTGAAGATAGCCGAAGGGCCCTTCCACTTATTACTGTAGTACTTATAGAAATTAGCAAGTTCTTAAGTCAAAACATTGTTATTCTATTCCTTCTTTTTACTGGTGTTCTATTTATTGCCTACCGATTCAGTAAGACTGAGCGCGGGAAAATGCTCTTTGATCGTTTAACCCTTAGACTTCCAATATTTGGAAGGATTGCAAGGATGATTTTAATTTCGAGACTTACACGCACCCTTGGGACACTTCTTGCAAGCGGGATCCCACTTCTAGAGGCACTTGAAATAGGAGAAGCAGTTGTAGGGAACAGGGTATATGTTGAAACATTAAAGGGTGTTCGAGAAAATGTAAGAGAAGGAACAAGCCTTGCAGGGCCACTTAGAGAAAGCGGCGTGTTCCCTCCACTTGTTACAAGGATGATAACAGTGGGAGAGCAAACTGGTGAGCTAGAAGAAATGCTAGCTAAGATTGCGGACATTTACGACCTGCAGGTTGAAACCTCGGTTTCTACTCTTACCTCTCTTCTTGAGCCTGTTATGATACTTGTAGTAGGTGCGGTGATCGGCTTTATAGTTTTTGCAATTCTTCTTCCTATATTTGATTTAACTTCAACAATTGGAAGATAGGAGGGTAACAATTTGATTGCGGATTTCGGATTGCAGATTTTGGATTGAAAAAAATTTAAATCAGCAATCCGCATTCCAAAATCTAAAATCAGAAGCGGGAGGTTTGAAAATGAAATCACAAGGTGGTTTTACGCTTATTGAAATCATGGTGGTTCTGGTTATCATTGCTGGTCTTGCTTATATCGTCAGCACAAATGTTATTGGGAGACTCGAGAAGGCTAGGGTTGAAACCACAAAGATTCAAATCAAACAGCTAGAGACTGCGCTAAAACAGTTTAAGCTCGATAACGCCTTTTATCCAGAGACACAGCAAGGGCTTGAGGCTCTAGTAGCACAGCCTAGTACTGGGAGAATTCCTCAGCGATACGCAAGAGAAGGATACCTCGAAGGTGGCCAGGTTCCTAAGGACCAATGGGGAAACGATTATGTCTATATTGGTACTGACCAAACTCAAGACGGCTCTTATGAAATCATATCTCCTGGGGAAGATGGTGTGTATCCGAGTGATGACGACATTTCAAGCCGGAATATACAATGAGGGATCAAAAAGGTTTTACCCTTATAGAGCTTGTTGTGGTAATTTTTTTGGTCGGGATATTTTTACTGGTAGCGGTTCCTAAGTTTAAGGATATTACTGAGGTAAATATCAAAAGTGCTTCACGAAGACTCACTGGTACTATAAGATACCTATATAGTGAGGCTGTTTTTAAAAAAAGGGTCTATAAGCTGGCATTTGATATAGACACAAATGAGTATTGGGTTGAGGTTATAGAGGGAAATGAATTTGTGACGCCTGTTGATACCTTTTTTCAAAGAAAGAGGCTTCCAGTCGGTGTTTTTTTTAAAGATATTAAAACACAGAGAAGCCTTGGAAAGACAGAGAAGGGAAGTGGGGAATTTATATTATTTATGCCGACCGGCTTTGTTGAACCGGCTGTGATCCATCTTGCAACTGAAGATGGACAAGCCTACACACTAGCTACGAAACCCTACACGGGGGGAACTATTGTATTCGATGAGTATATTGACCTTCTTGAGAAGTAGAGGAATTGGGAATTGGGAATTAGGGATTGGTAAAAATCTTGCTAATTCCAAATTCCAAATTCCTGATATCCAGTCAGGGTTTATCCTCCTTGAGGTTCTTGTTGCGGTTGCAATACTCGGCGCCGCGCTTGCAGTACTTTTAGGGGCTGTAAATAAAGATTTAATTCTTGCCTCCCAGTCAAAGAACTTAGTAGTTGCGAGCGCTCTCGCTCAACGAAGGCTTTCAGAAATTGAACTAGGAGGGTTTCCAGAAGAAGGGGAGAGGGAGGGCGAATTTACAGAGGCCCCTGGTTTTAAATGGTATAGTTCAGTAACCCCCTTAGGCATTCCGGGCTTAAATACGGAAGTTAGAATCGTTCGTTTGTTAATTACTTGGGATGAAGGTAAAAAGGACTTTGAAGTCACATTGGCAATGTCTAATCTCAAATAGAGGTTTCCTAAAAACCCTACCGCTAGACTTCGTCGTGAGCGCTCAGTCGGACGATCGCGACCCCGGATCCCGAGGGTTTACTCTAATTGAGGTTCTTCTTGCTGCATTAATCGGGGCTATGGTTTTAACTGTTCTCTATGCCTCATTCTTTCAGATAATAAATGCAAAGGATTCGGCCGAAAGCGAGCTTGAACTTTACCATGAGGTAAGAATTATTTTTTCTAAGATGACTGAGGATCTAGCTATGGCATTTCCAATGGGTATGATTTATTCAGTTAAGGGTAGTTCTCCGTCTTCATTTTTTGTTGGTGAAGTAGAAGGAAAGAATAGCTCAGTTGCTTTTACCGCCTTATCTCATAAAAGAGGTATAAACTCTCCAGATTCAGATCAGGCTCTGATTAGTTACTTTCTTGAGCCGGTTCCTGACAGCGATCTTTTTTTTCTTATGAGAGGTGAAAATCCAAGAATTGGAAGCACCTCTGTTGCAATTCAGTATCCACTATCCGAAAGCGTAGTGGGGTTTAACCTTACTTACCTATCAGGTGATGGGGAGGAATTTATAGATGTTTGGGATTCATCGCAAACAAACTCCCTTCCAAAGGCAGTTGATGTAACATTAACAATGAGGAGTAGCAGGGGAGAAGATGTAGTGTTTAATTCTCTAATACTAATTCCTTCTGCAAATTAATAAGAAGCATTAATTTTAAGAATATGAATCTCAAGAAGAGTAGATCAGAAAAGGGCATCGTACTTATAATAGTGCTTATTGTTATTGCAATTCTTACGACACTTGTAGTTGATCTTATGTATTTCACACATATTGATATAGAAATATCTTCTAATACAAGGGATGAATTAAAATCGCGCTACATAGCGAAGTCCGGGGTTTATGTTATTGCTGGAACACTAAAGAACGAGCCACTTGAGAACATTACCGCATTCGCTAGTAATTTCGGCGACCAGGTGGGAGATTCTAAAGGGTATTGGACTATCCAGATCCCCTTTTTACCATTTGGAGATGGTTCCCTTTCTATCAAGGTTATTGACGAGCGTTCAAAGATCAACCTAAATGCTCTTGTAAATCAGACCACTAATGATGTCGACCGTCAGGTGCATGCGGAGCTTACAGAGCTTTTTAGAATGCTTGGTGTAGATAATAGTAAGTCTTCACTTTTTATTGCAAGTTTAACTAACTGGCTTGACCGTCCGATATCAGGCTCGAGAAATGATCAAAATCCTGCGGGTGCAAACGGGGACTTCTATGCAGGTCTTGAAAACCCTTATCAGATAAAAGACG